>CAYPST010000020.1:0-52259 GCA_964413425.1 uncultured bacterium
GAGGAAGTAGTGAGCAGAACAAATCCCCTGGGCGTAGGTATCGCAGGAGCAGGTTCTGTGGCAGACGTGCATGCGGAAGCGCTCAATCAACTGGAGAGTACGGAGCTGGTCGCTGTATACAGCAGGAATGCAGAGAATGCGAAGCGACTGGCTTCAAAATATGAGGCGGAGTATGCCGCCGATTGGGAGGATTTCCTGGCCGATTCGAAGGTCGAACTGGTCTCCGTGTGTACGCCCAGCGGAGCCCATCTGGAATACGGAGCGCCGGCAGCGGCGGCAGGGAAACATGTTGTGGTGGAAAAACCCATTGAGGTGACCCTGGAAAAGGCCCGGGAATTAATTGAAACCTGCCGCCGGCACCAGGTGCATCTGTCGGTCATTTTCCAGAATCGGTTTCTCCCTGCTGTTCTGCAAATGAAACAGGCGATTACTGAGGGCAGGATCGGGAAGATACATCTTGCCGATGCCTATATCAAGTGGTTCCGGGATCAGGAATACTATGATTCCGGCGGCTGGCGGGGAACCCTGGCACTGGACGGGGGAGGTGCGTTAATCAATCAGTCTGTTCATACCATTGATTTGCTGCAGTGGCTGGTAGGCGAGGTGGAAGAAATCTATGGATACACCGGGACTTTCACTCATCAGCGGATAGAAGGGGAGGATACCGGGATTGCACTGCTGCGTTTCAGTAATAGGACTATTGGAGTAATCGAAGGCACTACATCAGTATTTCCGGCCCAGGAGAGAAGACTCGAAATCCATGGGGACCGAGGTACTGCGGTATTGAAGGGCAACAACTTTACCTTGTTGACCGAAGAGTCATCAAATCAAGGCAAACAAGAGGAAGAGGAAGGAGGCGCCGGAGCGGCAAGTCCGTTCGCAGGCTTTTCGGTTGAACCACACAAGAATCAGTTCGCAGATATCGTGGAGGCGATTCAGGAGGGGAAAGATTCGTCTGTCTCGGGTGAGGAGGCATTGAAATCACTGGGGATCGTCCTGGGCATTTACGAATCTGCAAACACACATAAACCTGTTCAACTACAGGAGTTTATCCGTCAAAAGATCCGGTAATCTCTTCTGAGTAAATATGGTCCATAAATTCAACCATTCATCAACTGGGGTACGGGTCTCTTTATTTACGATACCTTTCGTGAATATTCCCGTGAAACA
Organism: uncultured bacterium; assembly: GCA_964413425.1. Lineage (GTDB taxonomy): Bacteria > Fidelibacterota > JAANXI01 > JAANXI01 > JAANXI01 > DATFLS01. Next base: position 1,171 of record CAYPST010000020.1, read on the forward strand.
AGCGGGTATAGATGAAGGGGAGCAGTATGGCGTGTGAGAAGGCCATGCCTGCAGAACTGGCCGTCGATCTGATACATTCCGGTGATACGATAGTTATTACCGGTTCCGGCGGCGGAGTAATGGATGCGGACTATACCTATCAGGCTTTGGAAAAGAGGTTCTTAGAAACCGGAAAGCCCGCCGATCTCACATTGGTTCATGTGACCGGTATCGGTGACGGGAAAGAAACAGGGGTCAGTCGATTCGCGCATAAAGGTCTGGTGAAACGGGTCATTGGAGGCCATTGGGGCTGGTCACCGGAAATGATTCAGTTGGCATTGGACAATGAAATTGAAGCGTATAACCTTCCCCAGGGAATCCTCTCCTTGTTAACCCGAGAAATCGCCGCCGGTCGCAAAGGAGTCCTGACGAAGCTGGGTAGGCAGACGTTTATTGATCCACGCCTGGAAGGGGGCAAACTGAACGAAAAGACCACCGAGGATCTGGTGGAAATAATAACTCTGGACGGTGAGGAACTGCTCTTTTACAAATCTTTTCCCATAGATGTGGCCATTATCCGGGGTACGACCGCCGATGAAGATGGAAATATCGGAGTAGAGCAGGAAGCGGTGGATCTTGATATCCTCTCCTCCGCCCAGGCTGCCTATAATAGCGGTGGAGTGGTGATCGCCCAGGTGAAGCGACTGGCCCGGCAGAAAACGCGCCATCCCAGGATGGTGAAAGTCCCCGGATTTATGGTGGATGCCGTGGTGGTAAACCCTGCCCAGTGGCAAACCGCCGAGGGGGAATATAATCCGGCATTTTCCGGAGAGATACGCATTCCCATGGAAGAGATACGCCCTCTGGAATTTGATATTCGCAAAATCGTGGCCCGGCGGGCTGCCCAGGAACTCAAACCGGATGCCGTGGTTAACCTGGGGTTCGGTATCGCTGACGGCGTGGCAAATATCGCAGCGGAAGAAAATCTGATTGAGCAGATTGTTTTTACTATCGAACAGGGTATTATCGGTGGAATACCGGCAAAGGGGGCTATCTTTGGCGCCGGATATAATCCCGATCTCATTATCAATGCCCCCAGTCAATTTGATTTTTACCACGGAGGTGGTCTGGATGTGACGTTTCTGGGGTTAGCTCAGGTCGATCAGTATGGCAACGTGAATGTGAGTAAATTCGGTAATCAGCTCCCGGGATGCGGTGGTTTCATTGATATTTCCCAGAATGCCACAGAGGTGGTCTTCTGCGCCACGTTTACGACCGGGGGGTTGAAAATCGATATCCAAAATGAGCAGCTCCATATTGTACAGGAGGGCAAGATAAAAAAATTCGTGAGGGAAGTTGAACAGATCACCTTCAGCGGGGAGTACGCAAGAGCCCAGCACCAGCAGGCACTGTATGTCACAGAACGCGCAGTGTTCCGGCTGCAGCCGGCGGGAATGGAGCTGATTGAGATCGCACCGGGAGTCGACCTGGAGCAAGACATTCTGGCGCATATGGGTTTTCGTCCCAAAATTGCGGAGCCGTTACCGACTATGGATTCCCGGATTTTTAAACCGGAAAAAATGAATGTGTCTATGGAATGAGGGAACCCATGGCTGAAAACGAGACGATGATTGTTCGGGAGTCACCGGCAGAATACATTACTACCCTCAGGATCAACCGGCCGGATGCACAAAATGCCTTGAACTTTACAGTGTTGGATTCTCTGGAAGCCCATCTACTGGAGTTACAAAATTCGGAAATCAGAGCATTGATTGTCACGGGAACGGGGGGAGTTTTCTGTTCCGGAGCGGATCTGAAGCTGATTGCTGACTTTTCGCCGGCAGATGCCCGTGAATTCTCGGTGCGGGGCCATGAGGTATTGCAGCTGATTGAAGAGTTCCCGGCGCCGGTGATAGCTGCTGTCAACGGGTATGCTCTTGGAGGGGGATGCGAGCTGGCGTGTGCCTGCGATCTCCGGTATACAGGTGAATCAGCACAATGGGGCCAGCCTGAATCAAGGGTTGGCATGATCACGGGATGGGGCGGGACATTCCGCCTGCCCCGCATTATCGGCGTGGCCAGAGCAAAGGAGCTGGTCTTCACTGCAAAGATGATCGATGCCCGGGAAGCGCACGCGATTGGCCTGGTCAACGATATTTTTCCGGATGAGGAACTGTTAGACAGTGTGGCGCAGGTAGCCGGGGAGATCGCCCGGAATGCCCCGGTTGCAAACAAACTCAGCAAACGCATGTTGAACCGATTCCGGGATGATAAGGAGGCGGTAAAGACAGAAGAAAGTTTGGCCCTGGCGTTCTGTGTGACCACCGAAGATCAATCAGAAGGAATCAGGGCCTTTCTGGAAAAGCGATCTCCGGTGTTTCGAAATAAATGATGAGCGTGCCGGAGTGACGTGAGTACAGGAACTATAGAAGGGGAAACCGGATGATATGAAACGAATTGCCCTTATCACAGGAGGAAGGCGCGGCATCGGGTTTGGAATAGCGCAGGCGCTTGCGCGTGCAGGTGTAAATCTGGTGATAAATGATGTGGCTCCTGAGGCCGAGGTAAGTGAAACGATAGATCAACTAACTCACCAGGGTGGGGAAGTGCTGTACTCCCAGGCCGATATCTCGCAACCCGCCGATCGAACCCGACTGGTCAGCGAGGCCCTGGAACGATTTGGCACGATTCACATTCTGGTCAATAATGCCGGTGTTGCCCCTGAAGAAAGAACGGACATTCTTTCAGCCACAGAACGCAGCTTCGAGCGAGTCATGAAAATCAATTTGCAGGGTCCATATTTTCTAACCCAGTCTACTGCCAAACATATGATTCAGCAGAAAGAAAAGCACCCGGAAGCATTTTTCTGCATTGTGAATATTGCCTCAAGCAATTCCCAGGCTGCCTCCACTGACAGGGGCGAGTACTGTGTCTCCAAGGCCGGGGTGAGTATGGCAACCAAATTATGGGCTGTTCGGCTGGGTGAGTATAACATTCCGGTGTACGAAATTCGTCCGGGCATCATCAAAACGGATATGACCAGCGGTGTAATCCAAAAGTACGACCGGATGATCGGGGAAGGCCTGCTCCTGCAGCCGAGATGGGGATTGCCTGAGGATATCGGACGGGCCGTCAGAGCCTTGGTGCGTGGAGATTTCGCCTATTCCACCGGCCAGGTTTTCTATGTCGATGGTGGGCAACTTATTCAAAGACTCTAGCGCTGGTTTCTGAGTGAAAGAATAGTATTGAATAGTATTGATTGGTATAAGAAGAGCAACTCCGAAGATTATCGATTCAATTATGAAAATATTTGTCATTTGTAATTTAATATGAATTGTTGTAAAAGATAAACTACTAAATAAAAATATGGAATATCTTATTTCTATTCTGATTTTAAATAGATTATATAAACAATAAACAAATCTTTACTCTTTTTTATGCATTCTCTATTTTATGCACTACGAAAAATTAGCAAATATTTTTACGAAGTCAGTGGTGCAAACTCGAAGTGGAATCACTGGAAATCGTAATGAAAGTGTTAGGAGTGCTCGCTGAACGCCACAACAGGAAACATTATCTCTAGAGGAGATGTTCATGGGATTTCTGGACGAAAATTATCTGTTAGAATGCGGGGCTGCCCGGGATCTATATCTGCGGGTTAAAGGTTTGCCTATTCTGGATGCCCACAATCATGCGGATATCCGGGAGATCGTGGAGAATGAGCCCTGGTCTGATATCTGGCAGGTTGAAGGTGCCACGGATCATTATGTATGGGAGGTGCTGCGAAAACGGGGTATACCGGAAGAAAAAATCACCGGAAGTGCCAGCAACAAGGAAAAGTGGGATGCCATGGCATCAGTATTTCCGGAGTTAATTGGAAATCCGACCTATGAATGGGTGCATCTCGATCTGCGCAGGCGCTTCGGCATTAATGAGATAATTTCCGCCGGGACCGGTGATGCAATATGGGAACAGACCAAAGCGCAGCTGGATAAACCGGAGATGCGTCCACAATCTGTGTTGAAGGCAATGAAGGTTGAGGTCATGTGCACCACCGACGATCCGACCGTGCAGCTTCCCTATCACGAACAGGCGCAGAAGGAAGTAAAGGACACAAAAATATTTCCTACCTGGCGGCCGGATAAAGTGATGGACGTGGACAAGGATTCGTGGAAAGAAATCGTTGAGCACCTGGGAGAAGACACGGATACCGATGTGGCCGCATTGTCGGGAGTGCTTGATGCGCTGCAGAAAACCCATGACTATTTTGCAGAAGTGGGTTGTGTTGCCAGTGATCACGGTGTTCAAAAACCGTATGGTCATTATGTGCCCACTGATCGTGCTGCAAAAATTCATAGGAAGGCCTTCCGGGGAAAAGATCTGACGGCAGAAGAAATCCGGGATTACAAAGCCTACATGCTGGTGCAATTCGGTAAAATGAACCAGCAAACCGATTGGGTGACGCAGTTGCACATTGGGCCGGTACGGGATTACCGGGACGTGTTGTACGAATCCCTCGGTCCGGATACAGGAGGCGATATCTCAACCCAGAATATCGAGTTCGTGAACAATCTCCGTTATTTTCTCAACGAGTTTGACGAACAGCTGAAAATTATTCTCTATTGTGTGGACCCATCTCACCTCCCCACGTTGGGTACACTGGCTCGTGCCTTCCCGAATGTCAGTATCGGGGCGCCCTGGTGGTGGAATGACAGCCCGTATGGTATGGAAACGCATCTGAAATATATCGCAACGGTCGATCTGTTAAGTAATCATGCGGGCATGGTGACAGACTCCAGGAAGTTGATGTCGTTTGACTCCAGAACAGAAATGTTCCGGCGGACCCTCTGCAATGTGGTTGGCGAGATGGTGGAGAAGGGGCAAGTACCGGAAGGCCCGGCAGAAGATCTGGTTGTGTCGCTCTCATATGATCGTCCCAAAGAACTGTTTTTTGAATGATCTCTGAAATCGATAACTGCAGGAAACGCGCGCAGAAGGATTGATATCATGACGAAGTCTTATGCCATCGTATATTTTGGTGTACTTCTACTCCTGGTCGGGATGATTACCGGATGCCGTTCCGAAACCGATACGCTTATAATTAAATTAGGGCACGGTCTGGCCCCTTCTCATCCTGTACATCAGGCCATGGAGTACATGGCGCAGCGGGTGAAGACAAAGTCGAATGGCACCATGCGAATCGACATCTATCCCAGTGAACAGTTGGGCTCAGAGCGAGAATGCCTGGAATTACTGCAAATCGGAAGCCTGGGTATGACCAAGACGTCCACCAGTCCGCTGGAATCTTTCACTCCCATCTTTAAGGTCTTTGGTCTTCCCTATCTGTTTCGGGATGACGAGCACCGGTTTCAGGCGTTGGAAGGAGAGATTGGAGAGGAGTTGCTGAGAGCGCCATTCGATAATCAGCTCCTGGGATTATGCTATTATGATGCAGGCAGTCGCAGTTTTTATACTGTGAACCGGCCTATCCGGACTCCGGATGATCTTGAAGGGTTGAAGATCCGCACACAAGAGAGCACCACGGCAATGCAGATGGTGCAGGCGCTCGGGGGCTCCCCGACTCCGATTGCCTGGGGCGAGCTCTACTCGGCACTTCAGCAGGGAATTGTGGATGGGGCCGAGAACAATCCTCCCAGTTTCCATCTGTCTCATCATTATGAAGTGTGTGGTTACTATAGCCTGGATCAGCATACAGCAGTCCCGGACATATTGCTTATCAGCAGGCATCTCTGGGAAGAGCTCACGGCCGAGCAGCAGCGCATTATCAAAGAATCTGCCGTGGAGTCCGCGGAACGTCAAAAGGAACTCTGGGCCCAGGCAACCGAAGAGGCGATGGCAATAGTGGAAGAGGCCGGAGTGGAGATCATCCGTCCGGACAAGGGCCCGTTTCGCGAGAAAGTTGCTGGATTGTATGATCAGTACAGGGAACAGTTCCCTGAGATATACGAAATTGCTCAAAGAATCAGAGAAGTGGAATAGCCATGAAAAGATTAATATCTGTGATTGATAACTTTTTGAAGTGGTTCGTGATTGTGGTCATGGCAGCCAACGTGATCAATGTGCTCTGGCAGGTGTTCACCCGATTTGTATTGGGGAATCCCAGTTCCTGGACAGAGGAACTGGCGCGTTTTCTGCTGATTTGGGTCTCGCTTTTGGGTGCGGCCTATACCCACCGGATCAAAGGACATATTGCCATCGATGTGATCGCCAACAAGTTTACAGGCCCGGCGCGACACTATTCCCGGATGTTTATTCAGTTCTGTGTCTTTCTTTTCGCTCTGGTGGCCATGGTGATCGGCGGGCTGAAACTTGTGAGCCTCACCCTTTCGCTGGGTCAGGTGTCTGCCGCATTACAGGTGAAAATGGGGTATGTGTATTCGGTAATCCCGATCAGTGGGATATTAATCATGTTCTATTCAGGGCTCTACTTCATTAATCATGTTCGGGCGCAATTTTTGAATAAGGAGCCGTTGATGGGAGACGTCGGGGAAATAATGACAACTGCAGAATAGACAGGGAATTCCATGATTCTAACAGACGTATTAATGCTGGTTATTGTATTTGCGGTGTTGTTAATACTGGGCGTACCGATTTCTTTTAGTATTGGTCTCTCCACCCTGGTCACAATGCTTCTCAGCATTGATGTGATGCCGGCATTCACGACGCTGTCTCAGCAAATTGGAACCAGTTTGGACAGTTTTGCCCTTCTGGCCATCCCGTTTTTCATCCTGGCAGGGCAGATCATGAATCACGGGGGCATTGCCCGGCGGCTCATCGGATTTGCCGAGGTGATGGTTGGCGGCTTACGGGGCGGCCTGTCTTATGTGATCGTTGTGGCCTGCATGCTGTTCGGTGCTATTTCCGGCTCAGCCGTGGCAGCTACGGCAGCTATTGGGGGCTTTATGATTCCATTGATGGTCAAAGAAGGCTATGACCGGAATTTCAGTGCTGCGGTGAACATCACTGCTTCCACCACCGGCCTGGTCATTCCTCCCAGCAATATTCTGATTGTCTATGCCTTTGCCAGCGGGGGCACCTCTGTCGCTGCCCTGTTTCTGGCAGGCTATCTGCCGGGAATTCTGGTCGGGCTGGGGTTGATTGCAGTGGCAGGAATCTATTCTGTGAGGCATAATTATCCGGCAGCAGCCAAAGTTTCCCTGAAAGAGGCAGGGAAGAGATTCCTGGACGCCATTCTCGGTATCTTCATGATTGTTGTGGTCATTGGAGGGATTGTGGCCGGGTATTTTACAGCCACGGAAGCCTCGGCTATCGCAGTGGCGTATGCCTTCCTGCTGGCGGTGGTGCTCTACCGGGAGGTGCAATGGAAGGATTTACCGAAAATCTTGCTGGATACCTCCGCGACTACAGCCATGGTGATGCTGCTGATTGCGACTTCTGTCGCTATGTCCTGGATCATGTCCTATGTCCGTATCCCTCAGACGGTGAGTGCTGCTCTTATCGGTCTCACGGAGAACAAGATTATTATTCTTCTGATAATTAATGTGGTCTTGCTTTTGGTTGGAACATTTATGGATATGACTCCGGCCGTCCTGATCTTTACACCAATCTTTCTGCCAGCCGTTATGAATCTGGGGATGGACCCGGTCCATTTCGGGATTATAATTGTCCTGAATCTCTGTGTCGGGTTATGCACACCGCCGGTAGGCACCGTGCTCTTTGTGGGAACCGGCGTGGCAAACACGGCCATTGAGAAGGTAATAAAACCGCTCTTACCGCTCTATGCGGTGATGGTCGTCGGCCTCCTGGTGGTGACTTTTGTTCCGTGGCTCAGCATGTTCCTGCCCAACATATTTGGTTTTTAGAGTAAGCAGTGAGTGAAATACAATCCCAGGGAGAAAAGAATGCTCGATGGATATTTTGCAGAAACAAGCTCTTCTGGAATTCAGGTAGAAATATGGTCACCCTCTTGATCTCCGACCGGATGTGCGTATCTGTAATGCGGATGAGTCTGCCCGCATTGAAAGCAGTTATAAAAAGTACAACTTCGAGGTAATAATGACACCACAGCACCAAATAACTCATCTTTCCGATCTGCTTGAAAAATCATCGTTGGACAATACGAACCTGTTATCACTGGAGTTAACGGAAGACCAATTGCTGTCGGTCTATCCGAAATCAGCGAGACGAGTGGATGAGATTTTCTTTTGTATCGGTAAGCAGCACTTTGAAAAATATCTCTGCTTAGCCAGTCCGGACGCCGAGAATGCCTTGCAAAAGAAGTTTCACGGAGAACAAGTCTCCGATACTAAACTGACAGATAATTATGTAGTGAAATTATGCAAATTGACCCACGAAAATGCGGAAGCACTTCGATCGGTATTTGATTTCACCAATCCCATCCCCGTAGGCGTGCAAAATTCGTATGGATTAGGAGATCGGCTGGGGCTGGCAAATCCGGGACATCTCAGAGCGATTTGCGATCTTCCGTTGAAACCGGTTCTGGCGCAGCAATCCATCCGGGAATTAGAGCGCACCCATCGGACACCGGAGGAGGTGATGGACACTGCCTCCTGGGCGGTGTTCCAGGAAGGCTATACAGACGGGTTTGGCGCGGATGCCGATCATCTCAAAACCACTGAGGATATCGATTACACCATCAAGGCCGGATTTACCATGTTTACCTTTGATCCGGGTGACTATGTCGTGAATGAGGCGGACACCATGCCGGCCGATGACTTAGAAACCCAAGCCAGCCGGATTCCCTGGGAGAGATTGGAAGATACCCTGGACGATTGCCTGCATCGGTACGCAGACCGGCGAGTGCAAATCTCCGCTGACTTTGCCATCGAACCAACCAGAGAAGAAGTGCTCAGGGGGCTCATCAAGTATGGAGCGGTGATTGCCCACGCTGTCCACCTGTATCGGTATTTGTCGGAGACCTATCCCGATCATCCCAGAGAAGTGGAACTCTCGGTGGATGAAACCGAATCGGTCACCCAGCCGTTTGAACATTACCTGGTCGCCAATGAACTGAAGCGTCGCCATGTGGAATTAGTGAGCCTCGCTCCCAGATTCGTCGGGGATTTCGAAAAGGGAATTGACTATAAAGGGGATTTGAACCTGTTCAAACAAGAGTATATTAAGCATCTCAAGATAGCTGAAAAGTTGGGCCCCTACAAAATCAGTATCCATTCCGGAAGTGATAAATTTAGTGTCTATAATGTTATCGGATCTCTGGATGAGGGATTTGTACACGTGAAAACGGCGGGCACAAGCTATCTGGAAGCCCTGCGAACTATCGCAGCCGTCAATCCGCAGCTCTTCCGGGAAATACTCGATTATTCCCGTGAACTGTATCCCACCGAGAAGAGAACGTATCATGTCTCGGCCAACCTCGATCAGGTGCCTACCGGAGACGAAATCTCTGATGAAGACCTGGTTGCATTATTTGAGTCACACCAGGTGCATGCTCGTCAGGTGCTTCATGTCACCTTCGGCAGGGTACTGACAGATAAAGACGAACAGGGGAATTATCGTTTCCGGGACAAGATTATGCGCACATTACGTGAGCACGAAGAAACGCATTATACGTATCTGCAGAATCATTTCCAGCGACATGTTAGGCCGTTTGTATGAATCAGAAAGATGACTTGAGTGATATGAGTGAGATACGACAAAATATTCAGAAGCCGTTCATGCGATATTGATCTCTGCAGATGTATTAAGGATGTGACTTACCTTGAAGAGATATGTTGACAGGAATATTTATTGAAAATCGGAGGAAAGAAAGGGATAAAGTATGTCATATGTTGAAGGATTGTTCAGTTTAAATGGAAAGGTATCTGTTGTGATTGGTGGGAGTGGTGTTCTGGGGGGGCAGATGGCTGTGGCACTAGGTCGTGCGGGTGCCAGAGTTGCTCTCATATATCACAGCAACAAGGATGGCGCGCTGGAGCACAAAAAAGTCATCGAAGACCATGGTGGAGAGGCCATGATTTGTCAGGCCAACGCCTCAGAGAAATCCGATGTAGAACACGCAAGAGACGAAATTGTGAGCCAATGGGGTGGGGTTGATATTTTAGTCAATGCGCCGGGGATAAATTCCACCACCCCGATATTGGAAATTGATGAAGAGGAATGGCACAAAATTCTCGATGTGAATTTGAAAGGAATCTTTCTAACCTGCCAGGTATTTGGCGCACAGATGATTGACCAGGGGAACGGGGGGAGCATTATCAATATCTCATCCGCCTCTTCCGAACGGCCACTCTCAAAGGTGTTTACCTATTCGATCTCCAAAGCCGGGGTGAACAACCTCACTCGCTTTCTGGCGAGGGAATGGGCGCCGCATAACATACGGGTGAATGCTCTTGCACCGGGATTTTTCCCTGCGGAACAGAACCGGAAAATTCTCACTGAAGAGCGGCGGAACGCTATTTTTAGGCATACGCCCATGAATCGATATGGTGAGCCCGAGGAGCTGGACGGAGCGATTATCTACCTCGCCTCTGAGAAAGCCGCCTCCTTTGTAACCGGGGAGGTACTCTTTGTAGACGGCGGGTATATGGCCATGACAATCTGACGAATACACCGGTCAGTCATCAAGTGTAATCCGCCCGGCGCTGCGTGTCAATGCCTGGTTCCCCTTTCTCTCACTCATCCGGCACGTTTCCACCTTGAGAGTTGCGTCCGCAATTCTCTCTCGGCCACATGGTTCCAAGAAATTTATCCTTGTATCTCCATCCCGAATCATGATATATTGGAGTGGAGATTTTGTAACGTAAATTTCTGAACCAGTACCTGGGAAACCCTCCTATTAGACACGAGTAGGAGGAGTGCATGAAATAGACATGTCAATGAGGAAAGTTTGATAATTGAGCAAGAAGAAATTCCACCGATTTTATGATGTATATTCAGAAATATATTTTCAATGGGAACAAATTGTCAGTTTTTTTGGTCAATAAGTTGCAAATTGAGAAAAAGTGACGAGGCAGGTATACATACGGGTTCTGTAAAGAGCGCACGTAAATTGACGATAAAATAGGTAGAAGAGCAATGAGTGATCCGGGGCGGGTAGCGAAGGAGCCACACGCTGTTCACGCAGCGACTGAGAATCCATTATTGCAGGCCGACCATGTGAGAAAAGTATATCGAAGTGGAGATTCCCAGTTGGAAGTACTTTCAGATGTCAGCTTCGAAATTCATGCCGGGATAGTCGCTGCGCTCATGGGGCCGAGTGGCGTAGGCAAAACCACGTTACTCAACCTCATCGGGGCACTGGACAGACCGGATGGCGGCACTATCACTTTGCAGGGAAGGCGATTATCAGATTTGAAATCGGATCAATTAGCGTCGGTGCGGAACTCATTGGTTGGATTTGTCTTTCAATTTCATCATCTGTTGCCGGAGTTCACCGCGTTAGAGAATGTGTTGATGCCGGGATTGATTCAGAATAGTCTTAATGCAGAACGGGAAGAATATGCCAGGCAGTTATTGGCCCGTTTCGGAGTGGGTGAGCGCATGGAGCATTATCCACATGAATTATCCGGAGGCGAGAAACAGCGGGTTGCCCTGGCCCGCGCGTTGATGAATCGGCCTGCTCTGGTACTGGCAGATGAACCAACAGGTAATCTGGACAGAAAAACCGGAGCGCGTTTAATTGAAACAATACTCGATTTTTCTCAGGAACATCAACAGACTTTTATCATAGCAACACATGACGAAGTGATTGCGGGGCGGGCGGATCGGGTGCTTCTGCTGGAAGGCGGGATGGTGGTGGAGAGCAATGTGATGGAGAATACGGCATCGGAATTTGGAAGTTAGCGTTGATTGTAGGAGATCCCGTTTTTATATTGCATTAAGAGTGTATGAAGGATTGTATATCGCATGAAAAATAATTTTTCGAAACGAGTACAGCTGATCATTCAGCATGCGAAAGAGGAGGCGATACGATTAGGGCATAATTATATTGGCTCTGAACATTTGCTCCTGGGAATGATGCAGGAGGAAGATAGCCTGGCAATTGAACTACTTGAGAACTCAGGAGTCGAATTGACGGAGCTTCGCCGAGCGATTCAGGGAGCAGTGCAATCCTCGACAAGTACCATAACACTGGGACATTTACCATTAACCAAACGAGCAGAGCGGATACTCAAAAATACGTATGTGGAAGCGCAAAATTTTAAGTCTGATATTATTGGCAGCGAACATTTACTACTTTCCATCGTCAAAGAAACAGATGGTGTTGCTGCTGGGGTACTAATGGATTTTGGTGTAACTTATGAAACCATAAAAAATGAGTTGAAGGATATGATGGAAGGAAAACAGTATACAAGTGGCAGCAGCTCAAAGAAGAAGAAATCGAAAACTCCGGCTCTGGATCATTTCGGAACTGATATTACTCAGCTGGCTTCAGAGGACAAGCTGGATCCGGTCATTGGAAGAGAACAGGAGATTGAGCGGGTCGCGCAAATTTTATCCCGACGGAAGAAGAATAATCCGGTCCTCATTGGTGAACCCGGTGTTGGTAAAACAGCGATTGTGGAGGGGCTTGCGACCCGGATTATTGACCATCATGTGTCTCGTGTCCTGTATAATAAGCGCCTGATTTCCCTGGATCTGGCAGCGATTGTTGCCGGAACGAAATATCGGGGCCAGTTTGAGGAACGCATGAAGGCCATCATGTCAGAATTGCAGGAATCGAAGGGAGAGATCATTCTGTTCATTGATGAGCTCCATACCATCGTGGGTGCGGGCGGTGCGTCCGGATCACTGGATGCCTCCAATATGTTTAAACCGGCGTTGGCACGGGGAGAAATCCAGTGCATCGGTGCGACCACGATGGATGAATATCGCAAACACATTGAAAAGGATGGCGCGCTGGAACGCCGGTTCCAGAAGATTATTGTTCATCCCCCCTCAGTTGCTGAAACCGTCGAGATATTGCATGGCCTGAAGGATCGGTACGAAGAGCATCATGGTGTTCGATATACCATGGAAGCCATTCGTGATGCGGTCAATCTGAGCAATCGGTATATCACCGATAAATTCTTGCCGGATAAAGCCATCGATGTGATGGATGAAGCCGGTTCTCGTATTCATTTGAAGAATATCGTGGTCCCCGATGAAATCTTGGACTTAGAGGATCAAATTGCTGATATACAGGGTCAAAAAGAAGAGGTGGTGAAAGCGCAGCAATTTGAAGATGCCGCCGAGTACCGCGATAAGGAACGACGGCTGCGGGAACAACTGGATGACGCCCGGGATCGCTGGCAGCAGGAGGAACAGAAGCATATTGTGGAAGTCACAGATGACGATATCGCCGATGTGGTCTCGATTATGACCGGTATTCCCGTCACGAAGGTTGCTGAGTCAGAATCGCAGCGGTTATTGAAAATGACCGATTCCTTGAAAGAGCATATAATCGGACAGGATCAGGTACTGGAAAAACTTACGAAAGCGATTCAACGCGCCCGGGCCGGATTGAAAAATCCACATCGGCCCATCGGATCCTTTCTCTTCCTCGGCCCCACCGGGGTCGGGAAAACCGAGACCGCCAAGCAACTGGCGCGTTATCTGTTTGATTCCGAGGATGCACTGGTAAAGATCGATATGTCTGAATATATGGAGAAGTTTGCCGTCTCCCGTCTGGTGGGGGCGCCACCGGGATATGTGGGATATGAAGAAGGCGGGGAATTAACCGAGCGTGTACGTCGGAATCCATATTCAGTGGTGTTGCTGGACGAAATAGAAAAAGCCCATCCCGATGTCTTTAATATCCTGTTGCAGATTCTGGAAGATGGGGTACTCACCGACAGCCTCGGACGGAAGGTCGATTTCAAGAATACGGTCATCATAATGACTTCGAATATCGGCACCCATCGGTTAAAGCATCAGACGTTCGGATTCGGTGGCTCTGACGAAAAATCCGTCTACGATGCCATAAAAGCGAGAGTGGAAGATGAAGTGAAACGGTTGTTCAGGCCGGAATTCCTCAACCGGTTGGATGAGACCATCGTTTTCCGTCAGTTGAACAAAGAAGATCTGATGGCTATTGTTGAGAACCTGATTGGCGAACTCAGGGAAAATTCACGGAATGACGATTTCGAAATCGTCCTGACTGAGGAAGCCAAGAAATTCCTGGTTGGCAAAGGATATGATGCGGAATACGGTGCCCGTCCGCTGCGGAGAGAAATCCAGCGTCGGATTGAGGATCCACTTGCGGAAAAGGTCCTGAACGGCGAGTTGTCAGAGGAAGGCGTAATTAAGGTCGATGTGAAAGACGGAGAGCTGGTTTTTACTCAGGAGTCCATAGATACGGAAGAGATGGTTAATGATAAAAACTTAATGAACTGACCACTTCCAGAGAAACTGAAGAAAAAGCCCTCGTTTCAGACGAGGGTTTTTTTATTAATACGTATTCTGCAGTCCTGACAATGCCTGCCACATTCGCCGATATTCCCTGCTATTTCTGTCAGAATGTACATAGATCTCCGGTCACAAATGGTTGGTATGATACTTGTAAATACAAAAGGAGATTGGTACGAAAATTTAGAGAATACAAAAGGAGGCAAAAGTCTTATGGGAAAAATAATTGGAATTGACTTAGGGACCACAAACTCCTGTGTGGCTGTTATGGAAGGCGGAGAACCTACTGTCATTCAGAATGCCGAAGGGAATAGAACCACTCCCTCTACGGTTGCTTTCAGCAAAGAGGGTGAGCGGCTGATTGGGCAAGCGGCGAAGCGGCAGGCGGTAACCAACCCGGACAAGACTGTGAGCTCGATTAAACGATTTATGGGACGTGCGTACCATGAAGTGGCGGAGGAAATGAAAGAGGTTGCTTATACGGTTGAAAAGGGTGAGAATAATCTGGTGCAGGTAGTGATTGAGGATAAGAAATATACCCCCCAGGAAATTTCTGCAATGATTCTGCAAAAAATGAAGCAGACGGCAGAAGACTATCTGGGAGAAAAGGTAACGGATGTTGTGATCACTGTCCCTGCCTATTTTAATGATTCCCAACGGCAGGCAACGAAAGATGCCGGCAAGATTGCCGGATTAAATGTCCGTCGTATTATTAACGAGCCCACGGCTGCCTCGCTGGCATATGGGCTTGATAAAAAAGGTGATGAACGAATTGCAGTCTTTGACCTGGGTGGCGGCACATTCGATATTTCCATCCTTGAATTGGGGGAAGGTGTCTTTGAAGTCAAGAGCACGAACGGTGACACTCACCTCGGTGGCGATGACTTCGACCAGCGTGTCATCAATTGGATCACGCAGGAGTTTAAGAAGCAGGAAGGGATTGATCTGTCAAAAGATCCGATGGCCTTGCAGCGGTTAAAAGAAGCTGCGGAAAAAGCCAAAATCGAACTTTCCGGAACCATGAAGACGGAAATTAATCTACCCTTCATTACCGCTGATAGCTCAGGGCCGAAGCATCTGAACCTGACCCTGACTCGTGCGAAATTTGAACAACTGGTTGAGGATCTGATCGAACGGACCCGGCAGCCCTGTCTGGATGCTCTGGACGATGCCGGAGTCACTCCCGACGATATTGACGATGTGATTCTTGTCGGCGGTTCAACCAGAATTCCGGCAGTCCAGGAGGTCGTCAAGGAAATCTTCAAAAAAGATCCGCACAAAGGAGTCAACCCGGATGAGGTAGTTGCGATTGGTGCAGCGATTCAGGGTGGGGTACTTGGCGGCGAGGTCGAAGATGTGTTGCTGCTGGATGTGACTCCGCTCAGTCTCGGAATCGAAACATTAGGCGGAGTCATGACAAAGTTGATTGATCGGAACACCACCATCCCAACCAAGAAGACTGAAATTTTCTCCACAGCCGCCGATAACCAGACTTCGGTTGAAATCCATGTGCTACAGGGTGAGCGGGAAATGGCTCGTGATAATAAGACCATTGGCCGCTTTCACCTGGATGGTATTCCACCGGCGCCGCGGGGTGTGCCACAGATTGAAGTCACCTTTGATATTGACGCCAATGGCATTTTGAACGTTTCCGCGAAAGATAAGGCGACTGGCAAAGAACAGAGTATCCGCATCGAAGCCTCCAGCGGATTATCCGAAGACGAAATAGACCAGGCAGTGAAGGACGCCAAAGAACATGCAAAAGAAGACAAGAAGAGACGCGAGCTGATCGAAACCAGAAATCAGGCGGATAATCTGGTTTATCAGACGGAAAAGAACATCGATGAATTCGAAGAGCAGCTGTCTGATGAGGATAAATCCAGGCTGGAGAAAGCAAAAGATGCATTGAGTGAAGTGAAGGAGAGTGAGGATATCGACACGATCAAGGCTGCTGTCAACGATCTGAATGAAACCTGGAGTGATATTTCCAGCAAGATGTATGATACCGCCAGAGCCCAGCAGGGCGCTGCCGGAGCCCAGCAGCAGGCACAACAGCAGGAGACTGCCGGGAGTGAAAGCCAGAAAGCCGAAGAGTCGGAAGTTGAGGACGCTGATTTTGAAGTCGTGGATGATGATGAAAAATAAGAGGAACCAGATGAGCACGGGACATTAAATACCCAAGCGAAGCAAACCCAGCAGACTCCAAAAAGCGGGAGAAAGTATTTGTCTGGTCACTGACTGGAAACTTTCTCCCGCTTTTGTACGTAATCAGGATTGAACTTACTATGGATACTCGGGTAATTGTTTATTAACATTAACAGACGAGATGTAAATTATCTGGCTATTACCTTTCCCCGGTATCGGGGAACCTCCCATGCTGCTGAGGAGGCTAAAACCGGCGTAATAGTCTTAATGGAGAATCTGCCACCGGAGTGCAAAGTTCAGGAATGAAGCGCTGGATAACGTTTATCACTCTTATTTTTCTCGCCTGTGCGGTGTTCACTCTCCTCATTTTAATGAGACCGTCTCTTTGGACGGGTCAGCTGCTGACGTATTTCAACAACCAAATTGAGGAGCGGTATAACATTCATATCCAGGCCGGAAGGCTTGCCGGCAATATTCTGAATAATCTGTCTGGCTCGGAAGTCGTTGTTACCACTCCTCAAGACAGCACTTTCTTTACCGCCGAGGGATTAACCATTCGATATTCACTGTGGAAAATCATGATCGGAGAATTTGCCATTGACGAGGTGCACATTGATAAGCCGGTTATCCGGTATAATCAGGGACTGGACCTCCTGGTGAATCAGATCAGCCACACCCAGCCGATGCAGGAGCACCCGGTGTTGTCACGCCCGAATCAATTTACGATTGATCGATTATCCATCAACGAAGGACAATTCATATATCAATCCACCACTAACCGGATGAATGTCAATAAAATTACCGGTGCAATGCATATTACGCAGGGAGCCGAGGCTCTGACAATCACCGGGGAGTTCAGTTCACTTCAGCCTCCCGCAAGTCAACAGACTTTACGCAGTATCGAGTTCCTTCTGCATCAATTTCAGGATTCTGTGGTGGTGGATCATGCCGAATTCATGTATGATTCTGCATTCGTTTTGCTCAATGGGACCTATCTGGAGCAACCCCAGCCGCATTTGCAGATGAATTATCGCTTTTCAAATATTTCGGTCGGCGCCATTCTTACAGATGTTGGAATCGGGTTTCCTGCCGATGATCAATGGAATATCACCGGAAACCTGCAAACGGATTTTAACGAATATGCTATCCACACGTCATTCTCCGGGAAATTGAAGGGGGCCAATCGGAGCTCCGGAAAATTGCAGGCGGTGCTTTCCGAGGACCATATCGCCGTTTCTTCCGGCGAATTCAAATTTAATGAAGGCCAGATGAGCGTTACAGGAGCGTTTACCAGAGGAGAAGGCGGGAATGCTCATATCGCCATCCGGCAACTGAATCTTGCGGATGTCCTGCCAGGTTTTCCTTCTTCTGATATTTCGGGAAAGGTCAGCGTAGAGGAGACCAGCGGCGATATTACAGCACCCAATGCCGCTGTCTCAGTTGATCTTGCAAAAACAGATGTGTATGGCCATCATATTTCTGGAATTGCTGCGAACCTCCGGATTCAAGAAGATACCCTGCAATTTGCGGATACACTGCGTGCTCAGGTGGACGGAGTTGATGTGGAACTCTCCGGCTGGTATGCCCTGGATGGATCATTAAATGGTCTGGCGCAATTCCACACAAACAGAACCAGATATTTTTCCGATCTTCTGCGGCTGCCTGAATTTACCGGTGACCTCGAAGCACGATTACACTTTGCCGGAACGCTGGATACTACTGCTGTCAGGGGGGGATTCAATATC
This sequence comes from uncultured bacterium, assembly GCA_964413425.1. Classification (GTDB taxonomy): domain Bacteria; phylum Fidelibacterota; class JAANXI01; order JAANXI01; family JAANXI01; genus DATFLS01. The sequence continues at coordinate 19,389 of CAYPST010000020.1, forward strand.
ACAGATTTCCGTATGCACCGTGTTGCATTCGATAAGATCGTTTCCGGCGTCAATATTTCTGATATCCAACGATTACAGGGAGGCGATCTGGTTGTTCAGGCCAGGAATGGGGATATCGCTGGCAAGAAAATTCATTTTGGAAACCTGTCGATAGAGAGTCGACATGATTCGGTGTATATTCACAACATTCATCTTGCCGATAGCACAGGGCACCTCTATGCTACCGGAAAATTTTCTCGTAATCTCTCCGGAACTATCGATACATTAAATATGCAATATCAGGATATGTTCATTCACAATCGCACCTCCATCCCCCTGGAGAGAACTGCGAAAGGCATGCAAATCTCTCGGGGAGTGATTGGTGTGAACGACGGCTTTATCAGTGTGTCAGGAGTCATACGGGATCTTGATTCGTTAGACACCACGATTGAATTTACGAATCTGGATTTGGCGCCGTTTAATAAGATGCTCCGAAAACCCGTCCCCTTCACCGGAAATGTCAGTGGTGAACTTGCTTACAGGCGGGCAGCGAATGATCAGGCGTTCCGGACAGATGTCGAAATTACCAATGCCGTATGGCGCGATCTTCATTACGACAGAATTCAGATCATCGGGAATTATTATGACAAATTGCTGGCGCTCACAAAAGGGTATTTCCTCACCCCCAATGGAGGAGAACTTACCGTGTCAGGCAAGGTACCCATTGCTCTCGAATCCTCGTTACAGCAGGATTCCCTGATGTTTATTTCACAAACTCCCTTCACTCTGGATGTGCAATTGAACAACGTATATCTGACAGATTATACCCGATTTATACCAATACCCCAGGACATCACCGGAACGGTTTCAGGGCAGGTGGGCCTTTCAGGTTCCCTCACCTCTCCTGAGAGCACAATGCAGATCGCTGTGAAGAATCCCGGCTTCGACCGCCTGGAGGGGAAACACCTGGATGCAAAGATTGAATTCCGGGAGAATAAACTTATCTTCACCGATTTACAATTGATGGAGACTGATAACAGCCAATATACCGGGAAGGGATATATCCCTTTTGCTGTCAATCTTGTGACCGGGGAATTTCGGATGCTGCGAGAGAATCTGATGGACCTCCAGTTTCATGCGGAAACGTCTCAACTGCAATTTTTAGAGAAGTACATCGGGGATCTGGACGGACTGAGTGGAGACTTCTCCCTGGATTTATTTGTACTTGGAACCCCGAATATTCCGATACGAAACGGACAGGCGGTGCTCAGAGATGCCAATCTTGAAATATCGCAGCTGGAAAATGAAATCACCGGGGTCCAGGCGAATCTGGTTCTGGAGAATAATATAATGACCGTGGATGAATTTTCCGGATATATGTACAATACCCAAGAGCAGGAGCTCATGGAAGGCTTTTTTAACAGAATATTGTACTGGCTCAGTAACGGTTTCCGGCGACCCGCCATGCGACACAAACCGAATGTCTTCGTCGATGGCAGCCTTGACTTTAACCAATTTTTTAAACCGGGATTGGATCTGAAATTGACCGGGAATAAGGTATATATCCGCACATTACTCAGTGAAATTGAAGGATTAGTGAATCCGGAGATCTCATTAGCCGGACGGGATACGCTCCACGTTACCGGAGATTTTGAGATCGCGGAGGAGCTGGTCATCCGAAAGGATTTTACCCCCCGGGAACTGCCGAAGGAACCGGCAGCCGGAAACGGAAAAGGAAGGCATGTCGAATTGGACTTACATGCTGATTTTCCGGGAAATGTCTATATTAAAAACGCCCAGGTGAATGCGGAATTTGAGGGGGAAATCTGGCTGATTCAGCACGGCAAAGAACCGTTAAATATCTCCGGATCCTTAAGTGTGCTGAATGGGAAGTTCTATTACAATGATACGTTTACGATTGAGGAGGGTGAAATCTTTTTCGATCCGGTGGAATTCAATCCCCGCCTGAATATCGTTGCTTCAACGGAGATTGAGGATTTGACCATTCGGATAATTTTATCCGGAGAGCTGGATAATCCCAACATTAGTCTGGAGTCTGCCGGCGAATCGGATCTGACTGAAAGTGATATTCTCTCGCTGTTGACCTTCAATTCACAGGTGGAACAAGACGGATGGGCCACCCCGGAATTTCAATCGATTTTCACGACCTATCTGGAACGGCAGCTGGAGAGCTATGGCAGTCATCTGATGGGATTCGAAACGTTTGATGTTGAAACGCAGGGCCAGGGTTTACAGGATTTAAAAGAGGTCACAATTACTGTTGGACAACGAGTGTCTCCGAATTTATACTTTATCTATGGGCGGGATTTCTTCGCCGGGACACCCGGCACCAGGCTGGGACTGGAATACCAGGTAAATAAATATGTCTCTTTTATCGGAGAAGTTGATGAAGAAGGGCATTATCATTTTAACTATCGCCTGAAATATAACTATTGACCTTCCTGTGCGTTTAGGCAAATCGTTTGGTATCCTTTGTATTTTTGTCTTGACTCTGGGTGGAAATATTTTATTCGGCCAACAGGTCTTTCAGTCGGCTGTCTATCGGGTCTCAGAGATTCATTTCTCCGGGAATACCGTATTTAGTACGAATGAATTACGGGATCGGATGAATCTTCACACGGGGAAGTTTTCCACGCTGGGGCGCCCGGCCGAATTTAACAAACGGGTGTTGCAGCTGGATAAAATTAATATCACCACTCTCTACAAGGGGCACGGATACATCAATTGCTCGGTTCAGGATTCATTTATCGTGACCGAGAACCGAAAGGTGCACCTCTACTTACATGTTGAAGAAGGGGAGCAATATGTGCTGAACAGCCTCCGATTTGAAGGCAATCACCTTCTGACGGATGAAGAGTTATTAGCGTATTTTCAAGAATTACAGGTAAACAGACCGTTCAATCCATACACTTTTCGGAACGCAGTTGAAGAGGTAGAGACCGCGTACGAGAATGCCGGTAAGCCCTTTCGCAATATTCAATCCCACCTGAATATCCACGGGACGATGATTGATGCGGTAGTGAGCATCAAGGAGAATCAGACTGTGTCCATCGATTCCATTAAAATTCAGGGGTTGGAGCAAGTCAAAGAGCAGGTGGTTCGGCGGGAGGTCACCCTCAAACCCGGCGACCGGTATAGGAAAGAAGCAATTCGGGAAAGCCAGCGTCGAATTTTTGAGAGCGGACTGTTTGCAGACGTAACGATTAATCCGGTTCCGAGTTCTCCCGATTCACAGCAGGTCGATCTGCTCGTCTCGGTCAGGAATATGGATTATCGAACGATCCGGTTTAATCTGGGGGCTCGCCAATATGAGAGTATCCCCGGGTCTGAACCCTATACCGCGCTGGAGGTGTCCGCCGAATGGATTCATCGCAATTTGATGCAACGTGCGAGACAATTGAGTTTCTCTGCAGCCGGCCGCCTGAATGTGAATGACTTAACGTTGTTACCAAACGGGGTCGTGCGCTATACAGAGCCATGGCTGTGGAGGGTTCGTCTCCCGACCACGATCCGATTTTTTTATGATTATAACATATTTTCACGGATCGAACAGCCTATTTACCAATGGGGATCTGATATCACCCTTCTGCATTCCCGGCGAAGACGGTTAATCTTGCGATCCATCCTTCGTTTCCAGGAGACCATTGTCCCGAAAACACTCACAGGGGACACCATACATACCCGGCAACCGATCCGAGGGCAGGAGCGGAGTCTCGGGTTTTTATTCAGACGAGACCAGCGGGACAATTTTCTCTACCCCAGGCAGGGGTACTTGATCGAAGTGGGACCGGAATTCTTTGTCGATATCTTCGGCGGTACTTCTGATTTCTATCGGATAGAGGCAACCCTGAGGCACTACTGGAATATCATGGGCCCGGCAACGCTTGCGGGCCGGATTAAGGTCGGCAGCCTCCATTACTATGATGGGATTCACGGTTATATTCCGGACTATGAACTGTTTTATCTGGGGGGACCGACCAGTGTCCGGGGCTTCGCAACAGACAGATTAAAATATACCACGGCCATCTCAGAGGATGGGAGCTTACGACGCGTCCCGGTGGGTGATAGGGTCAAACTACTGGCCAACCTGGAATTACGATTTCCAATCTATTGGAAAATCGGGGGCGAATTGTTTCTGGATGCCGGCCAGTTATGGTCTGACTATTCGGCACTGAATATTCTGTCAATGCGCTATACATCTGGATTTGGAATAACATTTGCTACTCCTTTAGGGCCGGCCCGAGTGGATTTCGGGTGGAAACTCGGTCCGCTGCGCCCGGCAGAAAAGCCGTGGATAATGCACGTAGCTTTGCAGTATGCATTTTAAAGGAGGACAACAATAATGATATCATTTGACAATCTGACACTCAGAGTACAGGAAGCGCTCAAGGGGGCTATTGAACAGGCGGAAGAGAACGGCAGCCCGGAAGTGCAGGTACCCCATTATCTCAAGTTTATTCTTCAACGTTCTGAGGGAGTCATTCAATCCATTCTTCAGAAGATCGGTGTCGATCTGACCAGTCTGGAACAACCGGTTCAGTCAGAAATTGAATCCCTCCCGAAGCAAACCGGTGGCGGTATCGGCCAGACGACTCTCTCACGCGATGTGAACGCGGTGTTCGAAGCGGCTCACAAGGCCGCGCAGCAGCTGAACGACGAATATATCAGTAACGAGCACGTACTGCTCGGGATACTCCAGGCCAGCAACAGTAAGACGGCGAAGGCGCTCAAAAGGCAAGGGGTGGATGAAGATACCGTGTTGAAGGTACTTAAAGATATACGAGGCGGGCAACGGGTCACTGATCAGTCTCCGGAAGAGAAATATGAGGCACTGAAACGATTCGGCCAGGACTTGACTGCGCTGGCCCGGCGCGGTAAACTGGATCCCATCATTGGGCGGGATGAAGAAATTCGTCGGGTTCTCCAGGTGCTCTCCCGGAGAAAAAAGAATAATCCGGTCTTAATCGGAGATCCGGGGGTCGGTAAAACGGCGATTGCAGAAGGGATTGCCCAGCGGATTGTGGAAGGTGATGTGCCCACGACCATGCAAAGCAAACGGCTTGTTGCATTAGATATGGGCGCGCTTATTGCAGGAGCAAAGTTCCGGGGTGAATTCGAAGATCGTCTCAAAGCCGTGTTGCGAGAGGTAAGCGAGTCCAATGGGGAAATTATTCTGTTCATCGATGAGTTGCACACGGTGGTGGGTGCCGGATCAGCGGAAGGTGCCGTCGATGCTTCGAACCTGTTAAAACCGCAATTAGCCCGGGGAGAACTCCGGGCGATTGGGGCCACAACTATCGATGAATATCGAAAGCATATCGAAAAGGACGCGGCATTAGAACGACGATTCCAACCGATCATGATAGAAGAGCCTTCGGTTGAAGATACTGTCTCGATACTCAGAGGTTTAAAAGAGAAGTATGAAGCGCATCACGGAGTTCGAATTCTGGACGAAGCGATTATCGCCTCGGCGGAGCTCTCCCACAGATACTTGACAGAACGGTTCCTTCCCGACAAAGCAATCGATCTCATCGACGAAGCGGGCAGTAAATTACGAACGGAAATTGACAGTCTGCCGGCAGAATTAGACGAAGTTGAGCGGCGCATCCGACAGTTGGAAGTGGAATCCAGAGCGCTGCAAAAAGAGGAATCGGCAGGCGCCAGAAAGCGGTTGAAGGAAGTCCGGAAGGAGATCGCCGAACAGCGCGAAGAATTTGCAGATATGGAAGCAAAGTGGAAGCACGAAAAAGAAATTATTCAGGATATACAGCGATTGAAAAAAGTCATTGACGAAACGAAAACCGCAGCAGAACGTGCCACCAGAGAAGGCAACTGGGAAAAAGCTGCCGAGTTGAAACATGGGAAACTGGTGGAGCTGGAAGAGACATTGAAGAAAAAGAATGCCGAAATGGAAGCGCTGCACACGAGTGGCGGTTCGCTGTTGAAGGAAGAAGTCACCTCTGAAGACATTGCGGAAATCGTCTCGAAATGGACCGGCATACCCGTTCAGCGGATGATGGAGAGTGAACGAGAGAAACTGCTTAAAATGGAAGACCGGTTACACAACCGGATCATCGGCCAGGATGATGCCATTGAAGCGGTATCTAATGCCATTCGGAGAGCCCGGGCCGGATTACAGGATGAAAATCGACCGATCGGCACCTTTATCTTTATCGGATCCACCGGAGTGGGGAAAACGGAACTGGCAAAGTCTCTGGCGGAATTCTTGTTCGACGATGAGAATGCGATGGTCCGATTGGACATGTCCGAATATATGGAGAAGCATTCAGTCGCACGACTGGTGGGAGCGCCACCCGGATATGTCGGGTATGATGCAGGTGGCCAACTGACTGAAGCGGTAAGACGCCATCCTTATTCCGTGGTACTGTTGGATGAAATCGAGAAGGCGCATCCGGATGTGTTTAATATTTTGCTGCAGGTACTGGATGATGGGCGTCTGACGGATAATAAAGGTAAAACTGTCAACTTCCGGAACACCATTATCATCATGACGTCCAACCTCGGTTCACAGTTTATTATGCAGAAAATGGAAGAGATGACCCCTGATAACCGGGAGATCATCTATGAAGAAATGCGTGAGGAAGTATTACGACAGTTAAAGCAGAACGTCCGGCCGGAATTTTTGAACCGAATCGATGACATTGTGGTGTTTGAATCGTTAACCATGCCGGATATCAAAAAAATTGTGGAGATGCAATTTCATCGGCTCAAAAACCGCATCAGTAACATGCACATTACGGCAGACCTGTCGGAAGCTGCTGTGCAGCAGATAGCCGAAATGGGATATGATCCCGCATTTGGCGCCCGGCCCCTCAAACGCGTACTACAAAAAGAAATCATCGATACACTGGCAACCGAAGTCTTGCAGGATAACATCCTGCCCGGTGATACTGTGCTCATCGACTATCGGGAGGGGGCTTTTCACTTTGAGGTTACAGAGCGGAAGCCAATGCACACGGAGGATGGTGAGGATGCAGAATTTCAGGAAACAGAGGAACTCACCTAGATTATTGTGCATTAAAAGTATCTAATTGCAGAACAAGAGGGTGGTAATTCTTGGTTGAGCCATACTCTGATGCTTGCTATATTAAACGATTTATTCTCTGGGTAATAGCGTAATATTGAGGAGAAGCTATGTTCAAACGTGTGATTCTGGGCTTGAGTGTTCTTGGTCTTGTTTTGGCCTGTTCGCAGGAGGCGACAGTTCAGCAGCTGACATCCGAGGCCAAAGAGCTGGCGAGTGCCGGGGATCTGGAGGCAGCCTCCCGTATGTATGAGAAGATTTTAACCAAACAGGATCTGGCTGATTCACTGCGGGCGCAGACATTGTTTGCGCTGGCTGAGACCGCAGGAAGTCGTGAAAAATATACCGACGCCATCCGGTATTACCAGAAGATCGTAGACGAATATGGTTCAACTCGATGGGGACCGAAAGCGCAGTTTATGATTGGGTATACCTATGCGAATGTCATCCATGATTATAAGAAGGCGGAAAAAGCCTATCAAACATTCTTAGACATCTATCCCACAAGTGAGCTGGTGAAAGCGGTGCAATTCGAGGTGAAATATCTGGGAGAAGATGTCGGGAATATCAACGATTTGGAGTTTTTAAATTCTTCGGAGTAGCGAGCTAGCGAAAGGCGTGATTATGACCAACGGAATCGCAGAACTCAACGAACAGATCCGGGAGGAAAGTGAATTTATCGATGTACTTCATTCTGAGATTTCGAAGGTGATCGTCGGTCAGCGATATATGGTCGACCGGCTGCTTATCGCGCTTCTGACGAACGGGCATATCTTATTAGAGGGCGTACCCGGGCTTGCGAAAACTCTGACGGTAAATACGCTTTCCCAGGCAATTCACACCAAATTCCAGCGCATTCAGTTTACCCCCGATTTACTGCCTGCGGATTTGTTGGGTACCTTAATCTATAATCAAAAGGATGGGAAGTTCACCACCAAAAAAGGCCCGATATTCGCAAACATCATTCTGGCGGATGAAATTAACCGGTCCCCGGCCAAAGTGCAAAGCGCCTTACTGGAAGCCATGCAGGAACGGCAGGTGACCATCGGAGAGCACACCTTCCCTCTGGACGATCCCTTTATGGTGCTGGCCACCCAGAATCCCATCGAGCAGGAGGGTACCTATCCGTTGCCGGAAGCACAGGTCGACCGGTTCATGTTAAAGGTAACCGTTGACTATCCCTCGAAAACGGAAGAAAAAGAAATCCTCCGGCGCGCCGCTCATGTGGATGGACAATTCCAGGTGTCGCCGGCGGTGACGCCGGATTCTATTCTCAGAGCGCGCAAGGTGGTGGATAACGTATACATGGACGAAAAAATCGAAGACTATATTATCGATCTGGTGTTTGCCACCAGACACCCCGGGGAATACGGGATTACGGGGTTGGAACCGCTCATTCAGTATGGAGGGTCACCCCGGGCATCGATTTATCTTGCCCTGGCAGCAAAGGCCCACGCATTTCTCCATCATCGCGGGTACGTCACCCCTGACGATATTCGGGCCATCGGGATGGATGTCCTGCGTCATCGCATCCTCGTTACCTATGAGGCGGAAGCAGAAGAAATTACCTCGGAGGACGTGATCAGGCAGATTTTTGCGGAAATTGAAGTCCCGTAGTCATGCTGGGATGAAACGGAATACAGTACTGTGTTCACCGGGACGACTCTCGATACAAACGCGCTGCAGGCACTGGCCGGGTTCACAGAAGTATAATAAATAGGTAGCACATTTATAGAAGCAATTGATTTCCCAGGAAACATTACGAAAAGTCAGACGCATAGAAATTCGCACCCGTCATCTGGTGGATGATGTATTTAGTGGAGAATATCACAGTGTGTTTAAAGGGCGGGGGATGGAATTTTCCGAAGTGCGCGAATATCAGGTAGGGGATGATATCCGGACCATCGATTGGAACGTGACGGCCCGGAACCAGCGGCCCTATGTGAAAATTTTTGAGGAGGAGCGCGAATTAACGGTGATGTTGTTAGTGGATGCGAGCGCTTCCGAATCTTTCGGATCTCAAGAACAGATGAAAATCGAAATTGCTGCTGAGTTGGGTGCGCTGCTTTCTTTCGCAGCTATAAAGAATAATGATAAGGTTGGTCTGATTATGTTTACGGATCACGTTGAAAAATATGTGCCGCCGCGGAAAGGGCGGACCCATATCCTTCGGCTGATCCGGGAGATTCTGGCCTTTCAGCCAGAGAGCGAAGGAACCCGCATCGCCGATGCCATTGAATTTTTTCTGAACGTCCAGCGAAGACGGTCGGTAGCGTTTATGATCAGTGACTTCTGGGATCACGAGTTCGAACAGCCACTGAGAGTAGCGTGCAAAAAGCACGATCTGATCGGAGTATGGCTGCTTGATCCCAAGGAAGCAGCACTCCCGGATGTGGGGCTGTTGCGGATACAAGATCCGGAAACGGGACTGGAACTCGTTATTGATACCCATGATTCCGATCTGCGGGAAAAATTTCATGACGCTATGGACAGAAGGCAGGACGAGCTGAAGAAGTTGTTTCAAACCATGAATATGGATCATGTGAAAATCTGGACGGATAGATCCTATGTCGAACCACTCATGAAGTTCTTTAAAATGCGAGAGCGAAGATTACAGACATGACAATAGAATCCGGTGGAGCATTCGCTCATTGAATAGCATATACACAAAGGAAACACTTATTCTGTTGAGCCCGGTGAAAAATACGCATTGGATGAAACACTGTATAACGCCAGCACAGGCAGTGCGAATTCGTGGTACCGAGCGTCAGCGAATCGATTTTTATACGGATGTTGGATTGCGTGCGAAAGGAATTTGCTGAGGACAATGAACAATTGCAAACGGACGAGTAGACTTTTATTACTGCTAACAACCCTGTTCTTTCTTCCCGTTTCACTCGTTTCCCAGGTGGAGGTCTATACCAGCATCGATACCACCAGGGGTTTGATCGGGGACCTTTTTCATCTGCACGTAAAAACTGAACATCCCAGTGATTACGTGGTCCGGTATCCGGACACGCTGAAAACTCTTGGCGAGTTTACCATTCGGGATCTCTCGGTGCATACGAAAAGAACGGCGACCACCGCCACGTATACGCTGGCGGTGTATGATACCGGGGAGTATACAATTCCTCCTGTTTCTGTGACGGTGTTTAAACCTTCAGAAGACGAATCTCCTCTCCGAATTCAATCCAGTGAGATACATATCGCAATACTATCAATCGTTCCTCCGGATGCTCAGGAGTTAAAAGACATTAAACCATTAATGCGGATTCCCCCGAAAATACGCTGGATGGTCATTCTCGGCATTTTAGGCGCTGCGATAATAGCAGCAGTTCTCTGGAGGAAGATGAGAGCGGCACGGGAAAATGAGGGCGCCGAGATGACTCCCGCAGAGCGCCGTCGAAGTGCGCATGAAATTGCGTTAAAACGTCTCCGGGAAATTCGTCGGGCGAACTATCCTGCCCGGGGCGCATTCAAATTACATTTTAGCGAAGTGTCGGAAACTGTCAGGCAATATTTTGAGGATCGATACTTCATACCGGCACTTGAAATGACCACCACCGAGGTAATGCGGGAATTACCTGCCTATGTATCTGATGACGCAATCGGTCAAAAAATCGAAGCGCTGTTAAGTCTGTCTGATCTGGTAAAATTTGCAAAATACCAGCCGTCTGCTGCGGAAGCGGAGGAGGTGTTATCGCATGCATTTGATGTTGTTGAATTGACAAAGATCGCCGCTGAAAGTGATACGGAGGATTACATACCTAATGAAATTTTTCAGAATACAACCGTTGAAGACACGCACCTGTCTACCAGAAAGGAAGGAGAGGAGCTGTGATTGAGGTAAAAAACGTAACCAAACGATTTGGAGACATCCTGGCAGTTGACGATGTCTCATTTCGAGTCGAACAGGGAGAAATTGTTGGGTTTCTGGGGCCCAACGCCGCCGGAAAGACCACGACAATGCGTATAATAACCAACTATATGCCTGCAACCAGGGGAACCGTGTCCGTGGCAGGATATGATGTTTTCGAAGATCCCCTGGAGGTGAAAAAGCGCATTGGCTATCTTCCGGAGAACCCGCCATTATATCTGGATATGACCGTTGACGATTATCTCAAATTTGTGGCGGCCATTAAAGGGGTGGAAGGGAAAAATATCCCCAAACAAGTAGATCGGGTGGTGGAATTAACCAGCCTGGGAGAGATGCGGACCCGGTTAATTAAGAAGCTTTCCAAGGGTTTTCGACAGCGCGTGGCTTTAGCCCAGGCATTAATACATGATCCGGAAGTGCTGATTCTTGATGAACCCAGTGTCGGGTTGGATCCCAAACAAATTATCGAAGTTCGCGAGCTCATTAAAAGCCTGGCGGATGATCATACCATTATTCTCTCGACGCATATTCTGCCGGAAGTGAGCATGACCAGTGAGCGGGTGGTTATCATTAACAAAGGGCGCATCGTTGCGGAGGATACGCCTGATAATTTAATCGCCAGCCTGAAAAGCGGCGAATCCATCCAGGTCCAGGTTGAAGGTCCTGCGGATGCAGTGCAGGAGAAACTTTCCTCCATACCGGGAGTTGCGGCTATCTCCCCCGATCAGGAGGTGAGGCAAAAGGATGGTGTTTGTGGACTCCGCATAGAGACTGAACCCGGTCAGGATATACGCAGAGACGTCGCGGCGGCGATCGTCTACAGTAATTGGGGATTACTTGAGCTGCGACCGATATCACTTACCCTGGAAGACATCTTCCTTGAATTGACGACGGAAGAAGAGGAGGTGCAATCATGAAAAACGCCTGGGTAATTTTCAAACGCGATCTCAAATCGTATTTTGCTTCACCGATTGCGTATGTTGTTCTTGCACTGTTTATCGCGATCTCCGGCGTCTTTTTTTACGCACTGTTAACACGATTTCTCAACATCCAGATGCAGGCCATGTACCAGGCGCAGCAGATGCAGCAACAGATTCCGGTGAATGTGAATCAATACTTGCTGCGGCCGCTGATATCGAATATGAGCATCATTGCACTGTTCATGGTTCCAATGATTACCATGCGATCTTTTTCGGAGGATAAAAAAAGTGGGACGATGGAACTGCTGCTCACTTCCCCGTTAACGAACCTTCAAATGATCCTGGGGAAATTCGGAGCGGCATTGGTGCTCTATACGAGTATGATCGTGGTGGCATTCGTCTATCCCCTGGTCCTCATGATTTACGGTCAGCCAGAAATTTTGCCCAGCATCCTGGGATACGTCGGATTGCTGCTTCTGGGTGCCGCAACCGTTTCGGTAGGCGTGTTGGTTTCCTCTCTGACGGAAAATCAAATTATTGCCGCCGTGGGTACCTTTGCCATCATGATGCTGTTCTGGATGGTGGGCTGGGTTGGTACCGGAGATACGCTATTCAGTAATGTGGCCTCCTATGTGTCTATCATCGAACACATGGAAGACTTTACCAGAGGCATCTTTGATACCACGCATCTTGTGTACTATGCCAGTTTTATGTTTTTAGCCCTGTTCTTGACCTATCAATCGATAGAATCAACAAAGTGGAGGGGATGAGCTGATGGAACTTTTTAAACGATATAGTTTCTGGAGCGGATTAATTCTGGTCTTTGTTGGTCTGATTCTTTACTGGATTCTCGGCGTATGGGGTGCGGCCCCATTGGTTCCGCTTTTTCTGGGTGCCGGATTGGTTATTGCCGGTGCGGTGTTGAACTGGGATAACCTACAAGATCTGTTCAGCCGGCAAACCACGCAATATGGGATGAGCAGCCTGGCGGGTACGCTGATTGTTCTTGCGCTGTTGGTTCTGGTCAACCTGGTGTTAAGTAATTTCAGCTACCGGACAGATACCACGGCAGCAGGCCAGTACTCGCTGGCTGACCAGACGGTCAGCGTCCTGAAAAACCTGGAGCAACCAGTCGAAGTGAAAGCCTTCTTGACGCAAGGGAACAGGAGGTATGTCGAAGATCAGCTGACCGAGTACGCCCATCACTCTTCTCGATTTGATTGGGAGATCGTGGATCCCGATAAGCGCCCGGAAGTTGCGGAGGCATATAATATTCGGAGCCTCGGACAGCTCGTGGTCGAGGCGGGCAATCGGAGGGAAACCATTGATGACTATTCAGAACAGAATCTCACCAACGCTGTTATTAAAGTCACCCGACAAGAAACCAAGACCGTGTACTTTACCACCGGACACGGTGAGCACGAGATCTCGGATGATGCTGAGTCCGGTCTGCAGCAAGCTGTGAGTGCTATCGAGAATCAGAACTATGTCGCGAAAGATCTCTTTCTGGCCGGAGAAGATTCTATTCCCGGGGATGCGTCGGTGGTGGTGATACCTGGCGTACAGACAGAACTATTAGAGAAAGAGATCACAATGCTGACCGAGTACATCGAAAACGGCGGGAACGTGTTGTTCCTGCTTGATCCTCCGCCAGCCCTGGGATTATCGGACTTTCTGGCAAATTACTACTTTGAGGTGGGGGAGAATATTGTGGTGGATATGTCCGGCGTAGGCCAGTTGTTCGGTGCCGGTCCGACGGTCCCGTTGGTCAATAACTATGGAGGTCATCCCATCACCGAGAATTTCGGAGTCATGACATTTTTCCCATTGGTCCGGTCCGTGGATGTGAACCTGCCTTCCGGGGCGACGGGATATAACGGAACCGTTATTGCCCGCACCAACCAGCGAAGTTGGGGAGAAACCAACATCCAGCGCATCAGGACGGAAAGCAGAGCAAATCAGGATGATGAAGATCTCCCCGGACCGGTTCCCATTGCTGCCGCCATGGAGGTTCCTTCCGGTGGCAGTCCCGGGAATAGTCGGCTGGTGGTGTTCGGTGATTCGGATTTTGCGACCAACCGGTACTTCAACAGCCAGGGGAATGGTGATCTATTTATGAACAGCATTAACTGGCTGTTACAGGATGAGGATTTGATTTCGGTCCGACCCAAGTCACCGGAAGATCGGCGCGTCAATATGTCTCAAAGTCAGGTGGCCTCCGTCAGAATCTTGGTGGTCATCCTGCTGCCGATTCTTCTCCTGGGAGCAGGGGGGGTCGTCTACTGGAAGCGGCGTTAATGTCCACAGGAACAAGAAAGCGCCTGGAGAGAGGAGTATTCGACTGGAACCCTCTCTCCGATTGATCAACGCAGTATAGTGAGGCCACAATGAGACGAGCAGCGTGATGATGACATCAGAAATTCAGATGACATTAGGGTAGAGGGGAACACCATATGAAACCAAAAACCACTCTCATATTATTTGTCTTCCTTATTGCTGTCGGCGCATTCTACTGGCTGTGGGGAATAAAAGGCCAAGAGCAGCGAGAACGGCAACAGGAACTGGCCGGCAGAATTCTCCCTATTGAACAAAATACTGTCAATCAGGTTGCGCTGGTGCAGAAGGGAGACACCACTGTTGTTTACGAACACAAGGACGATCAGTGGACCATTACCCATCCGGTCCAAACAGGCGCGAACCAGACTGGAATCGAGACAAATCTGAACGCGTTCCTGGAAGCGGAGCGGAAACGCACCATTGCCACGGAACTGACTGATCTCAAACCATATGGTCTCGATAAGCCGCAGGCAGAAGTGATCGTTACATATAACGATACAGGGAAAGTCTCCTTGCTCATCGGCAATGAGAATCCGACCGGATCAAGCGTCTATGCGAAACGAAATGACGGTCCTTCTATTTATACTACAAACACTAATATCATCTCCCAGGGAAAGAAAGGGCTCTTTGATCTGCGCGACAGATCCATTGCCAGATTCGATCGGAATGCCATTACGAAAATTGTTATTTCCCAAGAGAATGGACAAACGCTTGAATTCAATAAGATGAACGGGGATTGGCGGCTGGCGGAACCGCAGGTCAAAGCACAGAATTCGCAGGTATCCAGTGTATTGAGCGGGCTGGCTACCATGCAGGCGCAACAATATTTTGAGGAAAGCCCGGCCAATCTTGATGCGTATGGATTAGACACCCCCCGGATTCTGGTCTCGCTCTTTACGAACGACACCACCAGAACAGCCGCGGTGCAGATAGGGAATCCGGTGGATGATTCGGACTCGCCAGACTATTATGCCAGAGATCTTTCCAGGCCGATGGTATTCTCAGTCAGCACCAACGTTGTCAATAATATCAGGAAAACACCATTCGAGTTTCAGGACAAGGGGCTGTTTGATATAAACTCCGGTCAGGTGACCGATATAGAGGTAACCTGGCAGGATACCACCTATCAACTCAGCAAGATTGATACGGCCTGGAAAGTGATGCAGCCCGTCGACGAACCTGGTGATCCTGAGAAGGCGCAGCGTATGGCTCGATCTCTTTCGAACCTCCGGGTGGATTCGCTGGCAAGTTATGACCAAACCGATCCGGCACTCTATGGATTAGATACTCCCTGGATGGAAGTGCATTTTCACATTTCCGGCAGTGAATTTGATGGTTTCGCAGTGGGTGACCCTGCGAAGGGAGAGCGACGATATATTTCCACCGACTCCTCGCCCTACGTGTACGAAATCAGGAGCTCAAAACTCACCGAGTTCCAAATTTCACTAAATGATCTGGTGCGAGAGCCCGAACCGGACACGACAGGAGTGGCGGTGGACGAATAGTTATTGGGAATGAAGCAGCGGGGCGAAACTGCAGGCTAAATTAGTACACTAAACGAAAACGACTTCCCACTGCATATTACAGCGCAAATCGAGGAGAGGAACCAACGCCGGAGTTGGCAATTTAAAAGGGTGAGTTGGTCACTAAAAGGATGAGAAGGAAAAAGAGATGAATTACCTCAAGACAACAGTATTACTTGCGGCACTGACGGTTTTATTAATACTTGCCGGCAATGCACTGGGTGGTACCAATGGAGCCGTTCTTGCATTTGTACTTGCACTGGGAATGAATTTTGTCAGCTATTGGTATTCGGACAAAATCATCCTGAAGATGTATGGTGCTCAGGAGGTGAGTGAACGCGACGCTCCCCAGCTCCATGGCATCGTTCGCAATTTAACCCAGCGGATGGGCATACCCATGCCGCGAGTGCACATTATTCCCATGGATGCACCGAATGCCTTCGCAACAGGGCGCAATCCCGAACACGCAGCCGTGGCCGTGACCAAAGGCATTCTTGATATTTTAAATACCGATGAGTTGGAAGGAGTGCTGGCGCATGAACTTGCCCATGTTCAGCACCGGGATATCCTGATAAGCACCATTGCTGCGACAATTGCCGGCGCTATCACTATTATGGCTTCCATAGCGCGTTTTTCCGCTATCTTCGGAATTGGTGGACGCGATGAAAACAACAATATCGTCGGACTGCTCGCAATGGCCATTCTTGCCCCGATTGCGGCGGCATTGATTCAGCTGGCCGTCTCACGCTCCAGAGAATTCCATGCCGATGAAGGCGGGGCGCAGATATCCAAAAAACCGTTGGCGCTGGCGAGTGCCCTGGAAAAATTAGAAGAATATTCGAAGCGTCGGCCCATGCAGAGAGCTAATACAAGTACGGCCCATCTGTTTATCGTGAATCCGCTCACTAAAGAGGGATTCGCCAGTCTGTTCCGTACACATCCTTCCACTGAAGACCGGGTGAAAAGATTGCGTGGGATGGCAAGAGGCTGAGCCCACGGTAAATATATTTACTTCTGAACAGTAATTACGCTGAGCACCGCCGGGGAAGGGAACTATCTGCCTTCCCCGGCGATGCTCATTATCTGCGGTGTTGAAATAATTCGAATTGTTCCGGTGAACGGGGCGCAGACTTTTCAGGATACAATTCAAGCATTGCTCCGGGGCTCGCGAAACCATATTTTGCATACAACCCAAATTGAGCGATTTATTTCCATAAATCGCTCAATCGACCCCGAAAACGGCGTCGGGACGTTCCGCAAAGAAAATGTTCGAAGAATGCCTTCGGCATACGTGTTCACCTCCCCGAGAACGGCGTCGGGACGTTCCGCACCCATTCGGTGAAAACACACATTTTCTAAGTCGGGGTTTTCCCTAAGTATCCCAAAGGGATCCCTTAGGGAAAGCGATACTTCGCGAAGCTCGTATCGCTCAACTTAGGTACAAGAAAAAGAACTGATCTCATCCCAGTGAGAGTGTTGAAAACAGTTTCAACGGTGCAAAGGACTTCTTCGGAGCATCCCTTCGGGGCGAGGCGTTTTCTAAACAGATTCATAGAATAATGGGAATCTGATGGCGAAAATTGAGTTGATCCAGGGCCCGGCGGACAGTGGGAAAACCCGATGGACACTGGGGAGGTGCCTTGAACTGATAAAAGCTCGCTCTGCTGTCACGGTGCTCCTTCCCAGTCAGCCCCTCATTTCCGATTTCAAACAGAGGCTCCTGCAGACAGGGGAGATAAAAGGAGCGCTGTTTACGGAATTCCACACCTTTTACTCATTTATTCGAAAATACAATCTCACCGCTGGAATCGCTTACCGAGAGTTGCGCGAACAACAGCTGCACATTATTCTGGAAAATTATCTGCGATCCTCGCAAAGTCAATATCCGGAGTTATGTGAGCACGGAGTTACTCCCGGCTTTGTTGGGGCGTTACTGCGCTATTTTAAAGATCTGGAGGACGGAGCAGTGGATGATGTCACGGTCAACCGTCTGGCAAACGATGGTTCGCTGCAGCAGCATTCCCGCCGATTATCCCAGATTCATCAGCTCTACTATCGTTTCCTGAACCTGCTCCTAAAACAAGGATTTATTTCGCGAGAACACTTGATTCTCCAGGTGTGTAATGCTTTACACGAAGATGAAACGGGCGCACTCCTGGATCACGCGTTTCTGATAGACGGGTTCTATGACTTTACACCTCTGCAAAAGTTCATAATTGAGTTCATTGCAGATCGGGCCTCGTATACCGGGATTACTCTCCTTCATTATGGGAGCAAAACATTTACATACGTCACTAAAACTGAGCGCTGGTTGAAGCAACTGGTTCGGGAGAAGAATGGTGAAGTGAAGCAGTTCACTGTGGGAAGTACATCACTCCCCGAGATAGAGTATCTGTTCGAAAGAAAGGAGGCCGATCGTCAGCCAGAACGTTTCGAACGGATTGAAGCAGCCAGCCCCGCCATGGAGGTCCAGGAGATCACCCGGCGGGTGAAGCGGGATATACTGACAGGTGCTTTTACTCCTGATGACATAGCGGTACTCTATCGGACTCAAGAGAACTACTATTCCCAGTTTATCACCAATTTCCGGCGAGAGGGGATCCCGTTTGCCGGAAAATTTGAGATGCCGCTGGGCACTAATCCTGCGCTGAATGCATTACTCCAATGGTATGAGGTATTAGCGAGTAATTACTTGCGAGGAGAAATGCTGCGCTGGCTTCAGTCAAATTACATTGCACCGGCACCTGCAGCGACGCAGGAGCGCCTGACACGAATTCATCGAATAACCCTCCAGGCGCAAATTCTGGAGGGAAAAAGCAATTGGGAGGCACGATTACAGCGATATCTGAAACGAATAAATGAAAGTACCGGCTCCTTGGGAACAAGCCAATACAGAGAAGATCGGCAAATTATACAACAGATGCTCCATTTATTGAACGTATTGCCGGAAGAGAAAACAGCGACCTGGATAGAACACATCCGCGATTTGAAGACGGTCATTGATGTCACCCACCTTGCAGAGCAAATATCCCCGTTCGGGAGCGAATCCGGTGACAGGGAAATCAATGAAGTTATCGCCCGAGATCTGCGAGCTTGCGGGAAACTGCTGGAAGTGCTGGATTCTCTGGAACGTCTGTCGGAAGCGTTCAAATTTCAGAATATTTCAACCGAACAGTTTGTCCGAACCTTGAGAGATGTTGTGCAAAATACCGCTTATCAGGTGGAAGCGGGAAAAAGTTCCGGAGTCACACTCACCAATATTGAACGTGCCCGGGGGATGCACTGGAAAAAAGTGTATGTTGTGGGGCTGATTGATGGCGTCTTTCCGGTCCAGTGGAGACCGCATCCTCTGGTGAAGTTGACAGATCGTGCGCTCATCAATGGGATGCTCCCCCGGGAAATGGAAATCGTAGAGCATCGGGCGGATCTGGCGGAGGAGCGATTACTGTTCTATATTGCGGTGACCCGGGCCACCGAGGCACTCCAGGTTTCAACGGTGAAGGGGCAGGAAGATGTGCTGCCTTCCCCATTTTATGAAGAACTGAGCCAGTTTTATAGTAAGGATACTCCGGGTACTGATGATCACTCGGACACCACTCATCTTATTACACCTGATTATGTCCAGTTCGCACCCGAACAGACCTGGCTCCGGATTGATTTACTGCAGCACCTGGGGAAACTGGAGAAGTTTGAGGATGGTGAATTTGATCTATGCTCATCCCATTTCCGGCATCTCAGGAGGGTGCTGGCAAGTCGGGAGAGCAGGAAATTCAGCATCTTTGATGGCCAAATCAATTCACAAAACATCCAACAGGACATCAGAGAAAAGCTTTTTCATTCCGAAGCACCGTTAAGCCCAAGCCAGCTGGAAGTATACTATACCAGCCCCTTTCAATATTTTGCAAAATATCTTCTGCATCTCGCGGAAGTAGAAGAAGTTCCGGAGGAGCTGCCCCCTCAGGACCGGGGAAAAATGCTGCATAGTATCCTGGAACAATTTTACTCACAGCTTGCCGACAGATACGACGGCGTGATTGATGATCTGAACCGTTCTGAGGTCATGAATATGCTGGATGAGATCATCGATGCGGTTCTTGATTCCTACCAGCAGCGGGAGATCCCCATTCCTGAGCTGCTTTTTGACCGGGAAAAAGACCTGCTCAGGCAATATGTGCATAATGCGGTTGAGTTCTTCGCCGATACGTATCCCTGGTCGGATCCCGGAATGACTCCGGAGCGGTTTGAAGTAGAATTCGGGATGGCGACCGAGCGCAGCCTGCCGCCTCTCGAAGTCCGGAGGAATGGTGAATCCTTATCCTTCCGCGGCGTGATCGACCGGCTGGATTTGAAGCGGGAGACCGGTGAATTCACCGTTGTGGATTATAAGACTTCCCGGGGCAAAGCACAGAAGGATTTTCAGAGTGGGAAAGCGTTGCAGTTGCAGGTATATGCTATCGCTGCGCAGCATCTGCTTCCGGAGTATGTTCGCCCCGTGCGGCTGTCCTACTATTCTCTGCGAAAGAATAAGGAAGATGGCAGGATGATGCCGGATCCCGCTGAGAAAGTGCTGTTACGGAGGGAGACGGAACGCCTCATATGGCAGGCAGTGGATCGGATGGTGAGCGGAGAGTTCCATCCCGTGGAAGGAGAATGTGAACCGTATTGTCCGGTCAAATCGATCTGTCGCTGTGGCGAGAATCGCATCAGAATGAAGCGAGCCACCTGAGCGATGGTTCTATGACAGGGCAGGGCACTGTGCACTGTCTTCCGGGCCGACAGATTGATACAGCCGTTCCATAGCGCTAAGCCAGCAGCAGCACGAGCAGCCCACCTGTTGCGGTACAGATGAGATTCACCGCATCATTGTTTATCCGGCGATATCCGCGAATCAGCTGGGTTTCCGATCCTGAACAGTGCACCTTTTTTTCCGTGGTTTTATGGCAGACGGGGCATGTATATTGGCCCTGAACGGTGGCCCCCAGAAGACTGTCCACCATGGCTCCGGCTAATCCGGACAAGACAATAACGAGAAGAATGCGGCTCTGGAAAAGGGGTTGGATCAGCCCGGTTGGAATAATCCAGCCGGAAAATGAGAGCATCCCCGATCCGAGCAGGGCACCGGTGGTGCCGATTGGTGTTATTCCTCCGGAGGTGCCCGCTTCGACCGGCCGAAAGGTAACGATGCTCCGGGGTTGTTGTCGGGCAAAGATGCCCAATTCGGTCGCCCAGGTATCGGCAGTGGCGGCCGCCAGGGATCCCAGAAAACCGTAATACAGCACATCCTGGTGTGAAAAATGCCACAGAAGCGCCATGATCCCGGCAACTCCGCCGTTGGCCAGCACCTGCATCATATCGCGGTTGCCGGTTTTTTCATAGACAGTTTCCAAAGGGTTTTTCTGTTGTTTGCCGAGGTGGGTTAACGCACTGGAGAGCACAAAAAAGGTAGCCAGCGGCACCATAAATTGCAGTCCTCCGATTCCAAAAATGAATGTGCCCAGCAGGAAAGCAGCTGCCGTACCGCTGAGGGTGAGTACATGTGCCTGATAGGCAATATAAGCAAAGAGAAAAGCGACGATGAGCCATACAAAAAACATCACCGGGGACACTCCTGTACCGTGCAGGATGATGTCCATGGTGAAGGCGGCACACAACGGGAGAGACAGATTGTCCGAGCCAGCCCGGGAGATCGCTTCGGCAACCATACTGACGATTGCCACAGCCGCCCCGGTCAACAGAATGAGATGAGCAGGCGGAGGAATAACAGCCGGAAGCCGACCGAAGCCATAGAGACCCGTAGTGGTAATTGCGAAACTTATCATGCCAAGGGTTGCGCTACCCTGCAGAGATTTGGTGTCGTTCCAGAGGATAAATCGTGTCGGATGGGACATTGTTTCGCCCACCTGCGCAGCAAGCGGATCGCCAATGGCCAGAATCATGAAACTGAGCAGCAGGATTACCGGATCCCGCTCCCAGAAGATCAAAACCAGAATGAGGAAAGAGAGCGGATAGAATACCGTCCCCAGCGTTACACGGGTGGTGCCGTGCATCCCCTGAAAAGCATTGGTTGAGATAGCGATTGCATTGAGAATAATAAAAATAGCAGCCAGAGCAACAGCCGGATGCGGTGATTCAAACAGAAATCGGGCCCAGAAGATCAGGACCCCTACCAGAATATGCACGATTTTTCGCGACGCTTCCGCAGACCACCGATAGCGTTTTTGTGCAAGCTCGGCAATCCCGATTACGATCAGAATACCAGCGAGAAAAACGGCAAAGGAAATCCATTCACTGGAAAAAGGCAGGTAGACTGGAAATTGTGTAGAATCTACTTCCATAATCGATTATTTTAGTATTCGATATGCCTGAAATCAACGAGAATTCAAGTATGCGCCAGCCAATCCCGGGTCGGATACAATGAGATTAAATAAAGCCTGATGACAGATAAACAGCCCACACCCAAGCAACGTGAGGCCATTGGGAAGGTGGATCAGGATCTGCCGGTCACAGCAGGTGCCGGTTCCGGGAAAACCTTCGTCCTGACCCATCGCTACTTCCAAATACTGGCGGAAAGAAAAGCCACACTCTCTGAGATTCTGACTATCACCTTCACTGAAAAAGCGGCGAACCAGATGAAACAAAAGATCCGGGATCTCATCCGACAATCGGCTCAAGAGGTAACTTGCAGCGATTTTCCCCCACTGGCCAAACCGTCGCTACAGTCTCCCCCTTCCCAATATTGGCAGACACTCCTGGATGATTTCGACCAGGCGTATATCAGTACGATTCACGGATTTTGTGCCCGGGTACTCCGGGAGAACGCAATCAGAGTCGGACTGGATCCGGATTTTTCCGTAATGGACGAGCACATCACTTCGCTCCGCCAGCCCGAAATTATCCGGCGGACGGTGTTTCAGCTCATCAATGCCCGGGATGTCTCGATTGCGCATCTCCTGCAGTATTTTTCGATATATCAGGTTACAGAGCGACTATCCGATCTGCTCAGGAAGCGGGTACAATACACCGGATTATACGAATTTTATTTCAACGATGACAATACGCCGAAATCCGTTGACGCATTGTTCGATCATGTAGAGCATTGTTTTAAAGAGAAGGTTTCTCCGGTTCTCGAGAGTTTTGCTTGCCATCCCTTATGGTTTGACATAAAAAAGGGAATTACGAACCTCATCCCCTCCTCGGAATCAGATCGATTTTACTCCCATTGGCTGAACTTACGAGAGAAAATCGAATCATTGACCTCTGCTCGGGGAGTCATCGATGAAGCGAATATCTGGATTTCTCTCCAGGATGATCTGAAAAGCAAAGGGAGCAAATCGAACTGGGATGGTGCGGATTTCTCCGACCTGAAAAAGAAGATGGTCGACTTCCGGACTGAAATTCTGGAACCGGCGTTGAAACAATTCCCCGTCTTCGATGCAGAGATAGAACGCGAAGCCCTCCGACTGGCCCAGTCAGCGGTGAAAGTATATCACCATACTCTGGAGAATTATCACACCTGGAAACGGCAGCATAAGTACCTGGATTACGACGATCTGCTGGTCAAAGCAGTGGAAATGCTGGAAACGTCTCCTGACATTTTGCGGTCATACGGGGATCAGTTCCGGCATATCCTGGTGGATGAATTTCAGGATACCAGCTCCATTCAATATCGGCTCGTTCAATTACTCAAGACGGGCGGTGATCGCCGCACCCGGGTATTTCTGGTTGGCGATCCTAAACAGTCGATCTACCGGTTTCGGGGTACCCAGGTCAGTCTGTTTCAGGAAGCGAAAGAGACGCTCAAGGCTCCGGAGACGGTTCTTGGCCGAAGTTTTCGGAGCCAGCCCGCCATACTGGATTGGATTGATGCCTGTTTTACACTGGTAATGGGAACTGAGGAAGAGCACCCCGACCTGTCGGGGCTGGCTTCGTATGAGCAGCACTATCTGCCCCTGGAGGCGACCCGTTCCAATGTGCACACCCCGTCCTCCAATACCACAGTGCACCTTATTGAAGTCGACAAGAATGCAGAAGACGCGACAATAGAAAACAAGCTGATGATCGAGGCCGCCCACCTTGCGAACTGGCTGCAAAAAGAATTACCGGACATTTCCGTCGAAGAGGGGGGAAAAGTCCGGCAGGCCACCTTCGGTGATGTGGCTCTGTTATTTCGCCGTACAAATTATATCAAACAATATGAATACGCATTACAGCTGGCAGGTGTGCCATATTATACCGTCTCCGGAAGCGGATTCTTCAGTAAACAGGAGATCCAGGATATTATGAACATCCTGCAAGCCCTTACCTCTCTGGAGGATGAAATCGCCGTTGTGGGTGTATTGCGCTCCGGCTTGTTTGGCATGTCCGATGAAGGATTATATTGGCTTGCTCAGGCTGTTGAGAATTGGTACGACGTTCTGTATAAGCCTGAACTCACCTTTCCGGACTCTCTTTCCGCGTCAGACGCAGAAGTTCTCCGACAGTGTCGGAACCAGATGCAGCGATGGCGGAAACTCAAAGACCGGTATGCCCCGGCCCGGCTCATTGATGCCATCTGCACCGAAACGGGATATTTCGGTGTGTTGGGCTCTCACTCGAATGGGGCTCAGCAGATTCGTAATGTCGAACAATTCATCAGTCTGGCCCATGACTTCGGACAATCAACACACACATCGCCGGGAGCCTTCGTTACGTACGCGAAGTCACTACAGGAACATGCGGATACGGAAGAAGCCCCCCTGTTTTTCGGTGACCAAGATGCAGTCCGCCTGATGACCGTGCACAAGGCCAAGGGGCTGGAATTTCCCATCGTCCTGATTCCGAATATTGATTATACAGGACACAACACCCTGCAGAAAGATTTCTACCCGGAATATGGCTGGGCAATACACTGGACTGATCCGAGGAAGCCGGCCCAACAGCAGAAGATCAAGCCTTTCATCTACCAGTTAATCCGCGACCTGGAATCCAGGAAGGATCTGGCGGAATCCAGGCGCCTCTTTTATGTCGCGAGTACGCGAGCCCGTGATTATCTGATGCTGTCAGGCGTTTTCACCGGTCCGGAGGGTCTCCGGAATATTCTGGAGAAAGTAGACTATGAGAAAGATAACTGGTTGCACTGGACGGTTGGTGTGCTCAGGGAGAAGGGTTGGGAACCGGGCCGGCACGGGGTGAGAATAGGGTCGAATAATATACAGGTTTCCCATTTTTCCTATCTGAATATCCCGCATCTGCCCGCCGCATCCGATCTCATCAAGAGGGGAGCACAGGATGGGGAGCCCGCGGGCAGAACTGAAAGTTCATTGGCTCAATACCTGTCTATGGAAGAAATAAAGCGCCGTTGGAAAATTCCCGACCAAGCTCCTGACCTCGATGAAATAACTCCGTCCATGCTGCCCGTGTTTCGCCGGGATCCGGACGAGTTCTTCAATACGTATATACTCAATTTACCCGGATTACGGATCCCCGGGGATGGGCAGCCCGCCCGGGGAGGCGCAGCCTTCGGTTCATTGATCCATAATATCTTGGAAAAGTATGTCTCCGTATCGCAGGATGAACCAACCGAAATTATTGATTCGCAGATAGCTGATAGCGAATTTCGGGACTCCCCGAATATAAAAGATGACATCCTCTCAAAATTGCAGGTGTTTCAGAACACTGCTTTGCATCAACAGATCTCGAAGTACCCCTGTTATACGGAAGTGGAATTTCTGTCGATAATTGAAGGTGTCGAACTCTCAGGACAGATTGACCTCCTCATCGACAGGGGATCCGACGGGCTGGTGCTGGTCGATTATAAAACAGATACTGTTGAGGATGGAAACTTCAAGGCCAGGGTGCGGGAATACACTCCCCAGCTGGAAGCGTATGCCTATGGTATCCGCCAGAGTACCGGGGACTTACCGGCGGAAGTAATACTGTATTTCTGGCAGTATGGCGCTGAAGTGCCGGTTCAAATCGGACCGGACCAAATCAATCATCTCATCCGAACCATTGGGGAAATAAGAACATTCATCCGGGAGAAATACGCTTCCATGGAGAAGGTTACCGCCTTTAAATGAAGCATCTGTCCACTTTGCTTCTCTATTGCCGGGAATATAATAACGGGTCCTGTGATTACATAATTGTCAAATCATTTGTCCGTGGATGAAGCCCAATCCCAGGAAGTATTCGTCGGGTATCTTCGCAGATTTAACCTTTTGACACTTCAGGTGTCAAAAGTATGAGATAAAGAGAATGGATGCCGAAACGCTACACAAATTTCAGGCGGGGGATCATGTCACATTCAACCGGATTATGCGTGAATATCAGAAACCGATTTACTACTTCATTCTTCGTATGACAGGAAATGTAAACGATGCGGAAGACTTAACCCAGGAAACCTTCGTGAAAACGTATCTGGAGCGATCGAAATTTCGGGGAGACTCGTCCATTAACACATGGATTTACCGGATTGCGGCTAACCTGACCAAGAATCATCTTCGCTGGAAATCAATTCGTAATTATCTTCCGCTGGATACTATTGCCCGGGTGTTGACAGCAACCTCCGAAAATTCCCAATATGAGGAGATTGCCTTGCGTGAGAAAGATTTACTCAACCATCTGCAAGCACTCTCCCCACAGCAACGCAGTATATTTCTTCTGAAATATTTCCATGGATTGTCGCACAAGGAGGTGGCGAGAATATTAGATATCTCCGTCTCCTCGTCGAAAACGAATTTCCATTATGCAGTCAAATCATTAAAGGAAATGGTTCGTGAGACCAATGCGTAAATTATGCGAACAATTTCGAAATCATCTGATTGATTACTGGGATGAACATGATTCGGTTCAATTGTTCATGGATGAGAGTGAACATTATGAGCGCTGTCCGGCGTGTCAGCAATATGTGGATGAATTTATCGAATCTATCAGCATCCTCGGGGAATCACGGGAGGTAACCCCTTCCCTGCCGAACTTCGATCGCCTGAGGGCGAATGTCTGGCAGCAGATCGATGAACGGCAGCACAGGCCGGCATTCCTCAGTGACATCTTGCGGCCGGTGATTCTTGCGCCTGTTTTCATTCTGTTTCTGGCACTGATTGTGTGGTGGGTAATACCGGAACATCCGGAACAGGCGCAGGAGCTCGAGCTGGATGATGCCATGTATCTGTCGGCTATGCGAGAACTGGATCCTGTTTCG
This sequence comes from uncultured bacterium, assembly GCA_964413425.1. Taxonomy (GTDB): domain Bacteria; phylum Fidelibacterota; class JAANXI01; order JAANXI01; family JAANXI01; genus DATFLS01. The sequence continues at coordinate 46,270 of CAYPST010000020.1, forward strand.
TTTCCTGACGAAATGGTGCAATCTGCTATTGATGAGGATATGAGATACAGTGTGTATGAGTATCTTATGCAAAGCGGAAGCTATTCAGCCTTACAGGAAGTGTATGATTCCGAGGAGGAGTGGAACCGAATTTTGCAATCCCTGGCAGAACAAAAGATGTAGGAGGTCTCTATGAATAGAGGATTCATATCAGTAATAAGTCTGTGTACACTGGTGGTGCTGGTCATTACCAAACAAGCACAGGCACAGCCCCCTCCGCTGCCGGATTCGAACTGGCAGGACTGGAGATCGCCTCCGGGGATGGAATATCGCCGCCATATGGGGGAGGGAAATCGATTGGAAATGCTGCGGATCTGGAAGATGACGGAATACCTGGAACTGGATGAAGACCAGGCGACCCGGTTTTTCCCGGCGTTGCAGCAACGCCGGCAGGAGATTCGGGCCGTGGATTCAACCGTCATCGCCCTGAGTAGAAGAATTATTCAACGTATTAACGAGGAAGACGTGACCCAGCAGCAAGTCAATCAATGGCGCCAGGAGTTGTTGAACTATCAGCAGGAAAAACTCCGACAGGAACAAAATTTCCTTGAATCATTGCCGAAATATCTGACTCCCAAACAACAGGCAAGATATCTGATCTTTGAGCGGCGATTTCAGCAGACGCTGATTGATCTCATTGAAAAAAGAGGGCGTTTTCAAAACTCAAGAGACAATAATTGAATTCCTGCGCTGTTTCCGAAGAGCCGGGCTTGATGTGACATGAACATTTCGGCCGCTGCCGGAAACGTCTTGTTTTACAGGAGGTGTTACAGTTGTCAACATGGAATGAATGATAACGGCGATCTGATTCAAAACAAAAGGAGTAGAGAAAATGAGGAATACGAAGTATTTTTTGCTGTGCGTTATATTCGTGTTCTCCGTATTATCCGTCGGTCTCCAGGCTCAAATGCGGGGAGGGGCTATGGTAGCCATGAAAATGGAAGCGATTGACCTGACTGAAGAACAGCAAGACCAGTTGAAAGAAGCACAGACGGCGCATGCCAGAGAAATGATTCAACTCCAGGCTGATGTGAAAGTAGCTCGCCTCGATCTGCAAAATCTGATCAAAGCGGGTGCTGCTCAATCGGAGATTGAGCAGCAGGTGGAGAAGGTTTCGACTGCTCATGGGGCTCTTTTAAAGGCGGTTACCAATCATCAGGTAAAGGTCCGCGATATCCTGGGGGAGGAGAAATTCAAACAATGGATGTCCATGCGTGGCCGTGGCTGGACAACGGGATTTCGGCGTGGCGACAGAGGATTTCAATTGAGACGCCACCAACCTCGTTGGAGGTAATACCTGAGATAATCGGGAGCACAGAAGGGCACGAATACCATGAGCAAACCGGCAGACACTTTCCATCCGGATACGGAATCTCTCGAACAACGAATCAAAAGTGCTTTGGCAGAGGATATTGGAACGGGTGATATCACCGCCGGGAGTGTGGTAAAATATGATCACCATGCCAGAGCGGAAATTGTCACAAGACAACCGGGTGTGATTAGTGGAATTGAGATTGCGGAGATGGTGTTCCATCACCTGGAGCCCCGTGTGGATGTCCTGAAACAGACAACGGATGGTGCATGGATGGAGGCAGGGGAGACTCTCGTTGTGCTGGAAGGCAGCGGCAGCGTCATTTTGCAGGCGGAGCGGACCGCCTTGAATTTTCTGGGCAGGATGAGCGGAATCTCCACATTGACCAGACAATACGTCACAGCGGTTGAAGGAACCGGGGTTCGGATTCTGGATACCAGAAAAACGACCCCGTTATGGCGGGATATCGAGAAGTATGCGGTACGAATGGGCGGGGGCAGGAACCATCGCATGGGGCTCTATGATATGGTGCTTATTAAGGAAAATCATATTCGATGGGCGGGTGGCATTTCCGAAGCGGTGAAAAGGTCGGTTGACGCTCTCCGGCAGAAACGGCAGACCACTGCAATTGAGGTGGAAGTGCGGGACCTGGAAGAACTGGATGAGGTGCTGGCCTTCGATGTGGACCGGGTACTGCTGGATAATATGACTCCGGAAGAAGTGAGAACCGCCGTACAAAAGACAGAGGGAGAAGTGGAACTGGAAGTCTCAGGAGGGATTACCCTGGAAAATGTTCGTCCCTATGCCGAAACCGGAGTGAATGACATCTCTGTCGGGGCGCTCACGCATTCAGCCGGGACGTTTGACGTGTCTCTGCTATTCCACTCCTGAATGTGGTGTGATCTTTACGAGTACTCGTCGGGTGCGAAGGTCAGTTCAAAGAAAGATATGCTTGTGAAACGATACGGTCACCTTTTTTCACGATGATAGGATAGATATTCCCTTCTCCGTGGAGCGAGTATTTTTTCCAATCCAGCCGGGCGGTATTAATAAGATAATTCCTGTCTTCCCCGACATTGTAAATGCCGGGCGGAACGAAGCCTTTGAGATTTACCTGAAAATCCGAACCATGACTTTCCTCAAACAGCACATTGATTATTTTGACCTGGTCACCGCGATTCACCTCCAGAGTTTGATTATGGAGAATCGCCTCTTTGTGTCCGTTGACCTCGAAGATATACGTCATCAACTCATACTGGACCTGATCCACGGCAATATTCACCTCGCCGATAGAGGCATTGTCTTTCCTGGCGGTAATAGTGGTTGAGTTGTGTACTCTCATCGGGGTCTGAAAATCATTGTCGTCCCCGACTCCATGGATATCACAGCTGAGTCCCCGGGGATAATTCGATTCGATGTGATGCACGGTGACCACATCGCCGGCATTCACGTGGATGGTTTGCCCTGGCCGGGCTACCTGCATAGGGCTGTTGTTAATTGAAATGAGCATATAGATCAGCTTGGGAGATTCGTATAAAATAGCGGGGTGCTCCGGTTCGATATTGATCAGTTTGAGGAATTCGTTGATGGCGTAATTGTGGTAACGGATTTTCAGTTCCAGGCTGGGCAAGTTTTTCGACGTTTCAATACCAAATGCCGGAATGCCATAGGTTGTAAGGGCAAAACAAGTTGCTGACTGGCGTTGTTCCGGGTGATTCGTGTCCCGAGCCAGAGTTCTGGTATTCATGAAGTGATATAAATGTTCCTGCACGGAGACCTTCTTATTCATTTTTTCTATCACCGTGCTGGCCATCTGTTCAAGGTGTATGGTATCTCCCTGAAATTCGTAGACGCTGGCATCCGCAATGATGGATTGCCCGAATCGTTCCGGGTTGTGCATGTCGTCAATCCAGGTAGGCCGGTAATACCCCCACCCATCATGCAGATTGAGAAACAGATCGGCCTCGCCCATCAACTGCTTGATGATTTGCACGATTCGGTCGTCCATATCTTTGGGACTGTCGTTATCGAATTTCCGGTTCATATCACCGTTTACACCGCGTTTATTGCGGATAATCGACTGAAAATTGGCGCGGGGTACCACAATGAGGTTTCCTTTTTCCAGCACCAGATTGGGATAGAGGTCAGCAGAAAGGAATCCACCCGGTTCATCTCCCTGAATACCTCCGAGAATAAACGCGGTGTTGCCGTCAAATCGTCCATACAATTTATAGACATTCAGTTCATTGGGAGTATTCTCAAAGTACACCTTATGCTCTCGATAGGGCCGGCTTTCCTTTTGATTTCCCAGGAGACTTACCGGAAGAAAGAGCCCCACCACGATATATATAAAGAGTTTATTCACCACCGGAGAGTGCCCGCCATGTTTCGTTTACAATGTGCATCTCACCCGGTTTGCCCTGTACAACAAGGGTTTTCCGGCCGAAATCGCTGTAGCCGCCCGAACTGTAGGCCTGATTGAATGACACTTCCCAGACCAGCTTTTCCGTCGAACGAAAACTGAGGTCCGACACATTGACCCGAATATCTTTACTCTGCTCGAAAATCTCCTGCTTGTATTCGTACCATCCCCGGCGATTATATTCCTCCGATTGGAATTCAGGATGATAGAGAGCAATATAGGCATCGATATCTTTTGATTCCCAGGCCTGTTCCCAGGTACGGACAAAATCGGTGAGGAACTGCTTGGTATACATCGTTTTCTGCAGGGGCGTATAATCCTCGGTAACTATACGCCAATCGTTGTGTCTGGAAACGAGTGTCAATCGCTTTGTACCCCTACTATAGAAATTGGGGCAGACATAAGATTGCGTGAACAGCAGATGCGCTTCCCTCTTGGAATACAGTAAAATAATATCATCCACCTGGACGGATTTCCAATCATACACACTTTCGAGGTACGTCTTTTTCTCTTTAAATTCCCGGTAATTTAAACTGCCGTCATCATATAACGGAGAGTAGTAATTGAAGTATGTCAGGGTATCACCCGTTTCCCAGGCCCGTGCCCAGGTGTCCAGTTTGCGCTTCCAATAATCTCCCAGAAGATGATATTCCTGCTCACCGAACGTTCGCAGGCTATCATTGATAATAATAGGGGTTTCATACGACGTAACATACGTTAACAGATTTAATACGTTTCCGTTGTCCAGGGAAACACAACCTTCGGTCTGAAAGTCTTGTATTTTTTCATCACGACCATGTATCCAGATATTGGACCCGGTTTTGTTCAACAACCGATCCACCTTATTCGGATAATTCAGCACCAGAGCAAGCGGACCGTATTTCGAAGGCAGGCGCTCTCCGGAGATGGAGCTCACAATGTAGTATATTCCTTCAGGCGTTTTTAAATCGCCTTCTTTTTGTTTGTCTCCATTGTTCTTTCCCGTGGTAACACGATAAGTCTTTATTAGGTCAAGATGTCCGGGAGCTGAGCTTCTCACCACAAATAACTGCTGGCGGGCCTTATCCACAAGAACGATATTCTCCGTCGAATCCGCAGAGATATTAATAACAGCACCAAACTGAGATGGTGTAGCTGAAAAGAGTACATGAGCACTACACACTGTGATGAAAATAACTACATACCGTTTCATGGCAATTTATCAAATTATTAAAGAAGGTTTCCCGTTTACACCTGTAATCTATATAAAAAGTGTGTAAAAAATAATATGATATATACAGTATGGAAAGTTAAAAATTGCACTCTTTCATTTAATCTGCATAATTTATAACCCTGAGCACACCGGTACGTAGATTGACCCCGTGGAATATGGTGTTTATGGTATGAACCGGAAGAAGAAAATCCTAATACGACCAGAGATTCCAGCTCCAGTTGTTGCATTTCAGGACGTACCGGAATAAATTTACACAGCTTATGAATAATGCCAATTTCACCTCGATACTTTTCGACTTTGACGGCACGCTCTCTGCAATTGACGGGATGGAGTTTTTAGCGGACTTGAAGGGGCTTTCGGACAAAGTTGGTTCCCTGGCGATACGACATAAAAATACTTTTTCGGTCTCTTCGGACTTGTATCGGCAACGGTTGGACTGTCTTCGTCCCCATACCATTGATATCGAACACCTCATTGAGGCATACAAACGCAATCTTCTGCCGGGTGTGGAACGAACATTTCATCACTTACATCAACTGAAAAAGCACATCTACATCATCAGTGGAGGAATAAAGAATGCGTTAATTCCCATGGGAGAGTTATTGGGTATCAGTGCCGACAACATTTTCGCGGTGGAACTCTATTTCGATTCTCATGGTAATATGATCGGTTTTGACGAGGAATCTCCCTTAACCGACGTTCAGGGAAAAAGGCGCCTGATCGCCTCTCTGCCATTGCCGCGACCGAGCGTATTTATTGGTGACGGGATCAATGACCTGGCCGCCGGAGATGTGGTAGACCGGTTTATCGGGTTTGGCGGCGCTGAATACCGACCGCTGATTGAAGAGCAATGCGAGTGGTACATCCGCCAGCAGGATATCACCACCGTATTGCCCGCCATATTGACACAAGAAGAGATGACGGAACTTCGGGAGAACAAAATAAACCAATTATTACAACCCAAATTGAGCGATTTATTTCCATAAATCGCTCAATCGACAAAG
>CAYPST010000021.1:0-21919 GCA_964413425.1 uncultured bacterium
CCTATACGTCAGATTCAGCATCTTGTATCAGGCCCATGTTTTCTAAACACTCTCATTTTCTATCAATAAGTCTGTCCAGAAAATGCAAAGTTCACCAGGACCGTGAAGAAATAATGAAATAAACGAAACACCGAAAGACACTGATAATGTGAAACTCGATATTCAACTTTATTCAACTTTGCCCGCTGCTCACTACCTGTTGCCTAATGTTCGCTGCTGGTTTTCACACTCCGGCAGGTTCCGTTAGATTCCCCCGAGGGTGCCCTCCAAAAGAGTCCTTTGAACCGTCGGAACTGTACTCTTACCACTGGCAGAATTCTCCGTGCAAAACAAACTTGATGCGCGTTCTCAGGTTCTCCGGGAAAACGCCTGGCGCCTGGTATTTTAAACCTCCGGCTGGGGCGTTATCTCTCCCGGTGAAGCAGCCAATTGCGCTTTCGTGTGGTAAAAAAATTTTGTATCCTTAGCAGACCTATGGGGAGGAGAGAACTTCGAAATAAATGAGCGCCAATGACAGACCGATGAGGCAACGTGACCCATCGCCAGGTAGTGCGCAATTTCTGTCCGCATTATCCTGGTTTATCTGGAAAACAAGAAACCATTTCGCATCACAAGGTTGCGGTCCATTTACCGCAGAATCAAATGAGGGAATTAACGCAAGCCGATGTCATTCACACCCAATCGTATCGTTATTCATTATGGCGAAATCGCGCTGAAAGGCGACAATCAGCCGTATTTCCTGCGACAGCAGCGTAAAAATGTGAAGCGGAAGCTGAAAGGACTGGCTCTCTCCTGGTCCGTGCAGCAGGCGCATTCCTATATTTATGTTAACATTCCTTCGGATGCAGAATACCTCCCCGACCAGATCAAAACAGAATTATCCCAGGTGATGGGAATCTCCTGGTTCGCTTTTACAGAATTCATTCCAACGAGTGAGGCATATACCTCTGCTCAGGAACCTGATTATGGGGTATACCACGAGAAAATCAAAGTGCTGGCTGCAGATAAATATGTCCCAAGTGGAAGTTTCTGTGTCCGGGTGAACCGTGCAGATAAGCGCTTTCCATCCACGTCACCCCGGCTGGAACGCCAGTTTGGAGCAGTCATTATCGAGCGCACGCAATGGCAAAATGTGGATCTCGAAAATCCGGACCGGACATTCCATGTCGATATCTACACGGATGGGATTTACTTCTATGCCGACAAAGTATCAGGGCCCGGCGGGCTTCCGGTGGGAGTGACCGGCCGGGTGCTGGTCCTGTTGTCGGGAGGAATAGATTCCCCGGTTGCAGCGTATCTTGCGGCAAAACGCGGCTGCACGATGGATTGTATCCATTTCACTGCAAACAGGCTCCAGCTGGAAAATGCCATGAAGTATAAAGTCAGCCGGATCGTGCAGGATCTCAGCCGGTACACGTATCGGTCACGGTTGTATCTGGTCCCATACACGCATTTTGAATTCGAAGCACTCACTGCACAGATGGAATACGAGCTGGTTATCTTCCGGCGCTTTATGACCCGAACCGCCCAGCATCTGTCCCAGGAAACCGGAGCGCAGGCCCTGGTCACCGGGGACAATCTCGCCCAGGTGGCTTCACAGACACTGGAGAATATCACCGCCAATTCTCAGGCAGTGCACATCCCCATTCTTCGTCCACTCCTGACATACGATAAGTATGAAATTGTTGAGTTGGCCAAACAAATCTCGACCTATCAGATCTCGCTGCAACCCTATAAAGATTGCTGTGCTCTGATCAGCCAGCACCCGAAAACCAAATCCGACCACACAAGGCTTTCGGAGATAGAGCACACCCTGCTTCCCGAGTATGAAGCGCTCATCACACGCACCCTGCAGGATGCCCTGTGTCTGACTTACCAGAACGGACGGCTCCTGGCAAATGAATAATTGTTGAATCTCCGCTGTTTATACAAAATTGGTAAGCAATACCTCGTAAATAGCAATAGGCTCCGGGAAGACATCTCCCCGGAGCCTGTTATTGCGGAGGGGGATAAGGATTTGATCGACTTACTGATCATAGTACAGCGCGAATTCGTACGGATGAGGGCGTAAACGCATCGGCTGCACTTCAGTATCGAACTTGTATTGAATCCAGTGTTCCAGAACGTCCTCGGTGAAGACATCCCCCTTCAGCAGAAACTCATGATCGTCCTCCAGGGCATGAAGCGCCGCTTCCAGTGAGGCCGGCGTCTGCGGAACATCGGCCAGTTCTTCCGGTGCCATATCATAGATATTTTTATCCAGCGGTTCTCCCGGATCGATCTTGTTAACGATACCATCCAGGCCAGCCATCAACATGGCAGAAAAGGCCAGATACGGATTCGCTGACGGATCCGGACAGCGAAATTCGACACGCTTGGATTTGGGGGACGCCGAATACATCGGAATCCGGAGTGCCGCGGAACGGTTGCGCTGAGAATACGCCAGGCGCACCGGTGCTTCAAAGTGGGGCACCAGACGCTTATAGCTGTTCGTCGTCGGATTGGTGAAGGCAATCACAGCAGCCGCGTGTTCCAGAATGCCGCCAAGGAAATATAATCCCGTTTCGCTCAATCCGGCATAACCAGTGCCGGCAAACAGGTTCTCGCCTTTCTTCCAGAGACTGGTGTGGACGTGCATACCAGATCCATTATCACCGAAAATCGGCTTGGGCATGAACGTGACCGTCTTATTATGTTTCCGGGCAGTGTTCTTCACAATATATTTATACAGCATCAGTTTATCCGCGATGTCCACCAGATCAGAGAACCGCAGGTCAATTTCACACTGCCCGCCGGATGCAACTTCATGGTGCTGGGCTTCAATTTGAATTCCACACTGCTGCATCGTCATCACCATCTCCGAACGGAGGTCGACCAGCGAATCGTGCGGCGGGACCGGGAAATAGCCTTCCTTATATCGGGGCTTATACCCGAGGTTCGGCTCTTCCTCCCGACCGGAATTCCAACGGCCTTCGATAGAATCGAGAAAGTAATACCCGGCATTCGGCGTATGATCGAATCGCACATCGTCAAAAACAAAAAATTCGGCCTCCGGACCAAAATACGCCGTATCCGCCACCTGATTCGACTGCATATAAAAGACAGACTTCTGCGCAATGTGGCGGGGATCCCGCGAATACGACTCCTTGGTGATCGGATCATGTATATTACAGATCAAACTCAGCGTCGGATATTCGGTGAAGGGATCCATCATTGCTGTGTCGGGATCCGGTATGACAAGCATATCCGATTCGTTAATAGCCTGCCAACCGCGAATACTGGAGCCATCGAATCCCAAACCCTCATCGAAGAGGTCCTCACCCATCTCGGAGACCGGGATCGTAAAGTGCTGCCATAGTCCCGGAAAATCCAGGAATTTGAGATCAATAAACTCCACTTCATAATCCTTGATCATTTGGAAGACCTTGGTTCGGTCGCTCTTCGTATTTGCCATAGAATTATTTCTCCTCAGTTTGCGTTCTTACTCTATGTTCACTCTCCATAATCTCACTTGAAATCCTCAACGTATCAAACTCTGTGTCCGTGACATTCTATCACCCTTTCTCTGCTTGTTTATTGTTATCTTATTCAATTTGGCGGTTAATATATAATAATATGTCCATATTGCAAAGGATTTATTTATCATTTGTAAACTTTTTAAATATAAATATATGACTGTTAAGTTAGCTCAGGAAAGCAATAATTTGGATGCGCAACCTGCATTGGAGAGCCGTTGCCCCGATTGGATCGGGATCGTCGACATGCAACGGCTCCCCAGCACATGAAGAGTGGCCCCACGCCTGCAAAGTATCCCGTCCGGCTTCCTTGCCGTTGATGTCCCTGAGCAGATTGAATAGTCATGAGTCTGTTTAGAAAACTCAGAGATCGCAAAGGCCGGTAGAGAACGCAAAGAACATTGAACAGATATCTGCCAATATACCGTCATACATTTGACGTCTATCTTAGATGCATAATAACCAGAAGTCAGGTTCAGCATGTGATATCGGATGCTTGTTTTCTAAATACTCTCAGTCATATATATATAAATATGGCAAGCACAAGTTTTTCTGTATCCGGGTGAAGAGTATCAATGATTGATTTTGTTGGGTGCTACCTTGTATATCTCACAGCGGGGTGAAAGAAAACAGCAGAAGTGTGGATATTTGGATAGATATACCAAAAGAACCGCATCCAACTCAGCGCCCTAATTAAACCGCGCCGGATGTCCGGGGAGTTGCCCTGCCCACGCTATTCCTCCTCAACCAGTGGAATATGCCCGCGTTCTTTCAGCACATTTAATACCATAGAAGTATTGGATTCCAGCACACCTTTATGTTCCTGGAGCCGCTTTACGACTTTGTTCATTTCGTTGCGATCCTGATAGTGACCGATGGCTAAAATATCATAATTTCCGGTGATTTCGTAGATTTCCGTGAGTTGAGGAAATTGCTCCAGCAATTCAATGACATTCGAAAATTCGTCTCCCTGAATTTTAAATCGAGTTATTGCCAGATAGGAATATCCAAACTGTTCATAATCGATATCCGCAGCCACTCCCCTCAGTATCCCGTCTTTCTCCAGCTGTTCCAATCGTTTGGCGATAGTGGTGGCAGACACGCCCAGCTTTTCGGCCAGTTCGCGGACGGACTGTCGTCCATCTTCCTGCAAAAGTGATAAGATTTTTTTCGATAAATTTTTATAAGTCATGCGGCCTCCCCGGTTCGATGGTAAAGATATGATATTTTGGTAGATTATGATACAATTATTTTCCAAACGTCCATTTCTTATACTGTTTTGTAATGAAAATAATATAAGTCCCGAGTCCGTTTAGAAATCGCTCCGGAGGAAAGCCCTTGGCTTAAAGATCGCACAACCCGCCGGGGGCGCCCCAACGGAAACCTCTGGGACAAAGAAATAATGCATATTACACCGGTATAAACATAAAAATCTGAGAGTGTTTAGAAAACAGTACGTATCGACAAAATGTTGCGCCCGGCTCCCATGGAGTATATACGGCACATATTCCCCGAATATTTTTCGGGTTCCAGGAGCCAAGTGGTCATGTGTTCTTTGCCCCGAAGGTCCGTGCCGAAGGCATCCCTGTGGGAAAGGACTCCTTTGGAGGATCTCTTTGCCGAAGGCCTCGAAGAGACTCCCCCAACGGGATCCCTCTGGGACTTCGGAGGATCCCGTTGGGGGAGTCTCTTGGACCTTCTAGGACTTCGGAGCATCCCTTCGGGGCGAGGCGTTTTCTGAATAGACTCAAAAATCTTTGGAGATATTTACGAGGTGCAGAGTGAATGTACAATCATTCCAACCTGTTATTTCTTCTTCATGTTGCAAACACTCCCAAAGACTATTTACTGCTAGGTGGATATTGGTTCCAATTCGCACCGAGCCGAGAGCGTTCGCCGGCCGGGTTCAGACGCCAACACCCAGGACAACCACTTGTTCCTCGTTCGGTTTACCTGGCATATTAAATCATCGGAGTAGAGCGCGTTGTTATCATTCCTGCGAATGCTGAAAAATTGATTGAAAATGATATTATCAAGCGAAACCTTGTCGTTCAGTCTATGAATAAATCCGAGAAGGTCTGATTCGGGGACGGAGGTATCCTGGCATGTAACTATTCAACAGGGAAGTAGAACCGGAATATATGAAAATGAATACTCTTACCCAAATTGAGCGATTTATTTCCATAAACCGCTCAATCGACAAAGAAAATGTTCGAAGAATGCCGTCGGCATACGTGTTCACCTCCCCGAAAACGGCGTCGGGACGTTCCGCACCCATTCGGTGAAAACACACCTTTTCTCAGTCGGGGTTCTACCGAAGTATCCCACAGGGATCCCTTAGGGACAGCGATACTTCGCTGTCCCAGAGGGACCCCCAGTGGGGTACTCGTATCGCTCAACTTAGGCTCTCACTTATCCGGTCAGTTCGAGGTTAGCTTTGCACCCAGTCAAAAAAACCTTTGACCAGCCAGATACCACCAAGGAGAATAGAAGCACCTCCCATGATGCTGAAGAATCGAAACAATGCGATCATTTGTTCCGCTGGCGAGGGCTGCTGAACTCGTCCCATTAACAGCGCCAATATCAAACCCACCACTAGCAGAGCTGCTCCCTGGATCATCTGCCTTTTGTACTTTTTACGAGGATATTCATCCATGATCGGTAACATGCAATCCCATCTCCTTCCAGATATTCCCGCATCTGCTCGTGCGGTGAGTAAGTGATCTTCGCTTTTCAGTATAACAAGTGAACTGGAGGAATTCCGATTTCACTTCTGATAATCAACCTTCAAAAATAATGCCATTTTGGCAGAACAAAAAGAGGAATTTGGATACCGCAAATAATTTAGTTGGAATATACCTGAAATTTTCAACATTTTCCTACTTTCAATGCACTCGGCAAAAAAATTCCGTGGAGTTTCCGCATTGCATCTTTCCAACGACATACTTCATGCCGGAGAGTTTATTAGAGAATGGAAAAAACTCTGCATTCGTTGGAATATTTTTCTCAATAGTATGAAAGCAGGAATTTTTTTCGTTTTTAGCGATTCACAAATGCCATCTGACCATAAGATATTGAGCGGTTTCAACAACGGGGGAGGGACAGCACATATTGGAACAGACATACATGTATCATCCATCGGGGATGCATTCCAAAATTTTCCCGGTTGTCCCGGCAGAATCCTCCTTATTTCATCCCGCCCCCGGTGGTCTTAGCGATCCTGTCCCTGTCGCGATCCGAAGGAGTCTCTTCGAGGCGTTATCTTCATAGACTCAAGAGGTTATCTTTCATCGCTTAGGCCGGTGTATATGAACTCAATACCAGCGAACCAGTTCTGTCCCGGGGCGGGTTCGAAAAATCGCCCCCCGAAGGCGTTCGGGATTATGGAGGCGTTATATCTGGCATCCAACAGATCATTTACTCCACCGGTTAACCGGATGGCATGTCTTCCGAGAGCCAACGTGTGCCCCACTCTTAAGTTCACGACGGCAAATGCATCGTTGATATAATCGTCTACGGGTTCGGTATCTGATTGAGGAGGAGGTCCGTTAAAGTTGTTCGTATAGTAACTATCCATCCATCGAGTCTGGAGTTCTGCGTAAAAACCGGATGGGCGTTGATAGGACAATTGCCAGTAGAGTTGCTGCTCCGGCACCCCGGGAACCTTCTTCCCGGCCAGTTGTTTTCGGGTCAACCCAATCTGGGCAGAATATTCGGTGACATAGTCCTGAAAAGTAAAGTGCTGAAAAGTGTAGGAGCCCATGGTTGAAATCCGGGGTCCCAGACGCCAGATGAGTTTCGCTTCGACTCCGGCATTTCGCGCCGCTCCGGCATTCTCATGAAAGACTTCATCACTCATGGGATCGATCTGGTACGGAATAAGCATATCTCTGATATTCATTACATAGGCAGCCAGATCATACTTGAGATTCGGAAAAGCGGGCCTGCCTCTTGCACCGATTTCAAAACTTCGGATTTTTTCCGGATGCAACTCCGGGTTGAATCCGCCTTCACCAGTCGGACGATTGCCCAGTTCGGCCGTGGTAGGCGTTTGAAATGCGGTGGAGAAATTTCCGTACATGGTCAGCCCTTGGTTGAGTGAATAGGTCATTCCGACCATCGGACTGAATTGTCCCATATTCCGGGCCCCCGACTTATCTTCCCCATTGGTGAGTTTATCCCGAACGATGAACAGGTATTGATCATACCGTCCCCCGGCAAGTACCCGAGTTTTGGGAAACAGCGTCAGTTCAAACTGCAGAAATGGCCCTATTCCGTATACCTGTTCATCCTGGTCGACGAGTTTGTCACCGTAGTCCAGGAAGTCCAGGATTCTGTCAGGCGCCACCTGGCCGGCTCTCTGCTCCGGCAATCCGTTATTCATAAACTCTGTGCGCCCATCATCCTGACTTTCGAAATCCAGCCCGAGGCTGAGTGCCGCTTCTCCGGAGAATAGCCTCAGCGGCTTATGATACAGACTCCGCACTCCTCCGACAAGCCGATTTAATCGAATTACTCGTCCCGGGATAGGATTAATCAATGAGCGCTGAAGATTGTATATTGTCCCTCGCAGATACTCGCCTTCCCCGAACTCATAACGGACCGTAAATCCGGCCTGGCCCTGGGTGGCCTGTTCAGCGGCACCCTGCTGGATAATATACTCTCTAACTGAAGCAGGATCGGTGTGAGCCACCGATTTTTCCAGAGTACTGGGATTCAGCAAATAAGGAGCATTGTACAAATTTGCCATTGCGGTGAGGGATAATCTCCGGGAGAAATAAGCACGCCAGATCGCGTTTACCTGCTGGGTCTTAGAAGCCGAATGATCCCGGAACCCGTCGGTGGTCATCTGATTCGCTCCAATAACATACTCATATACCGGATTCTTCACCCGTGCCTTCACTGCCCACTTCTGCAGGCCGAAGGATCCGAACTCACCCCGGGTATGAATTTTATAGGGCGAGTCCCGGGGGGAATCTTCGGTGTGAAAATGAATGACACCGCCGGCGGCATTTCCATACAGACTTGACACAGGCCCCCGGAGGACCTCGATCCTGCCGGTGGTGATCAGGTCTATGTTACTCGGTTGCGTCTGGCCGTCCGGTAACGTGATCGGAATATCATCCACCAAGATTTTGATTCCCCGGATCCCGAATTGGGCCCGACTTCCGATGCCGCGCATGATTAGCCGTTCACCCAGCGCGTAGTTCTGCCGGTTATTCACCACCAATCCGGGAATTCCCTGGAGTGATTCGTTGAGTGAGATGGTGGGCTCCTTCATTTGGATTGCTTCCTTCAGTACCACATCCGTAGAGATGGGTGTGCGATACTCCGGCCGTTCTATCCTGGTAGCCGTCACAATCACTGGCTCCATACTATATCTTGACCGTATCGAATCATCATCTGCAATCTCACGTTGTAAAGGCATGCCAGTGATTCGGATATCCCAAAAACCACAGATAACAAGTAAGAATACCACTACAGCCCATCTCGCACATCTTGATTTCATCATGTTCTATTGCTTGACTGCTTCATTGATATCTCTGAACCTCCTCCAAAAGGAAAATGATAATAAAAATGGATCACTTTTAAAAATAGAAAGATACTATGAATCTGAGTTTGTTTAGAAAACGCTTCGCCCCAAAGGGATGCCTTCGGCAAAGAGATCCCGTGACGACGGGACAGAGATCGCTCCGAAGGAGAGCCTCTGGCTCAAAGGCCGCCCCAACGGGATCCTCCGAAGTCCCAGAAGGGATCCCGTTGGGGGAGTCCCTTGGACCTTCGGGACAGAGAACACCTCGAAGAGATCCCTTGTATGTTACCCCACATGATTCTTCGGGACAAAGACAATTGAACATATATCTGCCAATATACCGGCATACATTTGACGTCTATCTCATATACATCATAAACAGAAATCAGGTTCAGCATGTTGTACCGGCGTGTTGGTTCACCCCTGATCGTCCCGGGTTGTCGCCTCTACATATCGGGAGAGAAATTGCTCAATCCCTTCGGTATATTTGGCCCGGGATACAACAATCGACTCACCGTGCCCTCCGCGCAATTCAAGGAAAGACTTGGGCTCATGAGCCGTTTCATATAATTCTTTGCCGTGCCTGAATGGGATTAAATCGTCTTCCCTGCTATGCATTATGAGTACAGGACATCGCACCTGCCGAATGTACTTTTTTGAATTGTAGTGGATGCGCGATAATATTCTTGCCGGAAATCCCGGAAAGAGATCTTCTGCAATATCCCGGATGGTCGAGAAGGTGGAACCAACCATGAGTGCTCTGGGCGTGTGGTGTGCTGCCAGCCAGATTGCGACAGCTCCGCCCAGGGATCGACCATAGATAATAATCTGATCGGAAGGAATTTCCCGTTGCTCCGTCAGGTAATTCCAGGCGGCTTCCGCATCCCTGTAAGTCCCTTTTTCCGAGGGTTTGCCCGTACTTTTACCGTATCCGCGATAATCAATGATATACACACTCAGCCCTAATGTGTGGAGGAGGTGGATAGACTCTACACGGCCGGATATATTTCCGGCATTCCCATGAAGATACAACAAGGTCGCACGGGGAGATTCATGGGGCACAAACCATCCGTGGATGCTTATACCATCGCTGGTTCTTACAATCACTTCCTCGAACTCTAAACCTCCCGCGGCCGGCGTCTGTATAATGTTCTTCTCAGGATGATATACCATCATCCGCTGGAAAAAATATATGAGCACACTGAGTCCGAAATACAGTGCCACCAGCGATAATAGAATTATAACTATCGTCTTCATCGTTCAGAAACTCTCATCTTAATCGTTCCTGTTATAGATTTCGTCGGTGTGCATAATCTCTCTGCTCTTAACTTTCCGGTAAGTTAAGAGGTCTGTCTCAGGGAGAACTGACCCCGTCTTCCGGAGCGTGATCACAAGCAATGGACCATCTATGCGCTCCGATACAGAGACGAATCAACTCATGCCGGGATGCCACTTCTGATATTTCAGCCAGTAGAGCGTATCCTGGGGAATCCCCTCTATCCAGACGATTCGCTCTTTTGGGAAAGGCACCTTCAATCCTGATTTCAAAGCCATATAAGATCCATCGGTCAGAAAGAAAAATCCGACCGTTCTCCCCTGAAATTGCTCTAAGTTCGAGACGTACCGCTCTTCGACTGTCGCCAGACTGTGATAATCCTCAAAAAGTGCCGACTCCGAATATACGCAGAGTGTACGAAAAGGGATATGAAATTCTTTGAGGTTACGCAATTGCAAAATACCAATGAATGGCGGTCCCCGGATTCCATGGAGTGAGTCTATTTAGAAAACAAAGCCCGGGATGGCCGTCCCGGGCTTTGTGGTGCACTTCGAATCGATATGTCCGACAGAATCGTGATTAGAACTTTTTTCTCCTCGCTCGCAGGTGTTCTCTGATCCCTCTGTCCTTCTTAATTGCCACCATCAGAGGTTTCTTCTGCGGGTGTAAAGATGAAGTCATATCCCGTGAGTTCATCTTCTGCATTCACTGTGATATCTTGGTAAGTCGTATCAACTTCAGCGTACCCTTCCGCCTCAGCAGCGATGCTGTAAGTGCCTTCTTCCACCACCAGCAGAAAGTTGCCGTCCTCGTCACTCACAGTACCTGCCACCGTATCCGCACCGGCTACTGCCGCAACACTCGCATTCTTAACAGCCGCTTCGGCCGTACGTTCCCTGAATAGTGCCGGAGACAACCTGCTTAAAAGCACGGAAGGTCGGCTCCATGATGAACCCGTCAATACCTGGATTCAACTTCAGTGATTTCTGCGCGTTAAAATCCAGATATAACGTGATCAGCTCCTGATCCGAAACGGTAAAATCCATATTTAATTTGATCCCTACCTGCGGACCGCTCGGGATTTTCAAGTGATGCTGGTCGGGATCATCTGCCAATATCACGTAGCTGTCATCGGTCACAACCAGACGCAGTTGGGTATAATGCCCTGAACCCAGTGCGGTATCCACGATGGTCTCCTTTAATCCGTTCACCAGCTCCAGAAAATTGATCCACTTATTCGGTTCGGCAATCTTGATCCACTCAGAATCTGCCTCTGCCATTTCAGCGGATTTGTGCAGTGTGATTTCCGAGATGAAAATGTTCACACTGTCCACCTCACCGGGAATGGGGGCATCGAAAGCCTGAATGACGATCTGGCCGGTGCCATCTTCCTCAGTGTCAACGGGGGTTTGACTGCAGCCAAACAGAAAAGCGACCCCGACGGAAAATATCAGTAAAACCTTCAAGTATCTCATGCCAGTCCTCCTTACTCATCTGTGTTTCCTTCATATCTCACCAACGAGTTAAACAAGAGACGTGCCAGAACGCATAAGTCTCTGATTTTTATCGATCTATAATGAACTTGAAGATTCGCAATATCAACTGAATCGTCGAACCAGATGACCAGGTTGTCGAAAATGTGAAGAAATCTTTGAGAACGGGTTTTAACTAACTTGAATAATTCAAAAAATAGCACATCCCAAGGGTCCGTGCCGAAGGCATCCCCTGGGGGCGAGGCAGCCTGTCCCGGGTCGTCCGGAATGACCGCGGCTCATCCAGGCATCCCAACACTTAGACATATAGGTGCATGAGTACATACGGGGCGGGGGTAAGGAGATATGTTCCTGGTATGGAGGATTGATTCCGGAGTGCTCATGCCGGATATCAACGCTGCCAGCCCCTATGGACCGTATGCACCTCTCCCGAAGGGATCTCTCCGAGATGAACCCGGTGGAGCGGGGGGGGGCGGGGCTCTCTTTTTTCTTTTTTTCTATGTGTCCTCTGTGTGCTATTCTTCTCTGGTTTATGACTAATCCACACTAATATATTGAGTTCATTGCATTAACAAATATCGCAACTCATTATACCCATGATTTGGACTACAGAATAAATTTCAATGTCAAAAGTTTCATCTCTCCGGAAGTCCTTCATCTTACAACCAATGTTCCCTTATAATTGATCTCTCTCACAATTGATCGCTATGCCGGCACTTGAAATCATTATTTACCATTACCTGCCGGGAAATAGTCAAGACTGGTTGCATACCATTACCAGTGTTGGAAGCACAGATCACGGCAGGACACTTTTTAACATGATGGGTGGGAGCAATGGCTGATATTCCTGTGAAAGATCGGTGGTATCAAGGCAACTTTCGAACCGAGGTTCGCCTGAAGCTTATCGATTTTCCGCTCCCGGATTCACCGGCGCCTCCTCCCACAATCTCACAAATTCATTGGTCCGGTCCGAGGTATGCAGAAAAGCAAATCTTGCCACCTGGCGGCCCACTTCCAGTATCCGTTCCCGAAGCTCCGGTTCTCTGACATTTTCCTCATTATCAAACTCTTTATATGCTCTCGGGATCGAAACTTCTTCAGGAATGACCCATGAGTGTAATGTCCTGCCGATAGCCCGCAGGCTGTTCAAGCCGTTCAATCCGCCTAACGCACCACCTGAGACGCTCAGGAGGCCCAGCATTTTTCCTTCAAATTCATCAAATCCCATCAAATCCAGTGCATTCTTCAGCACGCCGCTGAAACTGCCGTGATATTCAGGCGTGCTGAGAATCACCCCCTGCGCTCGCTGCACCTCGCTCCGCAGCCGCTCGACATCGGGTTTCTTTTCCGCTTCCCGGTTGCTCCCGTCACAAAATGGCAGATCATATTCCCGTAAATCAATCAGAGATGTCTCTGCGCCAATTTCTGCTGCTCCTTCCAGGGCTATCCGGAGCGCTTTTCTGGAATAACTTCCGGCTCGCAGACTTCCGCTAATCCCTGCAACCACAACTTGATGTCCCTGAACTTCCTGTATATCCATTTTCTTCTCCATCTGCTCTCATTCTCAGAGGAACAAAAATGAATTCTCCCTGCGGCAAGCCGCAGGGTATCAGACTATATTTCTACCCTTCCCATCCAAAAGATGGAAGGTGACCCTGGGGCAAGCCCCAGGGAATTTGCAAGTTAACGAAATTCCGAATCCGATTCAAAAACACGATCCGTTTATTTCAGTATGAGGGTGTTTAGAAAGCAGTAAGTATCCAATGTTGAGCCACACTCTTCCGAGTGTCGGTGCTCAGGAGTCCGCAGGCTCCAGTTGTTCTAACTGCCGCAAGACCTTGGCAGCTCGTTCCCTGATCTGTTCGGATTCTTCCTCAAGTTCTCTGAGAAAAGGATTCTCCTCCGCCGTTCCCCGAACCGCCTCAAAGTCTGCCTGCCTGGCCTGATCGCCTCCTGCTAATCCGTACCCGATCCGGGCGGATGCGTCGAACTCCTTCCGGGCATCCTTGCGAATCATATTCTGAAACTTTAAGGTATTCTCCTCCCAGTCCTGAATAATGCGGAGGAGGTGATCTCTGGTCAGATGTTCGAAGTCTGTTTCCGTGCGCTGCTCCAGGAGGTGGACGGCCCACTCCCATTCGTACCGGGGATACGCAGCATAGATGGCCTGCAATTGTTCCGAGACGGCAGTAATGTCTTCCATCTCCGAGGCTTCAATTGCATCACAGAGTGCATCAACCTCCTTCCTGGGAGTCAGCATGCCGGACAGATCCATCCAGCCGGAATCCCTGACGGTTTCCGGGGCCAGGGCATTTTTCAACTCCTCAAAATTTGTGCTTGTCCGCATCCGGGCTTCCAGCCGGGGAAGCAATACTTCACCCAGGTACACTTTTACCGCTATTTCATAATATTTCACCCCCATCTTTGCCATGAGCCGCTTTATGGACGCACCTTTATATTTGACGTATTCCTGCTCCGGAGAAGCGGACGCATATAATTCCTGCAGTGTTTCTATTCCCTGAAGAATTTTATCCATGGTATACGGATTCAGGAGCGGAAAGTGAATCAGGTCGAACTTCCGGTCGCATTGGCGCTTGTCGCGATTCGGCCACTTGCGGCTGTCCCGCCGGGTCCCGACCGTGAAGAGATTCATGGCGGGCGTCACCACGCATCGTCCCTCCTCCTCATCGATGTAGGAGAAGGGCAACGCAGCCGTATCCAGATTGGTGTAATGTTTCCCGAGTACCACTGAAAACAGTCCGATATGCGCCGGCCAGAGAAGGTAGGCAAATGATCCGGTCTTACATCCCCGCTCCATCACTCCCTGGTGTACCGGGCCGAGTTTATACATATGATTACTGTGGTTGGTCCCGCTGCCGGTATTGAAAAACGAATAATACCCCGCAATGAGCAGACTGGACTTATGATGCGTCACAGTATACGGACCGGCAAACAAGGCCACTCCCTCTCCATGGAAGGCTTCGCAATTGGCAAAGAAGCCCGAATGCTCCGCGGAATACTGCTTCCCGATCTGTGCCGCCTGGCCGACGAAACAGGAGGAGAGCAGGGCCCCGTCCGTTACCTGTGCTCCTTCCTGAACGATAAAATCCCGGGCTATCACCCCCTGTCCGATCGCTGCCGGATCGGCGGCACAGCTCCGAATCGTGCCATTCACCAGCTGTTGCGCACCCTCAATGCGTGCATGCGCGCCGATACAGGCATTGCGAATCTCTGCGGTGTTTCTGATACGAGTTCCGGCTTCGATGATCCCGGTCTCTGAAGTTTTTTCCCGTGCGTATTGCTCTATCATTCGTTCCAGTCGGCGGACAGCAGCCGGGCGATGCCGGAAAAAGACCAGCAGATAGGCCAGCTGCGCAGAGAGCTGATCGAAAATCGGTAGTGAGCGACCCCCGGCTTCGTTCACTATAGCCAGTACGACATTGTTGCCGAAGGCGCTCTCCCCCTCCACAACAAGTGTGTCCACATGTTCGATGATTACATCCGCGTGCACCTCATAATTCGCCAGACGTCCCACAGCAGAGATATAGACATTCTCCCCGAGCGTGCAATTATGTATCGATGACTGATAAAGACCGGCCGGCCGGGTTACACCACCCGGAAGTATCACCTCCCCGTCCAATCGTCCGATGCGCACCTCGCCGCTGAAGTGTACGTTCCGGATACGCTCCGGATTAAAATCTTCACTCACGGAAATGGCGTGCCAGTCGGCGGCAGTGCATCCCCGGGATTGGAGTGTGCGGATCTCTCCGTCGCTAAGGGTTCTCCGTGCCATAGCAATCCGTTCTCCTCCCATTTGTTTACAGTTCGGGCAGCGCCAGATTTTTCGCTTCGATGTCCTTGAAATACTTCACCGTGGCAACCTTCAATTCATACGTTGCCTCTTCATCGCACACAATAATACCGTGCCGGTGCAGCTGCAGCATGGAGGCGGTCCAGATATGGTTGACCCCCTCTTCGGCCACTTTCTGCAGGGCCCGGGCCTTCTGAATCCCACTCACGATAATCAGTACTTCATCAGCGTCCATCACCGTTCCTACACCGACGGTCAGGGCCATCTTTGGAACTTTATTAATATCACCATCGAAAAACCGGGAGTTCGCCACCCGCGTATCGTAGGTGAGCGTCTTGACCCGGGTCCGGGAGGTGAGAGACGACCCCGGTTCATTAAAAGCGATATGCCCGTCCGGACCGATGCCCCCCAGGAAGAGATCAATCCCCCCGGCTTCCTGGATTTTTTCTTCATACAATTCGCATTCCTTTTCCAGATCCGAGGCATTCCCGTCCAGAATATTCACCTGCTCCCTGGGAATATCGATATGGCTGAACAGATGACTCCACATGAAATAATGGTAGCTCTGCGGATGCTCTTCCGGCAACCCCACATATTCATCCATATTGAACGTGACCACGTTTTTGAACGAGATCTCTCCTTCCTTGTACAGCTCCACCAGATTCTGATAAGTTCCTAACGGAGACGATCCGGTGGGTAAACCCAGTACAAACGGTTTCTCTGGTGTGGGCTCCGCTGTTTTGATCTTTCTGGTAACATAATAAGCCACCCACTTGCTCAAGGCTTCGTAATTATCATGAATAAGCATACGCATAGTTCTTGTCTCCTTTGTTGCAATGAATTCGCCGGTGAATATCTTCCGGTTTCCCCGTGATCATTGGAAAGAGCCTAAGGTCATTATTAAAAATCTCTTTTGGTATGATTATCAATCGTTCTACCGTCGCAGTGCAGAGGGAGCCCATTTTCAACGGACCTCCTGGAGCATGAATCTCCTGGGCTGGGCACACATTACAACATAATGCGCACATCAGCAACGGCACACCCCTGATCTCCGGGCTGGACAATCAACGGATTGATATCCAGCTCCGTGATTTGGGGACAATCGACGGCCAGTCGAGCCAGACGCTGGAGGGCATCTTCGATCGCTTCAATATCGGCCGCAGGCTTGCCGCGATAGCCTGTTAACATTTCATACGACTTGATCTCCTGGATCATTTCGCCGGCGATCCGAGGCCCGAACGGGGGAATCCGGAAGCTCACGTCCCGAAATAATTCCACGAACGTCCCTCCCAGTCCGAACATCACAATGGGCCCGAACACAGGATCCCGCTTGATACCCAGGATCACCTCAACCCCGGCCGGAACCATTTCCTGGATATAGACACCTTCGATCTCCGCATCCGGCTGTGAGTCGGCGACATTTTTTAGGATGGCCTGAGACGCCGCACGGACTTCTTCGGGAGTGGAAAGATCCAGCCGGACCCCGCCCACATCAATTTTATGGGTGATCTGTGAGGCTATCACCTTCAGGGCGACCGGAAAGCCAACGCGCCCAGCAACCTCTATCGCCTCATCTTCCGAAGATGCCACGCCAGCTGCCGGCACCGGCAAGCCATACGCCTGCAGGACCTTCACCGCTTCCATCTCCTGCAGAGCCGGCTGACCCGCCTCCTTCGCCTGTTCCACAATTTCCCTGGCGGCGTTTTTATCGATTTCGGGGAATGCGGGGATGTCCTCCGCCGGCCGCTGCCGGTGCAGGGTGAAGGCATACGTACTCGCCAGGCTGCTCAACATGGATTCCGGCAGGATATAATGGGGGATGTTTTTTCGCTGGAGAATTTCAATCCCGGACGCCACATCAGCCTGCCCCATAAAAGAGGCATACACCGGTTTCTCATATTTTCCGGCAGCCGAACAGATTTCCTCTGCAATACGGTCGATGTCTGTCATTGATTGGGGCGTCAGGATCACCATGACGCCGTCGACATGAGTATCCTGCAGCGCATTGGTGACAGCCACCTTATATCGATCCGCCTTCGCATCGCCGATCACATCTACCGGATTTTGTATGTTCGCGGTTTTGGGCAGGCTCTTTTTGAAGGCCTGAGTGGTGGGCTTTGAAAATTCAGCCAGCGTCAGGCCTTCTCGTGCCGCAGCGTCGGCAGCCAGTACCCCCGGTCCGCCGGCATTGGTGATAATCGCCACCCGATTCCGTTCCGGCAGCGGTTGATAGGCAAAGGCGATGGCCTTGTTGAACATTTCCTCGATATTCTCACACCGGATAATGCCCGCCTGTCGAAACGCGGCATTCACCGCCTCATCGTCTCCCGCCAGGGAGCCGGTATGTGAGGCTGCGGCCGCCGCCCCGATACTGGTGCGGCCCGACTTCATGGCCAGGATCGGCTTGCCGGTCTCGGTGATAATTTCCTCGGCGGCCCGCATCAAACCCAGGCCGTCACTGATCTCCTCCAGATAGAGGAGAATGACCCGGGTCCTGGGATCATCTTTGAGATAATGCAGCAAATCAATTTCCGTAATATCTGCCTTATTGCCAAAACTGATAAATTTGGAAAAGCCGATATGCTTGGCCCGGGCATAATCCAGGACTGCCGTGCATAAGGCACCACTCTGGGATAAAAAAGCGATATTCCCCTCCTCCGGCATTTGCCGGGCGAAAGAGGCATTCAGATGGGTGGCCGGATCCGTGTTGATCACTCCCAGGCAATTGGGCCCGATGAAGTTGATCTCCGCCTCTCTGGCAATCTGTCTTATTTGCTGTTCACGCTCCACACCGATCCCGCCCATTTCCCGAAACCCGGCCGAGATTACGATCGCTGCGGTCACGCCTTTCTCTGCCAGCTGCTCCATCGCCAGGTGACACACCGAGCTGGGAAACACAATAATCGCCAGATCCACCGGATCATCGATATCCACGATGTATTTATACGCTTTCACTCCCGCGACGGAGCGCTCCCCCGGACTCACCGGATACACGATGCCCTGATAGTGATCCCGGAGAATATTCGCAAAAATATCATGAGGAACCGTACCCGCTACCCGGTTCGTGCCCACCACTGCCACCGACTCGGGATAGAAAATTTTGTGCAGATTCCGCTGCGCTGCCTCACCGTTCTGTGCCATACAACCTCCGCATTTCGTGGTTAGTCCAGGTATCCTGCAATAAAGTCCACCGCATCGGCGACGTTCTGCACCTCCAGCGCCTTATCCTCATCCATCTCAATGTCGAATTCCTCCTCAAAAGCCGCCACCAGCTCGATGCTCTGCATCGAGTCCGCTCCGAGATCAAAGATGAAATTGGCATCCGAGGCAATCTCTTCCTCCGACATTTTCAGGACTCCTGCAATCACCTGTTTCACCCGCCGCTCAATTTCTGCCCGCTTCATGCATACCTCCTGTGTTTGGTTTGAGTCAATCGCAGTTCTGGCCGTACTTACCCACCAGAAGATTCCGAACGTTCACATTGGCAGCGATAGGATTACTGACCGCATGCTTCGGTCCGGAAACGTGGGCTATTACCTGTCTGCAAGGACGAACACGATCTCTTGCCCATTCCATTCCCAGAGATCTCCCTGCCAGGGTGTTTAAATGATACTTTAAAAATATGAATATGCATTTCTACCGATAGTGATCTTGTTCGTATGAATCACGCTTCTCCTGGATTACTGCATTGAATCAAGTGGTAAGAATATAATATGAAATCAGGACATCCACCAAGGATTCGCTCAAAATCAATCAGTCGCTTTATTCTCAAGATATCCCCGGAGCCTCTTTCTCCGGCAGTTTTACCATAGAAGAACCTACAGTTCGGGAAGAAGCTCACGACAGCAGAAAACAAGTCCCGGATAGACCGCATAATTCCAATTAACCACAAATCTTAATTTTTCAGATATTTTTTCACTCATTTCTTACATCAATACGATCTCAATCCAGATCAAAACGATCTCATGTCAATGCAAAGTAATCTCTATTGCCCTCAAAGTGATCACAATTCGATGCAAAACGAACTGAAATCAATGCAAAGCGATCTTACATCAGCCGGGAGCTTCAGGGGAGAGGGTATTGTATTATTTGGTGTGTGTCTGCCTTTCGGGTGTAGGCCAATGCAATGCCCCGCACCCTCCGGGGATGGACATCAGTGATACAATAGATTTGCAGGGCAGGAAAAACACCCGGTTAACCCATCCAGGACCGGCCCCGGTCCAACTCGCCGGCCAGCGTGTTCTTCGCAATAATGACGTCTTCCCGGACCTGGAAGTCAAACATGCCGGCCACGATGAAGTCGGCGCCGCTTTCATAGGCAAACTTGAACCCGTCCTGCGGATGGATTGCCCCGGCTGCCAGCACCTTGTAGGCAATCCAGGGGCGTTCCACTTGCTGCATGAAATCGATGGTTTCCTGCGGATTGGTGCACCAGATATTATCGTGGGATTCGCCGCTGTCGGCATAGAAATCCCCTGCCACTTCTTCCGGTCTGGCCGACCAGTAATTATGATGATGAATGGTTTTCATATAAAAATCGGGATTGATTCCGGCCTTCTCCACTGCTTTCGGGACTTCCAGCGAATGTCCGCCCACTCCGGCGGGAATCCCGTTCTTCTTGATAAATTCTATCACCTCACCAATGAGATCCACCCGGTCATGTTTCACCCAGCGGTCGGCAATGCCCCCTTGAATAAAAGCGGCACTGGCACCGTTATCGATGGCCATCCGGATATTGGTTTCGAGATCATCGGACTGGGGATTGCACTGGGCGATCCAGTGCATTTCGCCGCCAAGTTGATTCCAGAACCGCTGCAGCACATTCACCGGTTTCATGTCACGGGTATGGTTGTTAAGTATTACCGAATTGATGCCGGCATCCTCGGCGATCTGCAGGGTTTCCATAATCTTTTCATTTGTGAAATAGTTTTTGAACAGGGTATTCCCATAGATGAGATCCCGGGCATGTGCATATCCGGCAACTAAATTTCCACCGATAATCAACCGGCTGATCTCCAGGTCTCCGATTCTGCCGGTCTGCAGGTTTTCCACATAGGTGTTCAGCTGTTGTGCATTCGGGGGGTTGGCACTGCTTGCCAACAGAGCGCGCTCTTCGATGCTCATCTTCCCCAGGGCGGCTCCGGCGGATAACAGAATGGACTTTATAAGAAAATCTCGCCGGTTCATATCGTCAGACATAGAAATCTCCTCCCATTGTTAGGAAGTTTTGGAGAAAAAATTGCCATCAAAAAATAACTGTTAAGTCCGAGAGTCTGTTAATCAAGCAACACAGACCATGTGTTGTGTTAAACAACGCAAATCTTATACCAGAAAAGTCATAGGAGACAGAGTATTTGATGTGGGGAATTGTATATACTTTCACCCACTCATTGTCTGTTCACTCACCCGGATGTGTACAGCGGAACACATAATATCCATGACCATGACCGCAAACGGGAGGATGGTTTTTGTCTGAATCTTTTGTAAATACAGGAATGCAGAGGGATCTGGTTTCAGATGGAATAATTATTGATCCATCAACAAACCAGTACGAGGCGAACGATGTTGAAGCATGCTGATTCTGAGCATTGCGTGATTGATAAACCGGCATGCAACAAGTCAGAGGGCAGGAGATGCAGTGAAGGAAGCACTGAACCTGGGAATGGAATTCGACATGAAGACGCCTGCGAACCGCATGAGTATTTTGCTTCTGGAGGAATCCGCACAGACGGCATTCCTGGCAGAGTTTTTTATCACCAGCGGATTCCGGATACTCACTGCTCGCAGCAGTCAGGAAGCGCTCGCATATTATCAG
This sequence comes from uncultured bacterium, assembly GCA_964413425.1. Taxonomy (GTDB): domain Bacteria; phylum Fidelibacterota; class JAANXI01; order JAANXI01; family JAANXI01; genus DATFLS01. Next base: position 21,444 of record CAYPST010000021.1, read on the forward strand.
ACCGGGACTCCGGATATTGACGTATTGATCAGTGATATCACCTTTCCGGGATTGTCGCAGGGCTCAAATCTCGACGGGGCGCATCCTTCCAGGTCCTTTCCCGGCTTGGGGAAGGGCTCTTTGAGATCGCCCTCTCCGTCCCGGTGCTCTTTGAATATGAATCTGTGCTGAAACGGTGTGAGTTGTCCCATTTCACTCCGGACGCTATTGAGGATTTGCTCTATTATCTCTGTGAGAACTGCCATCCAGAGCATCTGACAGGCGAACATATCAATGCATACCTGTCGCACCTCGCAACCGACCCCCCGACGAGTCTATTCGGGATAACAGTTACCCGCTTATGAACCTGCTCTGGAATCTGGATTGTTGAATCGTACAAGGTGTGCTCCGGAGGAGGGATTCGAACCCCCGACCTAGTGGTTAACAGCCACCCGCTCTTCCGCTGAGCTACTCCGGAATGATTGTCTCAAAAAGCG
>CAYPST010000021.1:22019-51154 GCA_964413425.1 uncultured bacterium
TGGCCCAGGATGGGCATGAAATTGGTGTCGCCGCTCCACCGGGGCACAATATGGAGATGAGCCTGTTCTTCAAATCACACGCCTCGGGAGAACTGCTCCCCGCTTTCCAGTGTCACCTCACCAGTGAGGATTCGCTCGATGAACTGCTTACTTTTCTGAGCTTTTACAAAGCGCTCCACCCGGAGGGCTTCTCTCTTGGGACCAAGAGACTGCTGAAATACCAGCTTCCAGGGGCGTCCCCGCTGTGTCCAGCCTGTCGGGGCCGTATTGTGGGCGTGTAACCGCGTGGCGGGTTCTTGAGAAATCCCCACATAGTACTGATCAATCTTCTCAGAATACAAAATATACAGGGAATAATGAGCGGCTGTCATGGGTATATCGCTTCCTGCCACGGAAACTCAGGCAGCGGACTGCCAGGCGTTGCAGAGATCGCTCCGGAGGAGGGCTTCCCCCGGAGAGGTCCCTGCGGGCGAACCCCCGTCCCGACGCTTCGGGATAACAGCCACCCGCTCTTCCGCTGAGCTACTCCGGAATGATTGTCTCAAAAAGCGTTTAAAAGTACAAACACAAACCACGGCTGTCAATCGGTTTTGGTGCGGTTTCCGTAAATCTGTTCGTACTGGCTGGCCAATCGTTCCCAGGTGTCTTCCAGGCCTTCCACCAGCACTTTCGTGTGGCCCAGGATGGGCATGAAATTGGTGTCGCCGCTCCACCGGGGCACAATATGGATGTGATAGTGTTCTTCAAACCCGGCGCCTGCCACCTTGCCGAGATTGGCGCCGATGTTAAATCCCTCCGGATTCAGCGACGCCCGCAGCACCTGAATCCACTGCTTTTGAAAGGTAATCATCTCAAAGTGCGTGCTCTCCGGGATTTCTGAAATTTCCGCGGTATGCTGATACGGGGAAATCATGATATGGCCGTTATTATAGGGGTACAGATTCATCATCACGAAACTGTGTTTCCCCCGGGAAAGCACCAGATCTTCTCTGTCATCGACCTCCGGCGAGGATTTCTCACAGAAAATGCATTCGTCCGGTGTCTCCTGCAGCACATATTCAATCCGCCAGGGCGCCCAGAGCTTTCCTGTCCCCTCCGCCATTAGTCGTCTTCCCTCTCCCGCTTCGAGCGTTCGATGATCTCCTGCGCGATATCGGATGGCACTGTTTCATAATGATTGAATTTTCGCTTGTGCATTCCCCGGCCCGCCGTGATGGAACGGAGGGTCGTCGAATACTTATACAAATTGGCTAACGGAATTTTCGCCCGGATAATCTGGAAATGTCCATCGGAATCCATTCCCTGAATTTTTCCACGCCGTCCGGAGATATCTCCCATCACATCGCCCATGTATTCCTCCGGTACGGTCACTTCCACGTCGTAAATCGGTTCCAGGAGTATGGGGCTGGCGTCCATGAATGCGCCCTTGAACGCCATGGAACCGGCGACTTTAAAGGCGACGTCACTCGAATCTACCGAGTGGTGCGAACCATCGTATACGATTGCTCTGAGGTCCACCACTTTGTATCCGGCCAGAATCCCCTGCTCCATGATTTCTCGGACTCCCTTTTCCACTGATGGAATGAACTTCCCGGGGATCACCCCACCCACGACTGCATCCTCGAATTCGAACCCTTCCCCGCGCTTCAGGGGTTCGATGCGAATATAGGCGTCTCCGTATTGACCGCGGCCTCCGGATTGCTTTTTGAATTTTCCCTGCTTCTCTGCCGCTCTTGTGATAGTCTCCCGATAGGGGATCCGCGGTTCTTCCAATTCGACATCCATGTTAAATCGTTTTTTAATCCGGGAGACGACATTCTCCAGGTGCAGCTCTCCGAGCCCGGTGATGATGGTCTGACTCAATTCAGGATCAACTTCATACCGAAAGGTGGGATCTTCTTCGTGCATGGTTGAGAGTGCCGTACTCAACTTGCCTTCGTCACCTTTGGCGGCGGCCTTAATTGCAGATCGGATCACCGGTTCCGGAAACTGAATCATCGGCAGCCGGATATTCTGGCTGCCGTCCGACAGGGTATCGTTGGTGTGGGTACTTTTGAGTTTGACGGCAGATACAATGTCTCCCGCATACGTCTGCTCCACCTCGATTCGTTTCTTTCCGTTCAGCACAAATAACTGGCCTAACCGCTCCTTTTCCTGTCGACTGGTGTTTTCCAGCTGCATTCCCGCTTCAAGACGTCCACGATAGACTTTCAGAACAGACAGATCCCCGACATGCATTTCGCTCACGGTTTTGAATACAAACGCGACCGGCGGTGCATGCGGATCGCAGTCTATTACGGCCTCTTCACCATTCTGGGTTCCTCGTACAGGCGGCATTTCGGTGGGAGCCGGCGTGTAGTTTCCAATGAACTCCAGCAATCGATAAGTCCCAATGTTCTGGAGTGCAGATCCACACAGGACGGGGAACAGAGTATTTGCCACAATCGCCGTATGCAGGCCGCTGCGAAGATCGTCTTCTGTCATTGCGTCTTCGAAGAACTTTTCGAGCAGGGTGTCATCGGATTCCGCCACCAGCTCAACCAGCTCCTGATGCATCAATTCCGCCCGATCCTTCAGTGCATCCGGAATGGGTTCTTCCACATATCTGCTTTTGCCGGAATCGAAGCTCAGTTTTTTCATTTTGATCAGGTCGATTACACCCTCGAGATCGGGACCCTCGTTTACCGGGATTTGCACAGGAAACACCTCTCTGCCAAACCGACCCTGCAGCTGGTTGAGCACACTGTCAAAGTCCACATGGTCTTTGTCGAGCATATTCACGAAGATAATCCGGGGGCGGTTCAAATCGCCGGCGAAATTCCAGGTTAATTCGGTCCCGACTTCTATGCCAGACACGGCATGGACGACCAGAAGTGCCGTATCAACAACAGAGAGCGCACCTTTGACCTCTCCTATGAAATCAGAATATCCCGGCGTGTCCAGTATATTGAACTTGATATCCATGGCTTCTGCATGCAGAAGAGAGGAATGAATGGAGATCTGCCGTTCAATTTCATCCTCGTTATAATCTGAGACTGTCGTTCCTTCTTCGATACTTCCTAACCGGTTCAATACCCCGGCACGGTATAACATTGATTCGGCCAGCAGGGTTTTCCCCGCCGTGCTGTGTCCGATTAAGGCTACATTACGAATGTCACTTGATGCATACGATTTCAAGGTTCACCTCCTCTACTCCTCATTCTCCTGGTACACCGCATGTCGGTGCTGAATTTTCTCTTCTCCGCTTGTTTATCTGGGATAACATTGCTGCGCTGACTGCTTTCATATATTTGCTGAGGTCGAAAATATAAGAATGAACAACTAGCACCGATTTCCCAATCCATGATTCTACATTTTTTTCCTATGAGGATCAAGGCGTTTCTCCGTGGGAACCGTTCCCTTCCGTTAACGACATCATGCCGGCGTTTTCAACAGATTTCACCAGGAGCACTACAATGGTAAAATCATCCTGCAAATCCTGTCCATCCGTGAACGTATTGACATCGTCACTGATCATCGTGATAATTTGCTCAGCGGTGAAATCCCGATTCCGTTTTTGCAGGAGTTTCATCAATCGATCTACTTCGTAATACGGGCCATCCGGCGACTGCGCCTCGGTAATGCCGTCCGTATATAACACTAACATATCACCGGACTCCAGCTGCACGATCTGTTCATTATATTGTGAGTCTTCCAGCGCTCCGATGACCGGTCCGCCCACGGTTAATTCTTCACACCGGCCATCTTCGTGCACCAGCAGCGGGGGATTGTGCCCGCCGTTGGTGTAGGTGATCCTGCCCGTCTCCGTTTCCAGCTCGCCGTAAAAAAAGGTAGTATATTTTTCGGAATTGGTGGATTCCACCAACAGTTCGTTCAGCCGGCCGACCATCTCGTGAATCGGATTCTTGCTTCGGATACGGCTTCGATAGCCGGCATAAAGGTTGGCCATCAGGATCGCTCCGGGAATCCCCTTCCCGGCCACATCCCCGATGGCAATCCCGATCTTGCCGTTCGCAAACTGGTGGACATCATAAAAATCTCCGCCAACTTGCTGAGAGGGCTCACAGATGGCCGCGAATTCATAATTAGAGTTCTCCGGCAGATTCTTTGGGAGGAAGGCCCGTTGAATTTCTCTGGCGATTTCCATATCGCGTTTGAATTGTTTCGTTTCGCTGACTTCCTGATAGAGGGTGGCATTTTCGATGGCAATGGAGACCTGCTCGGAGAATGCGGTCAGCCGGTCCAGATCGCTCTTGGAGAAGGCATTTTCAACATCGCTTTCCAGATTGAAGGCGCCAATCACCTTGTCTTTCTGATTATCATAGATTGGTACGCACATTTCCGAGACGGTCTCCGGACGCACAGCCACGTAATGGGAGGCTTCGGAGACCAATCCCACGATAATCGGTCTGCGCTCGGCGATGCATTGTCCGACGATTCCGCTCTCAATCTTCATGGTAATTTCGTTCCGGTCCACATCCTGGTAGCCCCTGATCACCATCTCATAGACTTCATTCACCGGCTCCCGAACCAGGAAAATCCCGGCTGCGGAATAATCCACCACCTGATTCAGTGAATCGATCACCAGCTGCAGCACCCGGTTCAGATCGAGCGAGGAGGTGATCTTTTTGGAAATTTCAAACAGCGTGTTTTTCTGCAGTGCCTCCCAGCGCACTTCATTATAGAGTTTGGAGTTCCGCAGGACGATACCGAGATATTCCGCGAAATCCTGCAAATATCCATCTTCCCAGTCCCGGATAAACTCATAGGGAATATTGCTGGTTAAGATTGCCCCGGTGAGCGCATCGTTCAGCTTCAACGGAATCGCATAGTTGAACAGCTTGTATTCTTTGAAACGATAATCGCGCTGGCGCTGCGGGGTGGGATTATACTGCAGTGCCTGCCGATTAACCTTGCTGATCCGCCCTTTCTCTTCCATGTGTTTGATAATGTCCGAGTCCTGATCAATGTTGACATTATCCAGGTTAATGGGTTCCGGTGCCCGGTAATTCACGATGCTGTAGTGGCCGTTATCGGCCAGTGCAATCGCCAGGATCCTGGCCTCGAAAATCTCACCCAGTTCGACCAGCACATGGTCAACAATTTCTCCGTGCCGCTGGGTGATTTGAAGACTCCGCATCAATTCCCGGATACGCTGGCTGTTTTCAAAGTACAGAGGATTTAATATCCGGGTGAGTGTTTTGCGAACCACACGCCGCAATGGCCGAACTGTGGAGAGAATCAGAACGATGGACAGCAGGATCAGAACACCGGGGGGTTGTCCTATCAGCGGAATCTCATACAGCAGAAAGATTCCACCGGAATATATCGCAACCATGGTTAACCACACCAGGATACTATCCGTTTTTCTCAACGTCAGACCGCTCCTCTGTTATGTTTGAATCCACACCTTCCTCTGCGGCGATTTCTTCCAGAAATTCCCGTACCACCGGCACGATATAGATGTTCGACAGATTAAACCGCAACAAATTCCGTGCAAGCATTCTCAGTTTGGTCGGTAATAGATGATGCTTATTTAAAACGATTCGACGATCCTGCTGAACCCGGCAATACCCGCCGTTAAAGTCACCTTTTTCATGTACTATTTCAATATCAAGACGTTCCGCAAGTTCCGTCAACAACTGATATAATTGTTGGTGATATAATTGTTGGTCTTTCATGTCGCATCCTCAGAGATACTTAGTCATCCCTTTTTTCTCCAATGCTCCAACCAGTTTTTTCACCTCTTCGGCCTTGCTTCTTTCAACCACCATGGTCACATCCTCGGTATTAATGATCACCATATTCTCCAGTCCGACCGTGGCCACAAACCGGTCGGGCGAGTACACATAATTCCCTGTGGATTCCAGCAGTAATGCTTCTCCACGAACCACATTCTCGCGGTCATCTTTTTCGGCCAGATCATACACGGAGGTCCAGGATCCTAAATCGCTCCAGAAAAATTCCCCCCGAACCACATACACATTGCCGGATTTCTCCATAACCCCGTAATCGACGGATTCACTCCGCAGTGTTTTCCATTCGCGCTCCACAATTTGAAAGTAATCCTCGGCACCCAGAGCATCTTTAATCGTCATGGCACTGTCATACAGTTCGGGCATATGTGCTTTCATCTGCCTCAGAATGGTATCCGTTCTCCAGACAAACATCCCGCTGTTCCAGAGAAAATCTCCGCTCTGCAGGAATCGCTGGGCGGTATTGAAGTTCGGCTTCTCCGCAAAGGTTTTCACTTTATATACCTTCTCCTGTACGAGAGGTTTTTTCATATCGTATTGGATGTAGCCGTATCCCGTGGCCGGGCGGGTGGGTTCAATACCGAAGGTGACCAGGCAATTTTTTTCCCGAACCGCTTCTCCTGCTATCTCCAGATCATTGAAAAATAAATCCTCCTTCATAATCAAATGATCTGACGGGAACACTCCCATCACCGCATCCTCATCCATCGCCATGATATTGATGGCACTCAGGGCGATGGCAGGAGCGGTATTTTTTCCAAAGGGTTCGATAAGCAGGTTCTCATCCGGTAATTCCGGTATATCCTTGCGAATCCCTGGTGCCTGCGCTTGATTGGTTATAATGAAGATTTCACTATAGTCTGATATTTGATGCAGCCGATCAACCGTCACCCGTAACATGGATCGGTCGTTCAGTATGTTCAGTAATTGCTTTGGCCTGTCTTTTCTGCTGCGGGGCCAAAATCGTTTACCAACGCCTCCTGCCATAATTACACTATACATATTATCTCCTGTTTTTTTTCTGCTCTCACTCGAACCAATTGAATTTACGGGGCCAGATACTCCTGAACTTTTCCATTGAGAATTATCTCGCCGGTATACACTTCATCTACACTTCCCCAGAGAATCCAGTCTTCTTTTTGCCGGGTGACCCGGAGCGGACCGCCGCCGACCTCTATATTCGCCGGAATCCGCAGTGATGACGTATGTTCTGCAATAATTACAGAGGCCAGAATTCCCGTCCCGCATGACAGCGTCTCATCCTCCACTCCCCGTTCATAGGTTCGAATTTTGAGGACAGATCCATCGAACTGGACAAAATTAACATTGGTGCCTTCGGGTTGGAATCGCCGGTCGAATCGATAGCGAGCCCCGACTCGGAGCACATCTTCCCGGGCTATTTCGTCAGTGAACAGTACCAGATGGGGAACACCGGTATCAATATACCATCCTGATCTCCCTCCCTCGAGAGAGATCTGCCGGGCTTCCGATTGGACCATCAGGGACACCCCCAGTTGATTATCACGTTCGAAGATCCGGTGAGCGCCATCATCGGCAATAAAGTGGCCGTCACTTTCCCAGAGACCGAGCTGCCGCGCGAGCCAGGCCAGTGCACGGCCTCCGTTGCCACACATGGCAGCAACGGAACCATCGGCGTTCAGATACCGCATACGGAAATCCATCGCGTGGTCATCCTCATCCTCCAGCAGGAGAAGGCCATCGGCCCCCACACCGGTGTGACGAGCACACACTGCGGCTGTGAATTCCGGGAGTCGAGCGGCCACTAATTTTGGTTCGCGATGGTCGATTACGACAAAGTCATTTCCCGTCGCAGACAACTTCCAGAAAGGCAACCCCATTATCTCAGTCCATAAATTTCAGATTAACTGCAGAAGTCTCCCATCGGGATCGTACGTCGATGCTGTCCTGAAATATAATGAATTTCTCAGAAGGCACAAAGGGGAGAGGTCGTCCCATGGTATATGTGGCAGACGAGTCAGCATCATAGTATGCTTCAAGCCAGTATGTTCCGGGCAGCAACCGTTTGAATTCATAACGAAACTGGTTATTCACCCGGGTTTGATAGTCACGCTCCGGATCCCCCAGGTGTGCCCGGACCCGAATCAGCCCGGGCGTCCATGCCTCCGGTGCTTCAACCTGGCCGGTGACGGAGCCGTATCGAGTTCCTGATTCAAATTGGAAACTGCCGGAGGTGAGGGAATCGCTGTACGTGGAATCGCGGAGATCACGGACTAACGAATCTATTAGTGTCCATTCCAACCACTGGCTGGCTGGCCAGAGGGAATCAGGAAAAGCCACCAGTGTACGATCGTCTCTCCAGATTATATCATAGTAACTGGTATCAATATTTTCAATAAGCAGGATACTGTCCGGCGGGAGCGGTTGGATAGCACGAGCATATTGGACGACAAACTCCCCGGATTGAGGCACCTCCGTTGCACTGTCCTGAATACTGATGGAAGGCGGATCTAACGACAGGGTATCTTCCGTGTCCGACAGTGCTATATCACGCCGGTCGCGCTGAGTTCCGAAGGGGAGACCGAATGTATCTGTGAGATCACGGGCAAGAAACAGGTAAGAGCTATCCGGTATCAATTGGTATTGTTCAAGATAATACTCCGAAGGTTCCTCTCCCTGTGATACGGCAGCCGGGAGAAGAGTATCGTTCTGCTGGTCGACAAAAACGAAGTTATGTTCATCCGGGTGTTGTTGCGGTGCCCGGTTGAATCCGGCTGTCAACTGGTGACGATTTTTCTGGCTGACCGTTGTTAAGACAAGGGAGTCCGCCGGATATTGAAACATCTTCATGCGCAATGAGGAGGTGGCAACAGAATCGGTAACCGTCCAGAAGGTATCAGAAGGAATGCCGGTCTGTTCACCCGGATCATAAAGATAATTCCGGTTCTGATCCCCTATCGCCAGGAAAAAATACTCACCCGGTTGCATACTGCTGAACTGAAACATCCCCTCAGGTCCCGGATTACTGATATAATCCGGCCGGCGGCGCAGCAGTGAATCTAACCGTACCTCTGCCTTCCTGTATGCAATGACGGTGACATTTCCTTCCTTGGTTTCAGGGCGAAAGATCCGGCCTTGCATGATCCCCCTGTCAATTTCGGTGCCGGTGCTGAAAGCGAGCTGGTAGCTCTGTGACAATCTATTGCCGCGCAAATCCGCGATCCCGGTTCCGAGTGTGATAATGTAGGTCGTGGAGTCCTGCAGCGGATCCGCAAAATCGATGGTCACGGTACTCCGGCTCACGTCCACTTCATATTCAGTGGAGATATAGGGCGAAATAAAAATTGCCGGAGCCACCGAACGACGATTCAAATATTCTGAGAACCGAAAGACAATTTCTGTGGTGGTCGATACTCCGACCGTATCCGGCTTCGGTTGAGTTTCCACAATTCTGGGTGGCGTTTTATCCTCGGCCCCCCCCGGAGGCGGCGCCTCACTGGCGCAGGAGATGAACAGAATGAATAACCCCAGTCCGGTCTGTTTCAGAATTTGCATAATAATCAGTCTTATGTCTTTGATTTCCCGAATCCGAAACCCCCGCCCCCTGGTGTCTCAATCCGGATGATATCTCCGGCCTTTCCTGAGATGTTAAACTTAGAAGGCAACGATCTAACCTGATCCCCTGATTGCAGAGAATTCCGGCCGCATTGTCCCGGACATCCGCCCTGAAGGCCGTAAGGTGCGATGGTTCGTCGCTCACTCAGCAGTGTAATAGACGCGTCGGTTAATAACCGGATTGCACGCACGATGCCGTCCCCACCCCGTTGTTCACCGTCGCCGCCGGATTCCTTCCTGAGATGATATTCGGTGACCCGCATCGGATAGGTGATTTCCAGAGCCTCAATGGGAGTATTCATGGTGTTCGTCATATGTGTATGTATGCCGTCGATTCCCGGTTTGGTCGGCCGCGCCCCCATTCCCCCGGCGATAGTTTCGTAATAGCCGAACGGGGTTCCCGACTCCCCGATTCCTCCGACGGCCAGATTATTCATGGTGCCCTGGCTGGCGGCAGGGACCCGGTCCGGGATCACCTCGGCGAATGCCCTGAACACAACATCGACAATCCGCTGCGAAGTTTCCACGTTTCCCCCTGCCACCGCAGCAGGGGATCGGGCATTGACCACCGTACCTTCCGGGGCGCGAATCGTGAGGGGGCGAAAACCGCCTTCATTTACGGGAATGGGCGTGCCGGCAAACGCCCGGAAGCAGTACACAGTCGCAGAATAGGTAATGGCATACACGGCATTCAAACTCCCCGACACCTGGGGTGCGGATCCTGTGAAATCCACGGTGGCATTGTTTCCGTCAATCTGCAGGGTACACTGAATTTTCACTGATCCCTCTGAGATCCCGTCATCATCCAGGTGATCGCACGCTGTGTAAGTCCCGTCCGGAATCGCTTGTAGTTCCTTCCGCATAAGTTGCTCGGAATAATCCATCACCTGGGCCATGAACTTCCGTATTTCAGGGAGACCGTACCGCTCGACAAGTTCAAGAAGTCGTTTGGCGCCAACTTTCAGGGAAGCCGTTTGCGCCGCCAGATCTTCCCGGCGTTCCTGGGGTGTCCGCACGTTATTCAAAAATAACCCCGCGAACTCTTTATTGGGCTTCCCGGCTGCAATCCATTTCAGCGGCGGAATTATCTGGCCCTCCTGGTAAATCTCCGTGGCCAGTGGCATAGAGCCTGCCGACATGCCGCCGACATCCGCATGATGGGCCCGGTTGGCTGCGAAAAATGCCGGCGAACCATCCTTCTCCACATACACCGGCGCAATCATAGTAATATCCGGAAGATGCGTCCCTCCTCTATAGGGATCGTTCAGAATGATAATATCGTCCGGCTGGAAATCGCATTCTTCGATGGCGGTTTTCACAGAGAGCGGCATGGAGCCAAGATGCACCGGCATATGCTCTCCCTGGGCAACCAGGGCACCCTCGCCGGTAAAAATCGCACAGGAATAGTCCCGCCGTTCTTTGATATTGGGCGAAGAGGCGGATCGCATAAGCGTTCCGCCCATCTCTTCCGCCACTGCGGTAAACAGACTGCGGAAGATCTCCAGCCGCACCGGATCAAGATTAGTCATGCTGAATGCTCAAAATACTTTTCATCTCTTTCTGACGGTTGACTCATTTTTATGCAATATTTCCAGAGGACAGCATACATAACGCACTGGATTTTTCCAGACTATCCTGCCGGTATGCAGACTGCCCCATTCCATAAGATTTTACATCGCCGGTAGAGGATATTCCCGATCCAGATCGTAATCGAGCCGCTCTCTCAGTTCGATGCCGCGGGGTTCGACGTGGGTGGTATATGCTGTAACTTCCACCCCGCTTGCGGCCGCACTGCGTATCGTCGCTGAAAACGTCGGATCCGTAATCCAGTTCGGTGCAAATAACCGGGCGTCAGACCGCTGCACCATAAACAACACCCCCGCTCCGTCCCAGTTTTTCTGCAATTCCATGAGTTGTTTCACGTGCCGCGTGCCTCTTTCTGTGGGAGCATCGGGGAAGAGCCCGACGTTATTATGTACCAGTGAGACAGATTTGACCTCCAGCCAATAGGTCTCTTCCTGATTTTGCAGCCGAAAATCGAATCGGCTGTTTCCGTGTTTTGCCTCTGGTTTGACCTCGTGGAACCGGGCAAACTCAGGAAGCAGCTGTCTTCGCAGTAATTCGGTGACAAAGGCATTGGGAATCTGCGTGTTCACACATACCCATACGTGATTTTTTCTGACCAGAGTTAACGTCCAGTCTGTTTTGCGGGAAGGCGAAGGATTATAGCGCACCATCACCTCCGCTTCCGGAAGTAACAGCTCCTTCAGTCGCCCAGGATCGGGCACATGCGCGTTGACGATTTTTCCGTCCACCTGCACCCGGGCCAGGAACCGATTCGGCCGTTCCAGGAAAGTTGCAGCATGCATCTCGTACTGAAACAGAAAAGACGGATGCTCTCCGTGGAATTCTAAAATACTGTGCCCCCCTTTCGTAGTCGAAGATGTCCGAACTCATCCACCTGAAATTGCCAGTCAGGAGGCACAAAAGTGGTGGAGGTTTGCTCCGGAATGACATACGGTCCCGACCCGAATGCTCCGGGCCACAGATCTTCTCTGGAAATCACCGGAACATCCAGTACTTCCGATTGATAAAATCCCCGCTGCAGCTTCCCGTCAGCAGGCGTGAACTCCTGCTCCCGAAGATCATGCACCGGCAATGCCGGCTTTGAAACCCGGCCGATGCCACGAACCTGCAAATTCACGATCTCAACCGGACGATCATCATGGCGAAACATGTACCGCTCTTCATGGCGCTGGTGAAACGCCCGGATCATACCTGATTGCCAGGGAACAGACAATTCATACGATTGCCCCTTATAGCGCATCTCGACAATCCATTCGAATGAGAGTGCCTGTTCCGGCAGGCCCTGGGCAAGAATATCCTGGTTCACGCTGTCCTGGATTTCCTGCAGCTTCATCTCCACCTCAGACCAATCGATGTCCGGTGTGCGCCGGATCAGGGTTCGAGTCCTGTCCCGCACCACATCCGCCCACAGCAAGCCGAATGCACTGAACACCCCGGCATGTACCGGCACCAGAACCTCCTCGATTCCCAGCGATTCCGCCAGCGCGCAGCCGTGGAGAGGACCGGCCCCGCCAAACGCAATTAAGGTGGCGCTGCCCGGATCATAGCCCTGCTCCACGGAAATGACCCTGATTGCGCGTTCCATGCTGGCATTCGCCACCGCGATGATGGATTCGGCCAGCGGTTCTGTGGTGATATTGAACTTCGAAGCAAATTCGCGAGCGCACTGCTCGGTGGTTCTCGTATCCAGATGTATCGAATCGCCAAAGACGGCCGAGGCCACCAGCCTGCCTGTCAGCAAATTCGCATCCGTCACTGTGAGCTCACGTCCGCCTCTCCCGTAACAAACCGGGCCCGGTTCCGCTCCCGCGCTCTGCGGGCCAACCTGCAGTACATCCGCCTGATCCCGGTACGCAATCGAACCACCACCAGCTCCGACAGTATGGATGTTAATCATGGGTAATTTAACCGGCAGATCATCGATGGCGGCCTCGTCGGTAGTATCTATTCGTCCCGGTAAAAAAGAGACATCAGTGGACGTTCCTCCCATATCGAAGGAAATCACATGTTCCAATCTGCACTGGCCAGCGATGGTGTGGGCGGCCACCACGCCGCCGGCGGGGCCGGAAAGCAGCGTTTGTACCGCCTGCTGCCTGGCGGTGCCTGCTTCCATGCTGCCCCCGTTTGACTGCATAATCCGCAGATGATCCACCTCCAGCTGCGATTCCAGCGATCCGAGGTACCTGTCCATTACCGGAGTAACAAAAGCGTTGATGACCGTCGTGCTGAATCGCTCGTATTCCCGGTATTCAGGAATCACCTCCGAAGACAGGGACCAGTACGATTGGATGCCTGCTTCCATGAGCCGGGATCGGATTTCCCGTTCATGTCCGGGATTGATATACGAAAACAGGCAACACACAGCAATTGATTCCGGTGCCCGATTTTGTAATGCCTGCACCAGATCATGGTCGATTTGCAGCGGTGTGAGGACCCGGCCTCGCTTATCCAGGCGTTCCGGTACCCCGAATCGATCAGTCGCGGAAACCAAGGGTTCCGGACGATCCACATTCTGGTTATATATATCCCGCCGGATTTGCCTGCCGATTTCTATCACATCCTCGTATCCAGCCGTGGTCAGCAAGACAACATCCGCTCCTTTACGCTCCAGTACGGAATTGGTCGCCACAGTCGTGCCGTGAACGATGGTATCGAACTCCTCTTCTATCCGCTGCAAACCATTCAGAATAGCCCGGGCGGGCTCCTCGGGAGTTGATGGTTCTTTAAAAACGCTTAGACCGCCTTTTTCCGGATCCATCCAGAAGAAATCCGTGAAGGTCCCACCTGTATCGATGCCGATATTCAAAGGATTAGCTCAGATATTGCTCTTCTATCCGGCGAACACGTTTTGGAATAGACGGATGACTGTAGAAGATAAATTCGACTGCCGGATGCGGATCGGGATCCGAAAGGTTCTGATCCGCTAACTTCTCCAGCGCCCGAATGGTGATTTCGGGCTGTTGAAACAGTTTGACCGAATAGTCATCAGCAACCCGTTCGTAATACCGGGAGATCGCGTTCTGCAACGGCCCGACGATGAAGTTGAAGATCACCAGCAATAAGGTAATGAGCGGAAGCGCAGCCAGACTGGTAATCGAGCTGAAATCGGAAACGGCAACGATATAGGCATACAGCTGGCTCACCAGATAGAGCCCCACAAACGTAAACACGGTGCCCACGGCAGATAACTTCCAGATATGTTTTTCCTTGAAATGCCCTAACTCATGCGCCACCACAGATAAAATTTCGTCATCGTCAAAGTTTTTTAGCAGCGTATCGCCCAGGATCACCCGCTTCGCCTTGCCAATGCCTGCAAATGCCGCATTGGCTTTTTTGGTCTCCTTGCTCAGGTTGAACTGAAAAATACCTTCGATTGAAAGCCCCACTCCTTCGGCCATCTCAGCAATTCGTTCTTTCAGCTCTTCACGATCAATCGGTGAAAATTTATAAAACAGCGGCATAATCACCTTGGGGGCAATTCGGGATAACAATATGGTTAACAGGAACACGAGAATGGCCGTTGGCAACCACCAGGCATTCCCGTATGTATTCAAAAAGAAATAAAATAATAACAACACCGGAATTCCAATAGCCGCGCCAACCAGCACACCTTTCAGTTTTTCCCAGAAATAACTTCCCAGCGATTGATCGGAGAGATCATATTTGTGCTCCAGAAGATATCCGGAATAGAAGGAGATGGGGAAAGTAACGAACGTTTCCGACACTCCAACCAGCAACGCAAATATCAGTAAAGCCCCATAGGCGTTACTCCAGGTTGAATTGGCCCAGCCGGCAAAAATATGAGACAACGGTGATAACACCAGAATCAGTAAAAATATCAAACTGAGCCCAAAGTTTATTAATCCCAACCAGATTTTGGTGCGATTATATCGTTTACGCCGCTGGTAATCGGCAGACTCTTTTTTCTGTGCGGGTGATTCCCGTGTTGGTGTCTTTTCCATATATGACTTTTCAGTAGTACGGCTTTCCATTCTCTGCAATTCTCCAGATTTTTAGTTTTTCAAAGAAATCTTAATATAGAAAACTCGTATATTTTTCAACAGCAGAGATTTCACTCTATTGAGCTTCTGATTGGGAGCCCCCCATTGTCTCAGGCAATATTACACTTATCAATTATTGGCATACGAAACGAAGGCAGTGGTTCCTTTGTAAACGCAAGCGATACAGAGCAGATATATCCTGTGGGATGCGCCCAATTACAAATCTTCCGTATAAGTCCCGATAAACTCGTCCTTCCACGCGCTGAATTGCCCGGCCAGAATTGACTCTCGGGCCTGGCGGGTCAGCATCAAGAAGAAGTGCAGATTATGCAGTGTTGTCAGACGATGCCCCAGAATTTCATTCATATTTAACAAGTGCCGGATATAGGCCCGGGAAAACCGGCGGCATGTATAGCAACTGCACTGTGCATCAATGGGAGTATGATCATCGGCATACGCGGCATTCCGAATCGGGAGTTTCCCGTGCCAGGTATACACCAATCCGTTCCGCGCGTTCCGGGTAGGAATAACACAGTCGAACATGTCAACGCCGGCGGCGATACTTTCTATGATATCCACCGGCTTCCCGACGCCCATCAGATACCTGAGCTGATTCTCAGGGAGCAGCGAGGCGGTCAATTCCGTCATCCATCTGAGGGTCTTTTTCGGTTCTCCCACCGCAACACCCCCAATCGCATATCCATCAAAACCAAGATTGGATAAGTATTCCGCACTCAGATGCCGCAGATCCTCATGCGTTCCGCCCTGGACAATGCCAAACAGATACTGTTCATAGCCATACAACGGCCCATTATTTTGCACATACTCCAGAGATTGTTCCGCCCAGCGATGGGTTCTGCGCATCGCTTCGACGACATACTGCTTTTCCGAGGGGTAGGGAGCACATTCATCGAACGCCATCATAATATCACTCCCCAGGATGCGCTGGATACGCATAGAATGCGCCGGGCTGAACTGATGGCGCGAACCATCCAGATGCGATTGGAACACCACTCCGTCTTGATCAATTTCGTTGAGATCAGCCAGACTGAAGACCTGAAAGCCTCCACTGTCGGTGAGGAGTGAGTGCTGCCAGTCCATGAATTGATGCAGTCCCCCCGCACTCCCGATAACTTCCAGACCGGGACGAAGGTAGAGATGATAGGTATTGGCCAGAATGATCTGTGCTCCGCATTGGCGCACTTCATCCGGAGTAACCGCTTTTACGGCACCATGGGTGCCGACCGGCATGAACACCGGGGTGTCCACCTTGCCATGGCTGGTCACAAACTCACCGGCTCTGGCATTGGAGGCCGGATCCGACGCAAGCAGACGAAAGGGTATCATAATGACTGGCCGGGCCTGAAGATCACTGTTGCCGCATTACTTGCGGATTCCTGTTTATCTGCTGGTGAAAAGCGCATGTGATATCTGATCCGGGTTCCCCACCACCCCAAAATGGAAGTTGTGAGCATACGTCCGAATGGCGTCCCGGATGTCTTCGGGAGTGAGAATTCTCAGACGGTCAATATAGGTGGCCGCCTGGCGCCAGTCCCCGCCCACGATTTCATACATCGCCAGCTGATCCATCTGGGCGGCCGCAGTTTCCTGGTTCATTAAATCCCGGGTAATCGCCTGCGAGATCTCATTGGCCACTTCTTGTTCGGGGAGCGGCTCCCTGGCCATCTGTTCGATGGTTTCAAACATTACCTTCAGTGTGGTATCCGGCCGGGTTGTGGAAACGTAAATAATCCCGTAATTCTCCTCTCGCCTTGAACTTCCCGCAGCCGGGGCATAGGACAGATTCCGTTTGGTGCGAATTTCCTCAAATAATTTATTGTCCAGAATTCGGAAAGCCGCAGAAAACGCAGGATGATCCTCTGCACCTGGTGTCGGGGCGGAACAGAGTCCTCTGATATAATTGGTGGGAATCTCCCGCCCGGCAACCGTCAAATCTGCCGGCCCGGCGTCATATCCGGTATCGTCTCCGTTGCCCGGCTGCACCGGTCCAGCGGGTAAACGCGCTGCCAGACTGCGCACCTGCTCCTGCACGTCCTCTCTGGACAGATCTCCCACAATAATTACCAGGGCGCGCGTTTTCGTACTATGCGTATCATGATACTCCATAAGATCCGCACGACTCATGGTATTTACAGACGGTTCCGTCCCGTATAAACTGACCGCGTAGGGATGGCCCTGGTAATACAGATTATTCGACAGCAGCTGCACATAGCTGTCCGGCTCGTCCTGCTCCGAACGAATCGATGACAAGGTCTGTTCCCGCACCAGTTCAATCTCTTTTTCCTCGAAACTGGGATGCAGCAGCACCTCGCTGAAAATGTTCCAGGAATCCTCGAAGGATCGCCGCAAGCAGGTCATTGACAATCCGTTGTAATCATACTGGGCTTCGACGGCCAGGTTCGTTCCCATGGATTCCAGGCGGGAGTTCAATTCATCTTTGGACAGTGATTCGGTACCGTGGGTGGCGGTTTCGAACAGAAAACGCTCGATCCCCGCCTGATCCCTGCTCACATACTTTGTCCCGCCCTTCAGATAGAAACCTGTTGCAACCACCGGATTCCCGGGAACCGTTCTCAAAATAACCCGGAGGCCATCTATGGTGAACGCGGTCGTGCTCTTCTCTCCCGGCGATCGATTCTGAGCACAGCCAAAAGTGAACAGCACCGCGCTGATAAGAACGATGGAAAGTTTCTTCATCGGACCAGACTCCCTTCTGACAATTGCAGTTTGTTCTTTATCTCAGGATTCACCATGACCGCCATCACGAATGGTTTACTTTGAATGTAGGTCTCGATATAATTCACAATATCTTCGCGGGTGACTGCTCGCAGATTTTCGAAGTAATCCCGATAGTACTCCAACCCGGTGATGGCCCACCAAAAGGACACGGTATGCACGTATTCACTGGCCTTCTCCTGATTATAAATGGCATCGACTTCCAGCAGGGTTTTGGCGGTCTCCAGCTGTTGATCGGTGAAATAGTTGGGATCAGTGAATCGTTCCAGTTCCTCCATGAAGGCTTCTTTCGCTTTCAATACATTGGGAGGAGTGGACACGATAGTTGCTGTTATCGGACCGGTGTGCTGGAGCGTGTAATAGCTGAGGTCGGCCTGGAGGGCGATCCCGGAATCCACCAGGTTTTTCTGGAATCGGGAAGTCCGCTGGCCCAGGATAAATGAAAAGACATCTGCGGCGAAGGTGGATTTGGTATCCTTCCGTGCCTTCGGTCCGTACCAGCCCGCCATGATCATAGATACATTGACCGGCTGGGTCACAATGGTATCGGCGGAGGCGTTCAATGGCGGATGCTCAGGGACCGGATATTGCTCAAAGGGATCCGGTGCGCGTTCCCAGTCTCCGTATAATTCTTCTGCCAGTTCAAAGATTTCCGCAGCGTGGACATCTCCGGCTACCAGCAAAGCGCAATTGTTCGGGACATAATACCGGTTTTGAATGGTTCGCATCTGCTCCGGCGTCGCGTTCAGGATAATCTCCCGTTGCCCCAGGGGATTCTTCCGGCTGTAGTACTCATACCACATCTTCTTCTGCAGCGCCCGGTACACGTTATAGTACGGGTTGGCCTCATTGCGATCGAATTCGGCATTCACCACCTCATTTTCCCTTTGCATCTCCTCCCGCAGAAAGAGGGGAGACCGGATGGCATTTTTCATAAACTCCATCCCTGCTCTGAGAGAATCTTTATGCAGGGTGAAATAATAGTTGACCCGCTCTTCGCTGGTGGTGCCGTTAAAAACCATACCCAATTCCCGGGTCCGCTCCAGATAGGCTTCCTGGTTGGGAATCTCATCGTTGGCTTTAAAGAACATATGCTCATAGAGATGCGAGAGCCCGTCATACTCAGGCGGTTCGGTGAATGATCCGTTTCTGGCGCTTATCTCGATAGTCACCAGCGGGACCATCCGGTTTTCTATCACCACAATGTCCATTCCGTTGCCAATGGTCTGTACGGTAAAGGGCACCTCCGGTGATTCCGCAGACGCATAGCCGGCAATGCAGAACACGACCATGCAAATCCGTAACAGAGAGTTTCTCATTATAGTATCCTTTCTGATCACACAACTTCCTTTGACTTATAGAACCTGAGTCTATTTAGAAAACGCCTCGCCCCAAAGGGGCAAAGAAATCCCCTTGGGACTGTTTTCTGAACACTCTCACTCCCTGCAAGCCCCCCCATCTGATTCACGGGAGCCTGGTCCTGGATCACCACAGCAAATCGAATAATTTTCCCACCGTCTTTACCCTGGTCACGGTGATCGAATCAAAGTTCTGATCTTTCAACTGATTATGCCAGGGAATTATGAACCGCCGGAATCCCTTCCGATGGACCTCTGTGATCCGGGATTGAATGTGCGAGACAGAACGCACTTCGCCTCCCAAACCGACTTCTCCGACGATAACAGTGGCATCATCCACCGGAATATCCCGAAGGCTGGACGCAATCGCCGTAATAATCCCCAGATCAATGGCGGGTTCATCCACCTGCAAGCCGCCGACCAGATTCACAAACACATCATGCGTGCCTACCTGCAGGCCGATACGGCGCTCCAACACTGCCAGGAGAAGCGACAGCCGCCGGTTGTCAATGCCCGTGGCATTGCGCTGGGGCGTGCCGTAGCTGGCCTGGGCAACCAGTGCCTGGAGTTCCACCAGCAGCGGACGTGTGCCTTCCATACTCGGCACGATAACTGACCCGGAAGTCCCAACACTTCGCTCCCGCAGGAACATATCCGATGGGTTTCCCACCGGCCGCAGTCCGGATTCCTGCATTTCGAAAATACCGACCTCATTCGTGGCGCCGTATCGATTCTTGACGCATCGGAGAATGCGATAGAAGTGATGGCTGTCTCCTTCCAGGTAGAGCACGGTATCCACCAGATGCTCCAGCATTTTGGGGCCTGCGATTCGGCCCTCCTTGGTAATATGCCCGATGAGAATGACCGTACATTGCTGTTCTTTGGCATACTGCTGCAGCAGCGCCCCGGACTCCCGCACCTGACTGACACTCCCGGGCAAGCTGTCCACTTCCTCGGTGGCCGCTGTCTGGATGGAATCCACCACAACTGCCACCGGAGTGTGCTCGTTCATAATGGCGAGAATATTTTCAACATTACTTTCATTACCGATCAGCACATTCTCCGAATCGATGTGTAACCGGCTGGCCCGCATCCCAATCTGTTCTTCCGATTCTTCCCCTGAAAAATAACACACCGGGGAACCAGGCGACTGCCTGGCAATATTTCCAAGAATCTGCAACACGAGTGTTGACTTACCGATACCCGGATGTCCGCCCAACAGGACAACTCCCCCGGGGATCAATCCGCCCCCCAATACCCGGTCAAACTCGTCCAGTGCCGTAGAGATGCGGGACAGCGGTGCGGCATTGATTTTCCGGATATTCACAGGTGGTTTGGCGGCTCCGGCCCGCTTCTTCCGATCACGATCCCGATAGACCTCCTCGACCAGAGTATTCCAGGAACCGCACTCGGTGCAGCGGCCTTGCCATTTCGGAAATTGTGCTCCGCACCCGGTGCAGGAATACACG
This sequence comes from uncultured bacterium, assembly GCA_964413425.1. Classification (GTDB taxonomy): domain Bacteria; phylum Fidelibacterota; class JAANXI01; order JAANXI01; family JAANXI01; genus DATFLS01. The sequence goes on from CAYPST010000021.1 coordinate 42,542, forward strand.
ATGGATCGTCTTTTTGCCATCACTCCTCACATTCTTTTTCTACAGGATACCTACCCCATACTCCGGGAGGTCCCGAAATCTTCGAACGAACACTCCCGGCTTATAGAATTATCGCGGCCAGCACGAAATCCGTGATCAAAATCGCCGCGGAAGAATACACAAAAGATTGGATGGCCACCAACCCCACACCCTTCGCCCCGCCGAGTGCTTGCAGTCCTACATGGACTCCGATCAGTGCCGTACTGAATCCAAAAACCAATCCCTTGGTAAGAGACATCACCAGATCGGTCATTGTAAAAAAATCCTGAAATGCGCCGAAGAAAACGGGGGCTCCCTGGTTATAGACCAGATAGGCCACCGAAAATGCGCCCCCCATGGCGATGGTATCGGCGAAGACAACAACAACCGGGATCATAATAGTAGCTGCCACTACCCGGGGCATCGCCAGATACCGGACCGGATCAATGGCCATACTCTCCAGAGCGTCAATTTGTTCGGTCACCCGCATGGTTCCGATTTCGGCGGCAATAGACGCGCCGTTTCTCCCGGCAATAACCAGGCCGGTAAGCACCGGGCCCATCTCGAGCAAGATGCCCTTTCCGGCAGCGGATCCCAGGAAATCCAGCGGCATAATCCCTTCCAGCTGATAGGCGGCCTGCCAGGCAGACACTGCGCCGGCAAAGATGGAAACCACGGTGATCAGCGGAATACCCTTGACCCCAATCTGCATCATCTGCTCGACGACCAATTCCCGGTCCTTCAACAGCCAGCGCAAATTTCTCGCAATGTTCAGAGTCAGAATATTCAGACGCCCGAATTCTCGGTAGAATGCTATGGTGCGGCGACCAATACTCTGGATCACCCGAAGTATGCTTCTCATAAACACGTTGAAACATATAAAAAATCCGCATTCTCTCCAACTGCTTGATGACAGAGAGAATACGGATTCAGTTGACAGGCCGGACAGAGAGAGGAGAGCGCCTGCTTAAAAATCGGCGCCGATTGAGAAATAGTATTTCGGTTTGGAAGCATCCCTGAAAATATGGAAACTCTCCAACTCCCATGCCACATCGATTTTCAGGAGAAAATATCCCAGGAAAATCCGAAATCCGTACCCGTAACCGGCAATCATATCATCGAACACCCGGCGTCCGAATTGATCGGTCTTGAGGATATTGAGATCGTTATTGGTCCAGGCTGCTCCGCTATCCCAGAATACGGCGCCACGAACATTCTGGAGAAACATCGGCAGCGGAAATCGCATAATCAGGTACTGAATGAACGGAAACCGGAATTCCGAATTCACCAGGAAATACCGGGTTCCGTACTGTTCATAATACCGGGAGCCGCGCACCGGGGTCACGAATCTCGAGAAATAAATATTTTCCGGATCCCCGATATAGGTATCCAAACCACCGGCGAATTTGCGATTCAACCAATTGCTCACGCCGCCCATAAAAAACCGCTGGGCGTTCTCACCTTCACTCATTCCGGCGGTTAATCTGGCGGCGGCAGTGAAGTTCCGATTCAGCATCCAGTATTTCCGCAAGTCAAACTCGGCAGTCTTGAAATCAAGACTGTTTTTATTGTACTTCGGACTGTGGGTATAGGTGACGTTAAACCGCAAGCCGTCCATGGGACCCGTATACCCGAAAATAGTATTATCATACACGTAGGACAGCGACGGAAGTACCGTTTGAATTAACTCATGGCGATAGAGACCGGCTTCCACATAGAGGGGATCGTTGGGGATGTCCAGTGTTTTCATTTCAACATTGTAATACAGGGCATTGAAATCGATCCTGCTGAATTTCGTGAAGGGTCTCGACACCGTTAACACTCCCCCGTAGTTCCGGTACCGGATAAGACCATAGAAGATATGCCGGAAAAAATTCGGGGAATTGAATATGGTTAATCCGTAATTGGTTTGCTGTTTCAGGTATTCATATGACAGGAAGTAACTGCTGTTCTGCAAATCCACATACATATCCGTCGCCAGCAGAAAGCGGTGATCCCCGAGGATGTCGCTGAACATAAAGATCGTACTTCCCTGGAAACCAAAGAAGGTGTTATAATACGCCTGACTATTGATGAGATCCAGGGTGAACTTCGTCTTGTAGTTGTGAGAGACATAGTCACCCGTTTCATCTTTTGACTCCAGCGTATCATCCAGGGCGACTTCATGGGAATCGGGGGAACTCGTCATCTCCATATCAGGATTATGCCACGGTGCGAACACATAGCTGCTGTAAGATCCTCCCTGCTGATCTTCGGTCTTTGAGGAGGATTCTTGCGGTGCGAGCTGCAAATCAGCGAACTGTTCCGGCGCTTGTCCCGGAATCGAATACACCGGTGGGAGACCTTCCTGCTGTTCTAATCTTCTGAATTTGGTCAGCGGCGGATTCACCGATCCGGGTTCGATTTTTAAGGGATTGGTCAGAATGTAAATATCCCAGCCCATTTCTTTATAGCCGGTAAACACCAGCTTGGAATCATCCCTCGACCAGGTCAGCTGCTGCACCCCCGTGAGCACATTGGTCACCGCATAGTTGTCCCCGGTCTCCAGATCATGCAAATAAATATTATGGATGCCGGAGCGATCAGAAGTATAGGCGATTTTATTTTTCGTATGCGCCCAGACAGGATAATTCTCTTCATAGGGAGAGTCCGTCACCCGTTCTATGGACGCATCCTCCAGATGATAAATGTATATATCCTTATTCGTGTAATCGTACTGATACATGTTTTCTGTGCCGCCATGTACATTGTCACTCCGGTCCGAAACAAACATGATCCGCTCGCCATCCGGAGACCACCGGGGTTCGGAATCACTGTAAATATCGTTTGTGATGTTTTGCAGCTGTTTGGTCTCCAGATCATATACATAGATATCACTCTGGCGGTTTTGATGACCGATCATGGCGATCTTTTTTCCATCAGGAGACCACGCTGCCGTAAACAGGTTTTTCACCTTTTTGAATGTAAAGGACTTCTTCTCCCCCGTATTCACGTCAATGATATTGAGGGCATCCCTGGGACCGGTTTTACTGGTCAGGGCAATTTTCTGCCCGTCCGGAGACCAGGTAATGCCGGGCTGCAGCCATTTTAATTCTTCGAAGCCAGGGGTACGCCCGCCGGAGACCACCTTTTTGATCTCCCGGCCATCGATGGCAGAGATAAGAAAGATATCTGCATAGCCGTCCCGATCGGAGAGAATGGCAATACGGCCACCGTCAGGGGAGATAGCTGGAGCAATATTATAATAATTGTTCAACTCTTCATGATCAGTCAGCTGGGTGCCAATGTCAATAATATCTTCCCGTCCTTCAATATCCGGCCAATACTGTTCCCGGATATATTTTCTCCACCGTCTGTTCAGGTTCTCGAAGTCACCTCCCAGTGCCGCACGCACACCCTGTTCCACACTATGATTCCGCTTGATTTGCGTGAAGACTTCTCCGACCTTCTTCTTTCCATAGGTATCAGCGATATATCTCATCACCCCCTGTCCGCCCTTATATGCCAGATACCCGTTTAATTGATTCAGGTTCGGAATCTGCACGTTCACCGCCAGGTCACGGATGGTCATATCCGCCTTCGTGTCCCAATAGAGAGAGGAGTGCTCGGCATACCCTTCACTCATCCAGAGGGGCAATTGTACCGTGACCCGTCCGCTCACAATCGACTGCAGCGAACCGCCATACAGAAAGTCATTCATAACCGCATGGGTTAATTCATGATGAATCACGTGGCGGAATTGCTCATAATCACCTTCATAGGGAACGACGATGCGATTTTTAAATAATTCGGTGAATCCCCCGACACCTTCCGGCAGATATTGCGTAGTCACATTGGTCTGTTGGAAATCATTATGCGATTCATATACGATGATGGCAATGCGGTCGGTGATATGCCAGTTCAGTTCCTCATCAACTTGCAGCAGCGCCCGCTCAGCCGTCTCTGCTGTGAAGACCGCCAGATCTTTATTCTCCCCATAGTAATAGACATCAAAATTCTCGGATCGAATAAAGGACCAACTAAAGTTCTCATAGTTAACCTTATTCTGGCCAAAGATCTGAGCCTGTACTGCTTCGGCTGGAATAAAAACCGTACTGATAATGCCAAGGATTAGCAAGACGAGTCGCGGATAAATTTTTATTCTTTTCATAATGGTCATCAATCTGTTTGCAATGTTCGCCAATTTAATTTTTTCTACACAACACTTGTTAAAAGGTTCCGCTTTTCACGGATCCGGCGCCGCCAACACTTCCTCTGCTAATGTCCATTCTCCTTTCAGTGAATACAACGGAGCAGACGTGCCTGTCTGGCGACGAGGTATTGGCATGCATATTTGCGAGGTAGAAAAGGAGCGATAGTCAAAGCCCCGCATACATTTATATCCTGTAGCAACATTAGGAAGATCACCGGCTGAAGTCAATATATTTTTCAGCCGTGTCGCCCGGGGATGACCCCGAGTCAGGATCCATCGGAAGGGAGCGGCGGGATATCTCCGGGTGCCGAATCTCGAAAACCTCATTGACAAAAGGAACACAGGCTGCTAATTTCGGCGCAGCCGATGTGCATAATCGACAAATAAAGGAACTGAGAATGACAGCTCCGCTCTACTTTATCTCGGATTTACACTTTCATATCGATAGAACCGAGCAGGACGATGAGAAAGTCCGGCGCTTGCGAATCCTTTTCCAGGATGTGAAAGCACAGCAGGCTCAATTGTATATCGTCGGCGACTTGTTTGATTTCTGGTTCGAGTATCGATATGTGATTCCGCGCCAGCATTTTGACCTGATAGTCATGCTGCGGAACCTGGTGGAGCACGGTGTTGAAATTCATTATCTGGCCGGAAACCATGACTATTGGACCGAATCTTTCTTTGAACACGATCTGGGTATTCACCTTTATCCCGATCCCATCGCGTTGGTGTGCGGGGGAAAACGATTCTGGATATGTCATGGTGATGGCATTTTAGACAAGGATAAACCCTATCGTGCCATGCGGAAGATTTTCCGGCATCCCTTCACCATTCGACTTTTTCGGCTTCTCCACCCGGATGCAGGTTTTCGAATCGCCCGGAAAATTGCCTCCACTTCGCGGAGGGTCAATGAGTTCGATCCCGCGAAAAACCGGCAGCTGGTCGAACAGGCCTATGACGAATATGTGCTGTCCAGGTTCCGGGACGGCTATGACTATGTGATTATGGGGCATTTTCACCATCCGTATGTCGCATCCCGTGGAGAGAAGACATTTATTAACCTGGGCGACTGGATGCATTATTACTCCTTCGGCTATTTCCACCAAAGTACATTTGAGCTCAACTACCTGAATCCTGGCCTGGAAAAGTGCGTCTGGTAAGTAAACACAACGATCGCTAAGGCCTTTGCGATCTCCGGGAAGGCCACCTCTCACTCAGGCTAAGAGGAATAAAAAAGCGCCCCGATGAAAGATCGGGACGCTTTATTAAAACCGGTTGCTGTGAACGGGATTTAGTACATACCGCCCATGCCACCCATTCCGCCGGCTCCGCCGGGCATGCCACCCGGTGCGCCGCCGCCTTCGTCTTCATCGTCCGTCTCTTCCTCGGAGACCACGCATTCGGTAGTCAGCAGTAATGCGGCCACGCTGGCGGCGTTTTCCAGTGCGATGCGGGCCACCTTGGTGGGATCAATGATACCGGCTTTCAGCAGATCGCCATATTCTTCCTTATACGCATCGAAGCCAAAGTTATCATCATCGGCTTCCCGGATTTTCTGCACCACGATGGAGGCTTCATGTCCGGCATTATTCGCGATCTGGCGAACCGGTTCTTCCAGGGCACGGCGGACGATTTTGACACCGATATTCTGGTCGCCCGGCAGTTCGAAATCCTCCAGCGCTTTCACAGCACGCAGGAAGGTCACGCCGCCACCCGGGATGATGCCTTCTTCCACCGCTGCCCGGGTCGCATGCAGGGCATCTTCCACCCGGGCCTTCTTTTCCTTCATTTCCACTTCGGTTGCGGCCCCGACGTTCAGCACGGCAACGCCACCGGAGAGTTTCGCCAGACGTTCCTGCAGTTTCTCTCTGTCGTAATCCGAGGTGGTTTCCTCAATCTGTGTCCGGATCTGGCTAATGCGGCCTTTAATGTCCGCTGTTTTCCCGGCACCTTCCACCACGGTAGTTTCATCTTTGGTGATGGTCACCCGTTTGGCCTGACCTAAATAATCGACGGTGGTATTCTCCAGTTTGAAGCCGCGTTCTTCGGAAATCACGGTTCCGCCGGTCAGTGTCGCAATATCTTCCAGCATGGCTTTGCGGCGATCACCGAAGCCAGGTGCTTTCACTGCCGCGGCTCTCAGGGTACCGCGAAGCTTATTGACCACCAGTGTCGCCAGGGCTTCGCCTTCCACATCTTCCGCAATGATCAGCAACGGTTTGCCCATCTGGGAGACCTTCTCCAGCACCGGAAGCAGATCCTTCATCGCGCTGATCTTTGAATCATGGATCAGAATATAGGCGTCTTCCAGCACCGCTTCCATGGTCTCGGAATCCGTCACAAAATACGGGGACAGATATCCGCGATCGAACTGCATCCCTTCGACCACTTCCAGACTGGTTTCCAGGGTCTTCGCCTCTTCCACGGTAATCACACCATCTTTGCCGACTTTGTCCATGGCATCCGCAATTAACTGCCCCACTTCTTTATCGTTATTGGCGGAAATCGAGCCCACCTGCGCGATTTCTTCTTTGCCGGGCAGTTCTTTGCTCACACCCCGGAGGTACTCCACAACCTTTTTGGCCGCAGCATCCACACCCCGCTTGATTTCCATGGAATTCGATCCGGCGGCCACACTCCGCAGACCCTGCTGGAAAATGGATTGAGCCAGCACAGTCGCGGTCGTGGTGCCGTCTCCGGCTACATCCGAGGTCTTGGAAGCCACTTCCTTGACCATCTGGGCACCCATGTTTTCTATATGATCTTTCAGTTCAATTTCTTTCGCCACGGTCACACCATCTTTGGTAACCGTCGGTGCTCCAAATGACTTCTCCAGAATAACGTTACGGCCTTTCGGGCCGAGGGTCACCTTGACGGCACCCGCCAGCTTTTCAACCCCGTTATTTAGCGCATTCCGCGCTTTGGAGTCGTATGAAATAAGTTTTGCTGCCATAAGTATATCCTCCTTATAAATACCTTTGTAAAGTTTCCTGTTATATGACGGCCAGAATATCGCTCTCGCGCATAATCAAATACTCTTCACCACCAAAGGTGATTTCCGTCCCGGAATATTTTCCATAGATAACCGTATCCCCCGCTTGCACTTCCAGGGGAATAGCCTCGCCGGCTTCCGACTTCTTACCCGTTCCGACGGCGATAATTTCACCCTTCTGCGGGCGTTCCTTCGCTGTGTCTGGCAGAATGATACCGCTGTCCGTTTTTTCTTCCGCCTCCGAAGGCTTGACAACAACCCGGTCGGCTAGTGGTTTAATATCCATACTCTCCTCCTTTTGAGTCATGAGTTATTACGTTAGTTACAGTGAAAATATCTATGAGACCTTCCTGATTTTACCCCGGTCATGCCCACACCGTCTGACCTGTTATTAGCACTCTCATCCGTTGAGTGCTAAAATATGAATTCTTCATGGAGAGTGTCAAGTGCAAATTCTGGTTACATGCAGCCGGTCAGAGGATCGTTTGGTGCGGTTCTGCCGGACACACAACACGAAAATGGATTTTCTCTCCCCACGATGCCTGCGTAACCTGCATGAGTTCTCCGGTAAGCAGGATGGACACCTCCCTGGTGGGTATATGTACGCTCTAAAACCGCGACAAGGAAGGGCAACAGAGAATTCCGGCTGCCACCGGATTACCCTGTCGAAAACCTCTGTAAGACTGCCTGGACTTCGTTAATTTTAAAGGGCTTTTTTAAAACCATGTCAAATGTATATAATTCACCCTGTTGACTTCGTTCGCCTTCTCCGAGTCCGGATATAATAACAATTGACGTATCGGGAGCACATTGATTGAGATACTTGATCACTTCCCAGCCCGAAATATCCGGAAGGGTGATATCACAAAACGCAAGATCAAACTGTTGCCTCTCAATACATGCCTTTGCTTCATTTCCGGTGCCCGCAACCGTTACCTTGTGATTCTCCATCCTGACAATATCACTGAGAAGCGTGGTAATATCTTCGTTATCGTCGACAATCAATATCTCCATGGCCATTTGCACACCACTCCCATCTTTATAATCCGGAATGTCTGACAGCCGATATATATTGGTCAGGTGTTTAATCTTTCTACAGTCGCTCAGAAAATATATCCCTATTGTGTTGTGTGCAAGTACTATTCAATTATCTTATGTTTTATCAAGCGCATTTGACCCGTATCACAAATACTTTCGACACGCTTGGGCATCTCTCAGCAGTTTTTCCAATCAATGATTGCAATCCATTTGCCCCCTTTTTATATTTGCTGCTGGATTTGAAAAAGGTGGCGCCTTAGCTCAGCAGGTAGAGCAGTGGACTGAAAATCCGCGTGTCCCCCGTTCGAATCGGGGAGGCGCCACGGTCGAAAGCCCCGCAAATGCCTGTTAGAGATTGCGGGGCTTTTTTATC
>CAYPST010000022.1:0-42160 GCA_964413425.1 uncultured bacterium
AGCGGTCGTCACCGCCCTGAAACAACATCTTATCTCCCTGTCGGATGTCTGAATAAGAGAAATGTGCCTCAGGAAAATTTCCAGGAGATAACTCATTCGGAAAGCTCTTTTCAATGACCAACCCCCCACACCAGCGCATTCACATCCTGCAGCACGTCCCCTATGAGGGGCCCGGTGCGCTGGAATCCTGCTTCACCGCCGCCCGCGCGCAGATCTCCTTCACCCGGTTTTACCAGGATGAGCCGCTTCCGGATCCTGAGGCAATTGACGCGCTGGTGGTGTTGGGCGGTCCCATGAGCGACCACGATGTGGAGGCGTATCCCTGGCTGAACAGTGAACTTGCCTTTCTCCGTGAAATTCTGACGACTGACGTACCGGTTCTTGGTGTGTGTCTTGGCGCCCAGCTGATTGCCCGTGCCATGGGCGCGAAAGTGACGCCGGCAGCCCACCGGGAGATCGGATGGTTTCCAATCCGGCGGTCCCCGGCGTGTTCGGATACGTTTTTCAGGGCAGTTTTTCCGGAGGAGCTCGAGGTGTTTCACTGGCACGGCGACACCTTTGCGCTACCCGAGGGGGCCATCCACTTGGCATCCAGCGAGAGCTGTGAGAATCAGGGGTTCCTCCTGGATAATCGCATTGTGGGATTGCAGTTCCATCTGGAAACTACGAAATCCGCCGCTCAGGCTCTCATTCACAATTGTCCCGGCGATCTGAAACCCGGACCTTACGTGCAGACGCCGGCGGAGATGCTGGAGAACCCGGCGCGGTTCACCCAAATCCACCAGGTGCTGAATGCATTGATGGAACGGTTTCTGAACACTTGAACGACACCACACTCACCCGTTGCAAAAGCCATCTCCAGTTATCTCCGGAAACCGGTATCCCACCAAGGGGGTGGAATCATCAATGGTTTTTGCCCTGATCCTGGAGATACTCCTTCAGCACCACCGCATTATTGTGTTCGGTGTCTTTCGCGGCGTAGATTAGGGTCAGGGTGCCCTCGCCGGCTTTTTCCCGAAGAAAGGCGATCGCTTCGTCCTTCCCCTCCAGTTCCCCACGATACCGAGCCCGGAATGCGCCCCATTTTTCTTGATCGTGTCCGAACCACTTCCGCAGGTCATCGCTGGGAGCGATCTCCTTCAGCCAGTGATCGATGGCGGCGTCCTCCTTGCTGATCCCCCGCGGCCAGAGGCGGTCCACCAACACCCGATATCCGTCCTCCGGTTCGGACGGATCATAAGCGCGCTTGAGTTGAATGGCCATTGGACGCTCTGAGGGTTATGCTTTTAAATTCACCTGTTCTTCCATGGTAATGGTCTTGGGGAACAGGAGGTTATTCTCCAGATGCACGTGTTCTTTGGTTCTGGTATCGAACTCCTGCAGCGAGGCGTACAGCGCCCGATAGGTGTTGCACGCGTCCTGGGGCGGAGTATAACCGTTGCTTAGCTCCTCCATTTTTGCCAGACTGTCGCCGGTATGCTCGTGATCCCCCTCCAGTTCTTTCAGGAGTTCAGGTGCCGACCCGAACACCGGCGACGGCGCCTCGTCCGACGTCTCTTCTACCTGCACCAGCTGTTTGATATACGGAAACAACATGAGTTCTTCCCGCTGCATGTGCCGGACCAGATCCCCGCTGAGTTCGTTCCAGACTTCCGCGATGTCGCGGGTCTCCGGGTGCCGGTCCCCGTGCACCCGGGCAACTTTATTCGCGAACTGAGTGATCTGCGGGATGACCCGTTTGGCATAGGTATGATGCTGGTTTACGATATAATCGGCCAGGAAGTCCGGGGCCCATTGGTTATAGTTTTCCTTTGGACTGTTGGAACTGCGAACTTCCGCCAGCTCGCCGGCCACGGTTTCCACATCGACTTCCTTCTCCGCACAGGCGGTTGAGAACGCCTTATCGCCGCCGCAACAGAAGTCGATACCGTACCGTTGAAACACTTCGGCCGTCCGATAGTCCTCGGCGACTATCTCACCAACAGTTCTATTCTCCAGGGAAGTTTTCATCCCTTCTTTGGCTGATGTATGCATGGTTCCTCCGTGTGATGGTTTTGGGTTGTATGAATACCTCGACCAATTCTTCATTCAGAGCGTTCGAATAATTCGAAATCCTTCATACAATTCATATCAGATCTTCAACCAGAACGATTTTCTGCACGGAAAATTCTCATTCCGCATGATTCGGAATATTGATGAATACCTCATGATCCGAACTCTGGTTCAAAGTTTTTCTCCAGATTGTCTTCCATCTTCTCTAAAATCTTTTCCGCCTGATCCGGGTCATAATCCTGATGGTACCGTTTCCGTACCTTAAATTTCGACAGAATATAATGCTCATCCGGTTCAATATCGTGCCTGGCCAGCGAGTGCTTTACACACTCCAGGGGACAGCCGTCGATAGCCAGGATCGGACGGCCTGTGTCCCGGGCAGTGGTGGCGACCTTTACCAGAGATGGGACATCGCCCCCGACTCCGGCGATGCAGGACATCTCGGCTTTCCCTTCCCGGTCCAGCCGGACGGCCAGGTCATTCGCCATCTGCGCGGCACTGGAGCATCCTGAACAGGAATAGACGAGCGGGAGTTCATCTGCATCCTGCCTCATACGAATCATTCCTCCTCTCTGATCGAGATTTCATGATGATGGTTGTCACTTATCATTTCAGATAAATATATCCGATTTTAAATCACAGATCAAATCCTTTCTTTGCTCCGGAGTGTCCGGTCGAGTTGATTTGTGCGCCACTTCTCGCAGCAGGCATCCCGGCTGATCGTGAGGACTGTATTTTTCTTTTCGATCCCCTTTATATCCTGTTCAATTTTTGGCACCCTGCTCTTGCACTTCAGAACCAGTACCGTTAAGTTTTTATGATGATTGAACTTCGATTACTGCCAAAGGAAACACCTCATGGCTGATATCAATGACATACTGACCGGACACCACCGGACACTTGATGACCTCCTGGAAGCCTGGCATATCCGTCGGTCTCGCAATCTGCAACAGGCACGGGCGTTCTTTGAGGAATTTGCGGATCAGCTTGTGCAGCACATCGACATGGAAGAGGATCTCCTCTTTCCCAAATACGACTCCTACTTTTCGACAGCGCATACGGTCACCCCTCAGCTGATCCGGCAGCATCGACAACTCGTCGACCAACTGGAGGAACTGAGATCGCGCACCTCGGAGTGCAATGAGGAACAGGGCACACTGATTGCCCGCTTCCAAAGATTACTCGATGTGCATAATGCCACCGAGGAATATGCCGTGTACCCGTTGCTGGAGGAGATCCTCGACGCGGGCGATAGGGCACAGGTCGCTGCACTTTTCAACGGATGTAACATCGGAAATTAGGCGGGGTTACTTTTCAATCCTTCCGTCAGATACATGCCGGTTCAGGAGGAGATGGAAATAGACCAGACCGGCGTAGGGGTGCCAATCGGCCAGGATTTTTCGCACGCCGTCATAGTCCAGGTTTTCAACAACATCCAGCCAGCGTTCCAGGCCGTTGCGTGCCCCGACGTCGTCAGCGGGGAACACGTCCAGTCGACCCAGTCCTCTCAGGAGTGTGTATTCCGTCGTCCGGCGCCTGACGCCCCAGAGTTGGCGAAGCCGGGCACGTACCGTCTCCTGGTCCGCCGTCTTCAGACTTTCCAGGTCAAGTGTGCCCCGGACGATGCCTTCACTCAGTTCTTTCAGTGCGCGGGCTTTCTGCCGGCTGAAGCGCAGTTTTCGCAGAGTTTCACCTGGGGCTTCCATCAGATCCCGGGGGCGCGGAAACCCCACGATTGCCTCACCTTCCCCCTTTTTAGACGGTCCCAGGGCCTCGGACAGCCGGTTGAGCATCCGTATGCCGAGATTGAGCGTAATTTGCTGGCAGGTAACGGCATTCACTAAACATTCAAAGAGTGTCGGAAACCGGGGTGGTTTCAAACCATAAAACCGATCAGCGAGGCGGCCAAGCTGCGGGTCCGATGCAGCAAGACGGTAAAAACCGGTAAGATCCCGGTCTGTGCCCAGTACGTGGGTGAGAATTCTTCTGAGGGCCTGCTGTGTTGCGGTGGCGATCTCATCACCCTTCACTGTGACCTGCAGCCGCGGGTTATCAACCGGCCCGACTTGTTTGACGGCTACCGCCACCGGGATGTCCGTAACCCACAGCACCCGGCGGTAAGTCTCGCCATCCCAGCGATCCATCAAGTTGTTCGGCCAGCGCCGCAGGGCCCAGACCGTCAGATCCAACCGGAACGGAGCCTGCGGTTTCAGCGGAAAGGTTATTGTCTTCACCCCGGTATCTTCCAATAGCGTTCAGCGCCACCGGCCGCTCTGCAGGCCAGCCATTACCTCCGTATGATCCTCTTCGGTCGGCGGCGGGGTCACCACGTGCAACAGCGTCATACGGGTTCGGGCCTTGATTCCCCGCGCCTCGCCGGCCGGGACGAATGCCACGGCCCCCGGACTGACTTCCTCCTCAGATTCGCCGGCTACTACCGTCCCCTCGCCTTGTAACACAACAAGGGTCAAATCCACCCCGGGACGGTGAACCGGGATAAACTGATCGGGTTCAAAACAGGCCAATATCACTTTGGTGCGTTCATTTTCGGCCAGGACCACCGGATTGAACTTCTCCGGCCGGAACTCTTCCGCTTCCTTGAATGACTGCAGGAATTCACTCACAGGTACCCATCCTTTCTCTCCTTGATTTTATGAGCTTAATGATTCAGTTCACTGCAGTCCACACGATATTTTCCAGCTTTATATTAGAGGAAAACGGAAGTCTGCACCTGCCGTTCACTCCGGATAGCCGGCAGGGTTAAATTGTCACCTTCGGGTTTTCCTCGGTCCATTCCCGTTCAGCGTTTACACCGAGCCCTCGGTTTCGCAGATCATCGAGATAACTGGCAAGAATCTGCTCCAGCAGGTCGGCCAGTTTGCCGGCGGCTACGTCGTCTCCATCCTCCTTCCTTGGCTGGCACCGAATTGTAAAACCCCGCGCCTGCACCCGGACTTCTACATCTAGTTCATCGACCCTGGATATCACATCAATCAGACGGTCAGGCTCCACCTCCGGTTTTAACACCCCGGCAAACCGGCGGGCGATTTCCTCTGGGGGTTGTGAAGGTTGCTGCATATCTCTCCTCCCGAATAAGGTCTCTTTTTTAGTCTATGGTCCCAACGTTCCGGCCGCTCAACGCCTCCGATACCATGGCGGTTCCCGGCGCACGGTCTGGTGCCGGTGGATCATCCGGTCGCGCATGTATCCCCGGAAAAAGTTGTAGGGGAACCGGATCTCCGGGGCGCTGACCTCCTCAAGCCGTTGGGCTTCTTCCGCCGGGAGGTCAAATTCCAGCGCGTGCAGATTATCCTCCAGATGTTCCATTTTCCTCGCGCCGATAATCGGCGAACTCACGCCCGGACGCCGCGTAACCCAATTTAATGCCACCTGAGCAGGGGACCTTCCGATCTTCCGGGCAACCTTCTCAAGTGCTTCGGCAATCTCAAAGTTCTTTTCCGTGAATTTCTTCGGAACCGGATTTTCCGACTCCTGTTCTTTCGCCAGACGGCCTTCATAATCTCTTCGTCAGAGGCCCCTGACGGTTTGCAAGCCTGGTGTGTCCCCGAATACAGCAGGGACACTGTGTGACATGCGCTACGGCCACCGCCATCAGCTGTTTGGTTTTCTCCGACAGCTCGCCTTCCTGAAAAACAGTGTTACTAAAGCGCCGAAAGGCCTCTGCAATTTCAGGAGCCAATTGGGCCCGCTGTTTGGTCATTTCCGGCGTACGCGACGGATATAAAGCACTATCTTTCATTTTGTTTTCCTCCTGCTTTCCTCGGCTTTTCCATCATTATTCAGATAAAATTATCCGATTTATGCAGGGAAATCAACACGGAATAGTTGGACATTACTATACATACGGATCAACCACGACCATCACCTATTCATTTGCAGTGTCGACCGTTCTTTGGATACACGGGAGCTCGGAGTCTCCTGAGCCGGACGATCAGAAAGTGGTTTTCTCCACACGGCAACAGAGTTGTGTGGGTGTTAGAAGGCACCTCGGGAGGAGATTCCAGTGCGAATCACCTGAATGGAAGACACGCCACGGAGACTGTGTGAGAACAAAAAATAGAGGGGCCTCTGACGGAGAATCCTCCGGGAGCGCCCTCTGTTCCAGTTCTTCAGTCCCCATAACACAAGCACCCCGACTGCAGGGTGCCTGTGTTTGGGTGTACTAATTAAGGGTTACGCGGAAGAGAGCCGGGGCCGTTCCCGCACCGAATCCGCCCACTCCAGCAGGTTGAGATCCTCCTGGCGGGCCCGATCCCGGGCTTCCAGCACGGTATCGACCTCCTCTTCCGGCAGCCGCTCCACCATGATAGACAATCCCTCACAGTCACTCACGTGCGGCAGCAGTCCGCGAACTAAACCGATGGCTTCCTGGACATCCCCATCCGTGAGCTCGGGCTGCCCGGCCAGCTCCACCAGCCGCCGGGCGCTGGCGATGGCGCCGTCGTGATCCTCCAGGAGCGACTCGATGTAGGACTCTCCGTAGAAGACCACCAGTCCCGGGTACAAGGCTTCTTCCTCGTACCTGAAATGCGGGCCGGTGTATTCCGCCGTCTTGTTCAGCAGATCCTGAATCCGCTGTTGATCCCGATCCTGAAAGGCATCAATCAGATCCAGCAGAGTATCCCGGACCAGCCGGTGTTCTTCCCGAAACGTTCTGGCAAATGTTTCTATGCTCATATTGTATTCTCCTGTTCTCAGTTGATGTATTTCTGTTTCGTGTTCGAATTCCCAGCGATCCAAGACGTTAAAAACGTGTAGGCTGTAATGCCTCACGTTTCCTGGTATGTAATACCAGAAAAGACGACGGATCGCAAAGTTGTGAGTGAGGATAGTACGATGGACTCGAGCGGGTTATGCCGGCACCCGCCCGATACAGGGGCAGTTATAACAAGAGATGGAGTACGTTTTCAAAGGAGTAGTATATCTAGTTACAGCCATAATAGAAGTTTTTTCTCCGATTTAGATTCAAATTATACCAGACGGAGGGAAGTGTCAAGAGGAATTATTGCCCTGGTACGGCTTGGAGTGGTTACCTCCCTGACGCATCGCAGTTCGCTGCAGCGTATTGAATAACGAAGTTCCCCACATACTTCCCCAGCGGAGGAAGCAGGGAAGCCTGTGGCAGTTCGTCATGCGATATGCAGTCTTCATAATTGAAATTGAAAGATTTTCCATCAAAACACCGGCACCTTGTCCGCCTCAATAGTCCAGTCGGTCCACTCATCCATGCTGCTGCGGCGGGTGCCTTCCGTCAGTTCATCCTCCGTGATGCCCCGGGCGTCCATACAGGTGCCGCAGACGCCGATTTCGGCTCCCTTCCGCGCAGCGGATTTCAGCATCCGCTCGATATTATAATAGCCGGTGGGTACCTGTTGCCCGGCTTTGGCGCAGGACGCGGCATCGCCGACAAGAAAGACACGTACTGTCGTCTCTTCCCGCATACTGACGGTCCGCGCCAGCCGCAATCCGTTGTAACTGCGTTCGGTGCCATATGGTGGATCGTTCAGAATTATAAGGTAGTTAGTCATAATCGGTGCTCCGTGTTCTGTGTATTGGTTCGTGAGGAACTCGCCTTATTTCAGAAATAATCAGAATACCACCTGCATCTGGGCTTGTAACAGATCGCGTGTCTGAGATTCTGTGTGATCGTTCCGGACTTCATAATTCACCGAAATCCCTCCGCCATCTGGCTGCGGCAGGAGTTGCCGGTGCATAATATGCGTATGTTCATCTATTTCTTTCCTTATTTTTAATAGGTTAAAAGATATTTTTGACAGGATTTACAGGGTTGACGGGATATAAAAAACTTCCCGGCTCTGTTTTCCTTTGGAAGGTCCAGCGACTTATATAAATTTTCGCTCAGTTTCTTTCATTTGTCTTTTTACAATCCTGTTCATCCTGTAAATCCTCTCTGCTTCTTGTTGTTTAGCTGATTGTGCCATACACAATTCCGCTGATTGTAGCCATAATCACAACCAGTACCAGAAACACGCCGGTTTTCTTCGTGCCGATGACGCTGCGGATCACCAGCAGATTGGGCAGTGAAACCGCCGGTCCCTGTCCCATACCGTTGGAGATCAGTCCCTGGAGGATGGGGATTTCCGTCAAGGTAGCGAAGTACATGAATGCCCCCACGATTGAGGCAAAGAAGTTGGCTCCGAGAGAATTCCCGCCGACCAGGGAGGCAATCCATCGATCCGGAATAATCCCGCCGCTGCTCCCCGGCATCCCCAGCAGGAACCCGGCCACCAACATCCCGGCGCCTAACAGCGGCATGATCTGTTTGGTGAAGCTCCAGGTTTCACTCATCCACTCGGCCGGTTCCCCGGGATTCAGCGAGAGAATCGCACCCAGGGCGATAACGGCCACCGAAAAGGTTATTTGAGCGTGGCCCGGTGCGAGCAGTCAGGACAGCAGCACCGCACCGGCGCCGACACCGACATGGCCCCAGGGAATTTTTAGGATCCGGATGAGGGAATAGCCCAGGAGGAGTCCGAACCCAATCACCAGGCTCCATTTGTGGGCATACATCCAGGCCCAGAATCCGGTATCTCTGGCCGGCTCACCCCAGGTGGCGAACACCAGGATCCCCACCAGAACAACGAAATGAAAGGCGGTTTGCCAGAAAGGCCGGCCGTCCTCCGCATCAGGCATCGCCAGCTGGGCGGCGGCTTTCTCCTGTTCCTCCTTCCGGTAGAAATAATGCATGAGCAGACCAATCACCACGGCAAAGACCACCGCTCCGATGACCCGGGCAATCCCCAGCCGCATGCCCAGTACCCGGGCGGTAAGAATGATGGCCGGACCGGAATAGAGAAACGCAATGGCCGGTCCCAGGCCGGCGCCGCGCTTACGAATACCGGAAAACGCTCTGCCGAAATTGCGGATTCCCCATGGGCAGAAAAAAGGCGAACAGAAAAAATCCAACAAGCCAGAGCAGGGGTTTATATTCAGATTTCCAGTTCATACCTGTCCTGATGTTTTATTATTTCGGCAATTAACGAATTGAATGCCATAAAATTTTTTATGCCTCGCAGATGGCAAAGCGATCCACTGCCTGCAGTTTTTCCCGATCGATGCGGATCTGTTCATCATCGTTCAGCCAATGCTCCAGAAGGGGCAGGAGTTCGGCTGAATACCGGTTCCACTGACTGTCGTCAATTCGATAATTCACCCATTTGCCGTCTTTTTCATCCACAATAAACCCGGTATCCCGGAGGATGGAGAGGTGTTTGGACACCGTCGATGTGGCCAGATCCAGAATTTCCGTGATTTCACACACACACAGAGCGAGCGGACTTCCAGCATCTTGAGAATTCGGATCCGGTTGGGATCCGACAGCGCCTTAAAGGTCTGAATGGTTTTTCTCACTATATGTGCCGTTTCTGCTATTTCGTCATTTGGCGAAATAATAAATGAACAGCACTCCAAAGTCAAGAGAAAATGCCGTACAGAAGAAAAATCCGAATACAGCTTGGTCGGACTACAGCCTGAAGCTGCCTCGATTACCAGTGGCTTCTTCCTCAGGGCCGGAGATACGAGAAGTGAACTGATCCTGCCGGTGCTGCTGCCTTCCGTTCCGGGAGCATTTTTAGGGGGTCTGCTGGATATTCCTGCCGGACTCTTCGAACGGATACTGCCGGTCTCCCTCATTCTCATGGCTGTCCCGGCTATTCGATTGTGCGGAAGGTGTGCGCAGGTCAGTGCAAGTAATAAACCTGGCCACCTCAGCTGCCGCCGTCGCTCGGAATTTCCGGCCGGAGATAGAGATGGAAATCAACCTCCACCGTATCTCGCACCTGGAGTGCACCAAACAGCCGGGTTGGTGGATCTATACCGAATTCGAAGATAGAGAGGAGTCTTGTTCCTTTGAATTCCAGCTGATCCTGTTGATTCCACCGGCCTTCTATCTGCATGCGTACTGTGCGGGTGACGCGGGTAATGGTGAGTTGCCCCTCGGTAGTGATTGGAAGCCAGTCCGTTCCGTTCCCGGAGGTATCGACAGGTAAAAATGAAGTCAGGTGATAGGAAATATCCGGGTAGATATTTGCCTGCAGCGCTTTCTGCAGATCCCGGTTGAATAACAGGTTGCCGCCTCGCAATTGCTCCACAGGAATGGTAACCGTCCCCATGGGATTCTCCGCAATCATCTGCAGCGAAAGACCATCCACCACTGCCGGACGAATCTGGAATCTCCCGAGAACGTCTCCGGCATGAATCGTGAAATTATGCATAGTGGACGTTCCGTGCACCCGGAGAGTACTGGAGTCGGTAATAGTGTACCGGACAACCTCATCCTGGTTCCGGCCCTGAGCAAACGGAGTGAGCAGCACCAGGAACAGATGCAGACAACAACTCATCCGAACCAAACAACTCTTATCCATTACGCACCAACCTTTCAACTTCACCTGTTAGCAGAATAAAATAAGAGTGTTGAAAAAACAAGCGTCCGATACAACATGTTGAACCTGACTTATGTTGATTATGCATATGAGATAGAAGTCAAATGTATGATGGTGTGTTGGCAGATATATGTGAAATTTTCCTTGCCCCGAAGAGACTCCCCCAACGGGATCCCTTCTGGGACTTCGGAGCATCCCTTCGGGGCGAGGCGTTTTCTAAACAGACTCAAAAAATAAACTTAAAATCCCCTCCTGGTACTTTTTAGAGTGGATTGATTAATAGAATATAAATTTCTCCTGTAAGTCTCAAAAGCCGACAGGGCGCCTTCTTGGTGTGTGGCAGATGGGCATGATGCATGGAGGTATGGTAGGCGGACAAATTATGGGCAGATACCTCGGCTGCGGCAAATGAATCCCGGTCAATAAGAATTCTCTGAAACGAAGAATGACGGGCAGACTCCCTTCAGCGAGCCAGCGCAGGACTGCTGACAGCAATTTTTTTTGATTATTAACCCGGATTATTCATCCCGCAGGGATCCCTTGGGATAAACCGGAAAAAGAAAATAGCCCGCTGATACACGCGGAAACAGGCTTGTTGTTTCTGTGGTCATCTGTCCCATTGGGATCCCGCTGGGGTGTGCTATTTTTTCCCATGGGGATCCCGTTGGGATATGAATTATTCAGGTTAAGATAACTCAGTACAGTATCGACACACCGGGAGTACGCCCTGAGGGGGAACACCGCCGTACCGAGCACTCTATCCCCCCTGACCCCCTTTCTCTCGCCAGAAAAAGGGGGGACGGGGTGCGGCGGGGAAAGAGCCAGTTCGGTCCCCTGTCTCCCCAGTCCCAGGTGTAGCACCTAGAGTGCGAGCACGCCTGGTCGTGTGGTCCTCAGGGGATACTGCAGCCCGCTTCCCCCTCTCTTGGGCTGCTGAGGATGGGGGACGGGCCTCAGGAGAGGGGGACCGAGGGGGGGAGTGCTCGCCGCTCCGGGCCGCCAAATCGGCCCGCCGCTCGGACTGCCTCGTCGGGAGCGCAACCAGCTCGCTCTTTCCTGAGTTAACTTAATAGTCATATTTTTTTGTAACCCTAAATTCTCCTCCGGCCAATGACTTCTTCGGGGATCGATGGCGGAGAAACACTTTCTTGAACTATTGTTTTCTTGAGATATTGCCTTCTTGTTCTTTTGCATTTTTGAATTCTTGTGTTCTTGATTCAAAAACCCTTATACTTAGGAAAAGTCGAACAAAAAAGGAGAAGACCATGTGGAACGGACCCTGGGGACATATGTGGTGGGGATGGATTATCTGGCTGATCGTTATCGCGGTGGTCATCTGGGCGATTGTCACGCTGGTTAACCGCAGCCAGCCGCCGCCGTCGTCTCCACCTCAACAGGAAACAGCCATGGAAATCCTGAAAAAACGGTATGCCCGTGGTGATATTTCCAAAGAAGAATTCCAGGAGAAGAAACGAGACCTGGAGAGTTAGCCTGAATTATTCAAAACTAAAACAGAATAGCACACGACCTGCCCGGAGAGAGAAATCTCTCTAAATCACAGATTCGGACATTTTTTCACCGGGGCAGGCTGGGTGCTATTTTTATGAGGTGTCCGGAGCATTCATTCGCGCGTAACAGAGACATTCCTCATGGCCATTCCTTTGGAACACCGGGTGAATAGAATTACAGCAAACTGATGATTTTCGTCTTCTTCTGGATCTTTTTTATCGTTGCGTTAGTGTTTATTGTCTCCGGTTTCCTGGGTGCGCCGTTTGTTCCCAGCCAGAATCGGCAGCTCCTGGATATGCTCGATATTGCGGACATCCATCCGGCGGATCTGGCGGCGGATCTGGGCTCCGGTGACGGCCGGGTGGTTATCGCATTCGCCCGGGCAGGTATCGAAGCTCATGGCTATGAAATCAATCCCTTCCTGGTGCTCTGGTCTCTGGCAAGAATCTATCGTGCCGGCGTCTGGGGGCGGGGGCACATCCACTGGAAAAGCTACTGGCGGGCGGATCTCTCCTCTTACAATCTCATCACTATCTATGGCGCCAAACCGATTATGTCCCGGCTGAAGAACAAACTCTGCCGGGAGCTTCCGGGGGATGCATGTGTCATCTGCAACACTTTCCCGCTCCCCGGGATGCGGCACTTGCGCCACAAGAATGATATTTACCTGTATATCCCTCAATTTTCAGAAGAGCCCTCCTGAATGCTCATGCAATCAGAATTAGCTCACTGCTTTATGTTCACTCCAATGGATTGTATATTAAAGTCAACATAATTCTTGCACCAGCAACCGGAAGTGAGTAATACGAGCATGATACCCAGAATTCTGCATACCGATGCCGAACGGGCCACACTCCTCATCCGACTGATGGTGGGGGTGGTCTTTCTTTCCGAAGGCTATCAGAAGTTTCTGTTTCCCTTTCTCCGCGGTGTGGGTCGGTTTGAACGCATCGGTGTCCCGGCGCCGGAGTTTTTCGGGTATTTTGTCGCCGGTCTCGAAGTGGCCTGCAGCATCCTCATTCTGGTTGGGTTGTTCACCCGGCTGGCCTCCATTCCGTTGATCACCATCATGATGGTCGCCATCTATTCCACCAAACTCCCTGTCCTGATCGACCAGGGTCTCTGGCATATGCTCCATGCCGGCCGGACCGATTACGCTATGTTCCTGGGCAGTATATTTTTGCTTTTGAAGGGCGGCGGGAGATGGTCACTGGACCGGAAACTCACTGAACGATTCCAACAGATTTAACCACTGATACTGTTCCCAGAGATGTCAATGGCTGCGGGTTCATCCTGTTACCGCAGTGTTGTCGCGTGCATCATCTCTGGAACGCTGTCGCCGGAAGACCCGGTATGGCTCACATCATCCACCGCGGGAACAACGGGGATACCGTTTGATCCCGCGGCGAATAGATGAAAGAGAGTCGTCATGAAGCTACCCCTATTATCGGCACGCGATCCGGGATCTTCAGAAAAAAATTAAAAAACTTGCTTCTAACTTCTGAGACCCGAACTATGGGGAAAGAAATCAACGAATGATGAATGTCGAATCACGAATCTCGAACCGCAGAAGTCCCTCATGCCTCCCTCCGGGGAGGTGCGGGGCATTTCATCATTCAGTATTCGACCTTCTGCGGTTCTGCAGTTCAAAACGAATGATGAATGTCGAATCACGAATCTCGAACCGCAGAAGTTCCCATCAACCCTCCGGGGAGGTGCGGGGCATGTCAGCATTCGTTATGCGACCTTCTGCGGTTCGGCAGTTCAAAGCGAATGATGAATGTCGAATGACGAATTGCGAACCGCAGAAGTGCCGCCCATCCCTGTCCCCGGGCGGTGTTGGGTCACTTCAACATTCGACATTCGATATTCTGCAGTTCGACATTCATCATTTCCTGCCGGATCGGACACACAATTCAGGCATGTTCTTTGTACTATTATACACCCAGGTATGGTTTTATCGGACTCTGCCACCGGTTTTCTATCAAATCTGAGAACGTGCAGCCATCCAGATGAGAAAAACCACTGATTCCATAGAGGGGAATTTCAAAAAGTTGTGAAAGTTTAACGAGAGGAAGGGTTCTCAATGAAGAAAAGAGTGCTGGTTTCTCTGCTGATAATGCTTGGATTGGCGACACAGGCACCTGGCCAACAGGCAACGGTGGCCGGTCGCTGTATGGCGTGCCACAAAGAAAAGACCACCGGTCTGTATAACCAGTGGCTGAGTTCGGCTCACGGCACACATAACGTGACCTGCATTGACTGTCACGGCGCGGAGAAAGGTGATGCGGATGCCTACCTTCATGAAGGGGCCCTGATTGCCACTCTGGTCACTCCCCGGGACTGCGGAACCTGTCATGAGAAAGAAGCGGAACAGGTGTCCAATTCCTACCACGCCACCGCCGGGCAGATTCTGGATTCCCAGGATGCCTACCTGGCCATGGTGGGTGGCGGACATCCGGTGGCGATAACCGGGTGTGAAAGCTGCCACGGCGCAAAGGTAGAGATTGATCCGGATGCCCCGAACAAGCTCTCGGGTGAGGACTGGCCCAACTCCGGTATTGGCCGCATCAATCCGGACGGCTCCCTGGGCTCCTGCAATGCCTGCCACCAGCGGCACGGTTTCACGAAAAGGCAGGCCCGGCAGCCGGAAGCGTGCTCCAAGTGCCATCTGGGACCGGATCATCCCCAGAAGGAAATCTATGAAGAGTCGAAACACGGGAATACCTATTACACTCACAAAGATCAGATGAATCTCGGGGCGGACCGGTGGGTGGTGGGCCAGGACTATTTCGCAGCGCCCACCTGTGCAACCTGCCATATGTCGGCGACCAGGACCCAGGAGGTGGATCACGACGTCGGTCTGCGCATCTCCTGGACCCTTCGTCCCCCCATCTCCGAGCACAAAGACAACTGGCGGGCAAAGCGGGAGAACATGCAGGATGTGTGCTCGGCCTGCCACGAAGATCAGTTTGTGCAGGGCCATTATTATCAGTACGATGCCGTGGTCAGGCTCTACAATGAAAAGTTCGCCGGACCGGCTACCGAGATCATGAATATGATTCAGGAGAAGAATCTGCTGGAATATCCGGCGAGTTTCGCCAATGCAATCGAGTGGACCTACTGGGAACTCTGGCACCATGAAGGCCGGCGCGGCCGGATGGGCGCCTCCATGATGGGGCCGGATTATACCTGGTGGCATGGAATCTATGAGGTGATCAAGCATTTCTACTTCAAGTTTATTCCGGACGCACGGGCTTACGGTGATCCGGAGGTGAATGCATACATCGAGAACTTGCTGCAGGACACTCCCATGCATCAGTGGGTCACTCAACCCACCCCTGATCTCAAAGAGGCCATCAGAAGCGGCGACCTGCAGGAAATCTATGATGATTTATTCCAGTACGACCAGGAGTAATGTCTGATGCGGGGGATGTACCAGAACTTTATCCGGGGAGTGTCGGTCAATTTCTGGGGGAAAGCCGGGATTATTCTCACCACCTCAACTTTCATCACCTTTCTGCTCCTGGAAGTGGCCCGCCTGACTGAGATACTGACCAATCAGTATATGGGGCTGGTCACCTATATGGCACTTCCGCTGTTGTTCATAGTAGGACTGGCGCTGATCCCGGTCGGCTGGACCCAGTATCGAAAATCAACCGGGAAAACGACGAGAGAGCTGCTGAGACAGCGATTTCCTGAGGAAGAAATTCAGGAGGGGTTCACAGGATCCCGGCTATTCCTGATTGTCCTGGGCTTAACCCTGGTGAACGTCCTGTTCATGGTGGGGGTCAGTATGCGCACGCTTCATTTCATGGATCAGCCCCGGTTCTGCGGGAACGCCTGCCACCGGGTCATGAATCCCGAGTGGACCACCTACCAGGTCTCTCCCCATGCCAGGGTCAAATGTGTCGAGTGCCACGTGGGGGAAGGGATCGATGCGCTGATCGATTCCAAGCTGAATGGATTATACCAGATCATTTCCGCCACCTTGCATTTGTACGAACAACCCATCCCCACACCGGTGCATCAGCTCCGTCCGGCGCAGGAAACCTGTGAACATTGTCACTGGCCGGCGAAATTCTATGGAAATACGCTGCTGCCGAAAGTCTCGTATGCCCTGGATAGTCTGTCAACTCCCCGGTACACGACCCTGAATCTGAAAATCGACAGCGGCGTGCGCACCGGCAGGCCCGGCATTCACTGGCATATTGCTGATGAGAACCAGGTACGGTATGTCTCGGTGGACGATGAACGGCGGACAATGATCTGGGTGGAGGTCCGGCAGCCGGACGGGACGTATGTCCGGTACGAGAATGCCCGGTTATCGCAGAACCAGGTGCAGTCCGTTCCCAGTGAAGAAGCCCGGATCATGGACTGCATGGATTGCCACAACCGGGCGACCCATATCTATGAACAGCCCGAACGAGCCATTGACGAGCGCATCCGGATGGGGGCCATT
Source organism: uncultured bacterium (assembly GCA_964413425.1). Taxonomy (GTDB): domain Bacteria; phylum Fidelibacterota; class JAANXI01; order JAANXI01; family JAANXI01; genus DATFLS01. The sequence goes on from CAYPST010000022.1 coordinate 16,447, forward strand.
CCCCGATCCCTGCCCTTTGTCAAGCGCGAAGCCCTGACTGCTGTGACAAACAACTATAATTCCGTATCGGCAGCCATGAATGGGATCACCAATCATATGCAGGGCTTTTATCGACGCAACCATCCCGGGGTCTTCACCGGCAGGATGAGCGAGATAGATACCACTATTATAGGGCTCCGGAGCATCTGGCGCCGGAACATTCATCCGGAGATGAACATCACCTGGGGCACGTATCCCTCCCATCTCGGCCATCCCAATGAAAAAATCGGCTGTTTCCGCTGTCATAATAAATTTCTGCAGGCTGCCTCCGGGCAGACCATTAACGATGACTGCACCCTGTGTCATTCCATCCTGGCCAATCAGAGCGCCGAACCCTTCGAATACCTCCAGCCGGCGGACGAAGAGCAGCCGGAATTCCGTCTGCGCCAGTATCTGCGGGAAGAATTCCTGGATTTCTTTATTGAGTGACATACAAGTTCACGGTAAAGACATGGAATGACGAGTATCGAATGGTGAATAACGAACCGCAGAAGTTTCCCAGTCCTCCCCTTTGGGGTGGTGGAGGGAGAGTCATGATGGTAAAAAAATTTGAATTGATAGCACTAACATTGTTGTCATTGCTGTTATAAGCAGGCACGAAAATCAATGAGATGTAGAAATGGGAATTAAAACCCTGCTTTTCAGATAAAGTAAATTTAGTGTTTTAGTTGTGTATATATGATCAGCACCGAATCTAATAAATACGTCAATTTAAATAGTTTGGATGTTCTTGGTATGTTTGTATGGACAATAGAATAATAAGCCGCTAAAATTTTAAAGCCATTATAGCTGGTATATATCAAGTAATAATTTTATAATTAAGAGTGTCTGCGTAGCCGTAGGAGGAATTCATGTCTGTTTGTGTTATTGTCAAAGTAGGCGAAGGGCTTGTACTTGCGAGTGATAGTGCTACAACAGTTGCTGGTACTCCAGTGTCGTCTCAGGGCCAACAAGGACCACAGGGAATTGTAAAAGTATTTTATAATGCTACAAAGATTTTTCAGATTAATAATCTTCCTATAGGAGTATTGACATGGGGGGCGGGTTCATTTAAAGCTAGAACTGTGGCGAGTTTAGTAGAGGAATTTGAAAATCTCGATGAAATAAAACAAATAAAAGATGAGAATATAGAAGTTCGAGACATTGCACAGAAACTTTGGCGGTTTTTAGATGAGAAGTCTGAACAATATTTTTCAGAGATCCCGAAACAAGCACGTCCCCAAACTGGAGTAATTATTGCCGGATATTCAAAGGATGATTTTTTTCCCGAGGAATATATAATGGCTATTCCGATGCAACAACCAAGGAGAGTTCGTGAAGATATAAATGGGCAACCGAATTTCGGAGCTAATTGGTTTGGAATGACTGACGCCATTATCAGATTTCATCATGGTAGAGATGAAAAAATTCCTGAAATATTAGATGGTCTGGAAATTAATTCCGAGGACATAGGTAAATTTGAAAATAATGTTCAACAGGATGTACAATACAAAGTTCTATTTCATGCTATGCCATTGGGTGATGCTATCGATTATGCAAGGTTTTTAATAGATTTGACCATTGCAAGGTTCAGATTTGTTATTGGTGCTGAGCTTTGTGGAGGTCCCGTTGATATTGCGTCAATCACTAGAAAAAAAGGATTTTCTTGGGTTAGTCATAAAAAATCAGGATATGATATAAAATCACCAAGTAATCCAAAAGAAAATGGAGATGAAAAATCATGAATACTTTTAAATTTATCACTAGTGGTTCTACCCCATTAATTGAATTCGATTACAAATTAGATGATGAGTCAAGAGAATTGTTTAGTAAATCAGAATGGGTTCTATTTGAATCTGTATTAAATGTTGATAAAGGGAGCAGTCTAGAAATGGAGAACTCTTCATCGGGAGATTGGGAGGATATAAAAGATTTAATTCCTACATAATTTTTTCCTAAATTAAACGATTTTTTATGGCGATCTGCACCAATCTTTTGCGCGCAAAGGCGTCGCGAAATCCTCGGCGTACCCGCTGGGTATCCCTGCGTCTTCGCGCAGCCTTTTCATCACAACATCTTGGCACATCTCATCCACAACAATCGCTCAATTTAGGTTTTTGTTAATCGGTTTAAATCAGTCTTATCATAATTGAAACTAAAGTCAGTATTTGTAGATACCTCAGCATTACTTGGATTATTCAAACCGGGCGATTTCCTAAGGAATGTATGTAAAGAGATACTCCGGGAATTAGTTGAAGTTTATAATGCAGATTTGATTACAACAAATTGGGTGCAATATGAAACTTTATCTGAATTAAAAAAATTTGGTATTGAATATTGCATAAGGTTTAATGGGTTAATTAAAAAGAAAAGATTAAAGGTTTACCGAATTGATCGAAAATTCGAACGTAAAGGTTTAGAAACTTTTTGGAGATATAAAGATAAATCGTGGGGAATTGTGGATTGTACAAGTGTAGAGTTTATGCGCGCAAATAATATTTTCTATGTATTTACTAATGACAACGATTTTTCACAGGCGGGAATGATTAAATTGATTGCATTGGATGAATCAAAAAACCCAATCAAAAATTATGACTATCTAACGTTTTTCTAGTTTACCTGTATTGTGGCTATTGCTCCATGATTTTAGATTGATGAAAATGAACAATATATTTTATGCTAATCAGTTGGCGTGGGCAAGGTGTCAATTACAATCGAATTGTGCAGTTGCATTCCCGGTTTAACCGCGGTTGTCGAGCCAGAGAGCCTCCTTCACCGGTCACTGACAGAGTCGGTGATGGTTTGGGTACTCTCAAACAATTTTATGACTATTACCACAACTCAGTACAGAGCGACCTATTGTGGGAGTACTCCATCCGGTGGGGAAGCGCTGCTTTTCACTTAGGGAGTTATTCCGAGCGACCCCGACCTGTCTATTCGGGGTTCCGGTCCGCCGGAAGAGCGACGGTTCTCCGATGGGGATGATTCGCCGGAGGGCACTGGTCTACCCGGCGGCCGAGGGAATAAATTGCCCCAGAAACTGAGATCTCTTACTAGCCATGAATAATCTCAATACCGGTATTCCGCAAATTCCTCCCATAGAGTGCCCAGCCGGTTCCCGGGGTGCGGGCAGATGTAGACCGGGATGCGGCCCTCCCGGGCGTGCGGGTGGGTGATGATGGTCCCGTCGGAGACTTCGTGAAAATATTCCCTCAGGGTCTCTTCGTGAAATCCGATGGTGATGATGGTTTCCGGTTCCTGTTCCGGCGGGCCCCAGAGATAGTAGCTGCCGTGGAAACTGTACACCGGCGGCAGGCCATATTCATCCCGGTAGTAATCCAGGCAGCCGGCTTCTCCGTAATTGCTGGCGAAGAGAATGGTTCGGTCCCGCTGGTCTTGTGGAATTTGCTCGGAGAGACGGCGGATATGAGAGGCCAGGTTCCGCCAGCCGATCATATCCGCAAAGTCCTGCGGGAGGTCGTGTATTTCGCCGTCTTCCCATCGCAATGGATCGTCAAAGCCCGGGAGCCGCGTCATGATCGCGGCATAAGACTCGAATGCTGAGGGCGGGAGTACAGGCAGCCCGAATGGTATTGCCGGGGCATTCCCCACTACCAGCACAGCTGGTATGATCCATCGGAGCCATCGTCCTCCGGATGGCTGTATGAACCGCTCCAGCTGGACGGCACCGGCAGCCAGGAGAACGGGGTAGACGGGCATCATATAATAGGCTTTCCCGGAGAGCAGCAGCAGTACGGCAAGAATAGAGAGGAGCATCCAGCCCAGCGGCCGGTAGTGCCAGCCCTGTTTAGTCATCAGTGTATAATACAATCCCAGCAGAACCAGAGGGAATGCAAACAGCAACATCAAGACTTGCATGAGCAAGAACTGTCCCGGCTGTACATTGGCGAGCTGTGTTCGGCTGAGCACCCGCAGATGCTCAAGCAGCGGCCACCCTTGTTGATGCTGCCAGATCAAATTGGGCAGCGCAATGGCCAAGGCGAGCATCACAGCAATCCACGGCCACCCGGAACGCAGGAGTGTTCGCTGGGGGGACAGCAGCAGTCCAATGAACATGCCGCCGGCAAACATCAGCATGGTGTATTTGTTCAGCAACCCCACTCCGCCGACTATTCCCAGGAGAATCCACCAGGCAGGTTGATTGGAAGAGGCGTTATTGAAAATGTTCACCACGAGATACATCCCAACCACCCAGAAGAACTGTTCGAATACCACCGGTTGAAACAAGGTACCGCTCCGCAGGAGAGCGGGTGAGATCAGCACGGACAGGGCGGCAACGACTTGAGCAAACCGCTTTCCTCCGAGTTCTCTGGCCAGCAGGCCGGTAAGCACAACACTCCCGGCCCCGGCGGTTGCTGTGAGAAGACGATAGGTCAGCAGAGATTCTCCCGGGAGCACTCGAACAAAAGCGGCAACCCCCGCAATGAACGGCGGCACCTCCAGATAGCCCCAGGCAAGATGCTTCCCCATGGCGATGTAGAGAAATTCGTCTCTGTGAAATTCATACGTGGTGCTGCTGATGAGATGAATGATCAGCTTTGCCAGTGCCAGCCCGCAAAGGATTATGAGGTCAGAGGACCGCAATTTTCGAAGGAAGGAATTTTGTACTTTCATATAAATATGCTCTTGCCGCCGCCGTTTCCTGCTGGTGTCAATGACGATCATGCAGCATCTGATCGTTAACCCTCAGTTTTGTTGGTATCCCACTGTATAAATCTGTGTCCATTGTTTGGGTGAGAGTAGCGGGGCAATTTGCATTCTTGAGATTTTGAATTCTTAAGTTCTCTTCTTCTTGTTATCTTGAATTCTTGCCATCTCATTTATGGTAGTCAAGAGATTTTGTAAGAAGTATTTCCTGCGCGCCTGGATTCTTATCAAGTCCCGAACCTTTGAAATCTTGCCATTGTTGTGGGGAAGCAGGCCGGGATTTTAAGTATTGGCGTTTTGAATTCTTGAACTCTTGCCTTCTTGCTCTTCAGGGTTGGGGCAGGGTTTTTGTAGTTTTGAGTATTGAGTATTGGAATATTGCATTCTTGTGCTCTCGCCTGCAATTGTCAACGAGCCGCTCTCAACAATTGACCATTGACAACGGACTATTGGCCATTAACCACTGACTAATTAACCGGTCCCGCCCGTGCAAGCGGCCAGTAGATTTTGTAGGCCTTGCCGATGACATTCGTCTCGCTGACAGCCCCGAAATGGCGGCTGTCTTCGCTGTGGGCCGGGTTATCCGCCAGCAGGAAGAAGGAGTCATCAGGGACGCGATAGGGATCTCCGGGTTGTGCGTATTTCCCTTCCGGTACATATTCTATTGAAAGCCACTCCGGATTGAATGCCGGTTCTCCGTTGACGTAGACTCTGCTATCTTCCCGGATTTCCACCCGGTCGCCTTCTCTTCCGATGAGCCGCCGGAGATAGATCCAGGTGGTGTCGCCGGGCATCTCAAAGACCAGCACATCGCCACGCTGGTATTGCTCGTGAGGCAGGGGCCGGACAAAGAACCGGTCTCCCTTATAAATGGTGGGTGCCATATAGTTGGAGGAAGTGGTGAAATTGCGGATGAGTTCGGATTTCACATAAAACGGAACGATGGTCGTCACGGCCCCATAGATCAGGATGGCGGCTATCAGGAGCAGGATGGGTTTCCGGTTTTGTTCCCGGCGGACCGGGGCCTGGAAATACGCATGTAATCCGGCAAAGGCAGTCAGGACAACTGCCAGCAGTCCGAGGTATACGGAGAACCGCTCATAGACATACAGTATTGCATACAGCCCCACCAGCAGAAGGCCGGGAATGGTCTTTCGCAGGTAGAGATGACCGGCTCCGGGCACCACCTGGGAGAAGAACACAGCCAGCCAGGGATCACGGGAAGATTTGCGATCCTCTTCGAAAGGAAGGGTATTGGAGTGGCGAGTCGCATAGAAGGCATCCAACAGGTTCCAGATATACACTATCGCGGCCGCTCCGGCAAACCCTGCGCCGTAAAGGATGTCACCGTCCGGGGCGAATATCTGCCAGACCGCCAGAAGCGTCAGAAGGATCAGGCCCGCAATCAGGAGGAATCCGCGGGTGAGCCGGCCGGCGTATATCTGGCCAATCCCCGCAAAAAAGTACGAAAGATTGACCGCCAGCCAGGGTTCCCGGTTGTGCTGTTGTTCATTCAGGTGTTCGATGGTACCAGTCTGTTTCCTTTCGGTGAACACTTACTTTCTTGAGTTTCCTGTTGTCCCGGTTATTAGAAAAGATAAACGATGAAGCATTGAAAGGGTAAGAGATTTTTTCATTCTGGCGAAGACGGAATTACCGGTGGGTGATCAGGATATTCCGATTGTGCAGAGTGGTCCGCCAGTTCCTCGCGCTGACAGTCCCGATAAGGGCGGTTAGCGTGAGGTATCGCAGAAGCACATCAACCGCTGACAGCGGGAGGGTAAGATTGCTCCTGGCATGATATCTGTAACTTCCATAAGAAAGTGCGCTGTGGGATGTTGGCTCTGACAACGATGAAATCTTCTGCATTTTCCGGTATCGCAGCATTCACCGGGAGATATCATCTGGAAGTTCGGTGGAAGAACTCCTGAGAAATTCCAGAGAGTGATAAGTGATAAGAAAAGTCTTATTAAAAATAAGAAAATATGACTATGAAGTGAGCTCAGGAAAGCAATGGTTTGGATTGTCAATCTGTATGGTAGAGCCGTTTGCCCGATTGGATCGGGATGTTTGACATGAAACGGCTCTCCGGCGCATGAAGGGCGGTGCCAGGCACCGAAAGAACCCCTTCCGGCTTCCTTGCCTTTGATGTTCCTGAATAGATTTAATAGTCATATAAGAAAACATGAAATTATTATCCAGGGATTAGAACCGAGGGACACTTTTTCGATGCTGTAGTTTCTCCAAGCCTGCTGATCTACCTCTCCTGAGCAATCGGGGGACACGATCACAGGCCGGCACGGTCCGGCTGGAAACGGCCGGATTCGCTCCCATATTCGGAAGGAGAAATGAGTATTTCAGTCTCCGCTTACATACTGGCCGGCGGTATGAGCCGCCGGTTCGGAGAGGACAAAGCGCTGTATGATTATCAGGGGAAGCCCTTGATACAGCATGTGCTTGATCACCTCGCTCCCTGCTTCAGTTCAATACATATTATCACCAAAGATCCGCGCGCCTTTGCATCGCTGGGATATCCGGTCATCAGGGATCTGATGGAGCAGCAAACCCCGTTGGTCGGGCTTCTCACCGGGTTGCAAGAGAGTGACACCGCCTGGAATTTTTTTACGGCCTGCGATCTGCCATTCCTCACCGGACAGGTGAGTACCAATCTGCTGGAGACAGTGCCTTCCGGAGGAGACTCTGACCTCCGGGCGGTAATTCCGGTGACGAAGCGAGGGATGCAACCGCTGGTGGGCTGTTATCACAAAGATCTGGTCAGCTCGCTCCGCAGGGCGATTGCCCGGAATCAATCTGTAAAAGCCTGGCTTAAAGATGTGAAAACGATGTACCTCTGTTTTGATGATGAACTGCCCTTCAGAAATATCAACAGAAAAGAGGATCTGGATGCGCTTCCCATTGACGGATAATTTCGGCCGGCGGATGGACTATCTCCGGTTATCGGTCACCGACCGGTGCAATCTCCGGTGCGGGTATTGTATGCCGGAAGAAGGGATTCCCCTGATCGAACGCAGCGAAATTCTCTCCTGGGAAGAAATGGAGCGGCTCAGCAGCCTGTTTGTGGACCTGGGGATCCGCAAAATCCGGATCACCGGGGGAGAACCATTTGTTCGCAAGGGATTGATAAATTTTTTAACCCGGCTCAGGCAGCTGCCGGAGCGCCCGCTGGTTGCCGTGACCACCAACGGAACGCTCCTGGAGAGGTCGCTGAAGCAGCTGCAGGATATCGGAGTCCGGCATTTGAATGTCAGTCTGGACAGTCTCCATGCGGACACCTTCCGGAAGATTACCAGGCGAACCGGGCATGCGGCGACGCTCTCGGCTATTGAAGCGGCAGCTGCCATGGATTTCAATCTGAAAATCAATACGGTGGTTATTCCCGGGATGAATGATCACGAAATCCCGGAGTTCGCCCGGTTGACCAGAGATCGGAATCTGGAGGTGCGATTTATCGAACCTATGCCGTTTAACGGACACGGGAAAGTCGGAGAGTCCATTACCGGTGAGGCCATTAAAGCGATATTATGCGAGCAGTTCGATCTGCATCTGATCGCAAATGATGGCAATGGGGTAGCAGAGCAATTTCAGATACCGGGGCACAAGGGAACGCTTGGTCTTATTTATGGCGCGTCCCGGACGTTCTGTGATTCCTGTTCCCGCATCCGGGTCTCCGCCCAGGGACAGATGCGGACCTGCCTGTACGGGGTGGAGGTGCTGGATCTCAGACATCTCCTGCGAAGTGGTGCCGCTGATGCAACCATCCGGGCGGCAATCCGGAGCCAGATAAATCAGCGTTTCAAAGATGGCTTCGAAGCCGAACAACACCGGAACAAAGTGAAGTTCGAAAGTATGGCGTCGATTGGGGGGTGAATTCAACTTGAGAGATAAGAGGATAGCACACGTCCGATGGGGATCCCGTAGGGAGATTGGCGCAGCAAGAGAAGGCAAATGGCAAACGGCAAAAGGCAGAAGCAAGCGTTGGGGCAGAATTGAAGGGTAATGTACCCGAGGTGGGGTCGATACCTCAGTCAGGTATCCAGTATAGGCCGCCCGTACCCTTTGTAGATACGCCTCCTCCTCTCTTGGGTGGGTGTGCGGCTGGGAGGTGAAGCAAGAGAGGGGGACTGAGGGGGTGAGTTCCCACCCCGGAATGGCACGCAGATTTGCCCAGAAAAAAAGGATGACCACAGAGTGAAAAGACGTGAGAAGTGAGAAGTGAAACGTGAGAAGCAGGAAAGTCGGAATAACCAGTTGGCAATTGGCAGTGGGCAACCGCCCAGCTCCACCCCGAATAGCACGCGTCTCATGAGGATCCAGGTGGGAGTTTGGCCCAGAAGGAAGAGATTTACACAGATTACTAAAGATAGGAGAGTGAAGAGGAAAGCAGTGTTATGTGCATGATATCGGTTTTTAATGGTCCAAATTGCTCCAGAATTGCCGGGAATGTTTCAGTAGCTCTCTGCGTTCTCAGCGCCCTTTGAGCCAGAGGCTCTCCTCTGGAGCGAACTTTGCGTGAACTAATAAACTTATATCATATTATCCAGCGGTTAAGGGGGAGGAATGATTAACGTCAGCCACAAATCGAATACCCTGCGCCGGGCGAAAGCCGGGGGTGTGTTGAAAGCGCAGCCGGAAACGCTGCAGCGGGTACGGGAGGGGACCGTGCCCAAGGGTGACGTGCTTGCGACTGCCCGGGCTGCCGGCATTGCAGCGGCCAAGCGCACCAGCGACTGGGTAGTGTTCAGCCATCCTATCCCGCTGGATTGGGTGGACCTGACTTTTGACATTCGGGAAGATGGTTTGAAGGTGACCGCTGAAGCCGAAACAGTCTGGAAAACCGGGGTGGAGATCGAGGCGATCACGGCGGTCTCGGCTGCGCTGCTGAATGCGTTTGATATGCTGAAGCCCCTGGATACGGAGATGGAAATCGGGGAAATAAAGGTCGAGGAAAAACGGGGCGGCAAAGCCCAGTTCACCGAACAGTTCGAGGAGCCACTGCGGGCTGCAGTGCTGGTGATTTCCACGTCCACCTACCAGGGAACCCGGGAAGACAAATCCGGTCGAATTATTCAACAGTACTTACAGGCGCAGCCGGTGGAGGTGGCGGTGTACGAAATCCTGCCCGACGAGAAGGACCGGATACAGAATCGGATTCTGGAGCTGGTGAAGCAGGAGCATTGTGATCTGGTGATTACCACCGGGGGGACAGGCTTCGGGCCCACCGATTTCACACCGGAGGCGACCAGGCCGCTCCTGGAGAAAGAGGCGCCGGGTATCGCAGAGAAACTGCGGGATTACGGATCACAGCGGACCCCGTATGCCATGCTGTCCCGCGAGGTGGCAGGCACCATCGATCGGTCGCTGGTTATTACTCTCCCCGGGAGCTCAAACGGCGCCCGGGAGAGTATGGAAGCTTTGTTTCCGGGTATTCTGCATATCTTCCCGATGCTGAGGGGCGGAGGGCATGGGTGAGCCTTAAAAAATCCAAAATTCAAAACTTTGAGAATACGAAGGAGTGTTTTGTTTGTAATCTGTGTTAATCCGTTTTTTCTGTGTTTATCCGCGTGCTATTTTTTAATTATGCAGGTTAAGCAGACGTGACATGATTTCCATCGACGAAGCCAGACAGATCGTGCGGGAGTACCAGCTGGAGCCGAAGAGTGAGCGGCGATCGCTGGAGGCATCGCTGGGATATTTTCTAACGGAGGATATCCGGGCGCCGGAGCCGCTGCCGCGCTTCGACAACAGCGCTATGGATGGCTACGCTGTGGCTCTGCCGGAAAAGGCAGGAGATGACGTGCCACTGACGCTGCCGGTAGTGGGAGAGTCCCGGGCGGGTGTGCCTTATGAAATCTCTCTGGAAAAAGGCACTGCTGTCCGAATTTCCACCGGAGCAGTGGTGCCGGCGGGCACGGATCTGGTGGTGCCGGTGGAAGATACCGAAGCCGCAGATTCGCAAGTGATAATTCATTCCCTGGGAGAAGGCGGAGCACATATTCGTCTGAAAGGCGAAGAAGTGGAGGAGGGGGCGGTCATCGTCCGACAACGAACAAAAGTGACCCCACCGGTCCTGGCCTGGTGCGCGACCTTCGGTATCACGGAACTGTTGGTATTTACCAAGCCAAGAGTTGCCGTCCTCACCACCGGCCACGAACTTATCGACTATGCACAATCGCCTGAACCGGGGCAGATCCGGAACTCGAATCAACTCTACCTGGAGTACTATTTGCGATCCATCGGATTGGAGCCGGTGCATTCTGCACGAGTGCCGGATGCTCCGGAGGCCACAGAACAGGCCATCCGGGAGGCGGCAGCTCAGGCGGATATCGTGTTGATTAGCGGTGGCGTGTCGGTCGGGCCGCACGATCATGTGAAGGAAGCTGCCGAGTCGCTGGGGTTCAAGCGGCGCTTCTGGAAGGTGGCACAAAAGCCGGGCAAACCGCTCTATTTCGCGTCTGACCAAAACACTATGCTGTTCGGACTCCCCGGCAATCCGGTGTCCACAGTGATGAGCACGCTGGTGTATGTCCACCCCGTGCTGAACTATCTCCGTGGAAGTCCCGCAGCCGAACTGCCATCGGTCCGCGTTCCGTTATCCGAGCCGCTCACCGGGTTGCGTGCTTCCCGCTCCCGGTTCCTGCTGGTCCGGCTGGAACATCGCGATGACGGGAGCCTCACGCTCTCGCCTGCGGCCAGGCAGCGATCGCATATGTTATCCGGCGTAACGACAGGGGATGGCTTTCTGATTGTCCCGCCGGAAGAGGATACAATCAAAGCGGGGACGGTAGTGACAGTCTACCTGTTCCCCTGGAATACCGAAATACAAACCATTGAATAAGGTCTGAATCTATGGCAACCATAGAAGCAATCTGTATCAGCACCAGAAAAGGTCGGGTGAAGAAGCCTGTTCAACAGGCGGAATTCCGCGAAAAGCACGGGATTGTCAGCGACGCGCATGCCGGAGACTGGCACCGGCAGGTCTCGCTGCTCCCTCTGGAGAGCATCAACCTGATGCGGGAAAAGATCCCCAATCTGGCAGACGGTGCCTTTGCCGAGAATCTGATTACCAGGGGATTGGATTACACCCACGTGGATATCGGCACTCGTCTGCAGCTGGGGGCGGATGTCGTGCTGGAAGTCACCCAGATTGGCAAGGAATGCCACACCGCCTGTGCTATCCGCACCATGACAGGGGACTGTATCATGCCCAGGGAAGGGGTTTTCGCGCGGGTAATTCAGGGAGGTGAGCTGGCACCCGGCGACAAAGTGGAACTGGCTGACATCATGGAACAGGCATAAATCTCCGCCCTCGCCGATCGCCAGTTGCGTCCGGTGATGGTCTGTTGCGCTGAGAGTTCCTCCACAAATCAGTTCACCTTACTGCGGTACTGAGAGTGTTGAATATCGAGTAGAAAATATGATACGCTGAACCAGTCTTACGTTTATTATACATAGTACATATTCCAAACCTTTCTAAGAATACAGTAGGGTCTTGTTAATCCCGCCCAGATTCCGCCAGTGTGTGGAGTCAAAGGAGGAACCCCGGCTGTTAAGCCGGGGGGTTCCATTTTTCTTTGCGTCCTTTGCGTTTGTTTCATAACCAGACTCACTTCCAAAAAAATACCCCCTCCATTTCGAAGGGGGCACTCATTGGCTGGAAGTCAGCGCCTGTTGATTGTTATTTGGCCGCCACTGCGACACCAACTTCAAAATCCATGGCATCAAATCTGGCATGTCTGATCACATCCAGCGCGTCGATGAATGCTTCTTCCGCTTTCCCGCTGGTCCACGCGGCCTGCTTCCATTCGCCGACCGGCGTGTTCACGTCTTCAGCATACTTGGCCGATGCGATTAATCGGCCACCTTCCGGACTGACATTGGCGTTAAAGCTCATCCACAGAGCCAGATCGTCCTGAATCTGTTTTTTCGCCGCAAAGACCAGCGGTTCGTCATCCAGGAGATCTCTCAGGTCACTCATCACCAGCGTCGCTTCAGATGCGGTAATTTTCCAATCCATGGTTCTGAGCAAATTATAGGTATCGACATACACGTCAGCCGGCGGCACCCCTTCCTGTACCATAATGATACGGTTGGCACCGTCCGGGATATCCTCAATGACTCCCATTGGCGATTCCTGGGCAATCACATTGCTGGTAAATGCGAAGAGAAGGACAACTGCTACCAGCAGAGAGAGTAACGAACCAAAATTTCCGGTATGTTTTGTTAAGTATCTCATAACTGAACCTCCCTGTTAAGTCTTATTCAAAATTTAACCTCTTTCGTTCATATAGAAGCACAAAATGCATTCCAACTTTATGTTTCCGACAATACTTCGGAATTTACTGGTAAATACCTAAATTACTTCTGTCATATTTTCAAAATTTTCCATGGATATATGTGAAAAGATCAGAGGGGGAGTATAAGGAGTGACAGGGCAAAGGAAAAGCAGGACTAAAAACGGTGTCTATAACGACAGAAATGAGGAGACTTTATCGTTGTTTTTTCACTTTAGCTCTGTGTGTCAGAGGCAACTCACCCCCTCGGTCCCCCTCTCTTACATCTACTCCTCTCCTCGCAGCCACCCAAGAGAGGGGGAGGCGCATCTCAGAACGACCTGTGTATTTCGGATTCCTCTGTACTGCTTTCTGTGGCACTCCGGCGAGGCTGTCCCTCCTCACATCCCGGAGTATTGGCAGTTGACAATTGACGATTGACAACGGACCGTTTTCCTGCCCGATTCCCGCGCAGAAATCTCCTCGCTCTCGTATTGCGCCATACTTTATCAACACTTACGTTTGCCTTTTGCCTTCATGCTTCTCTCTCCCTGGGCATCGCAGAGCGTGGGTCACACCTCCGGTGCTCTCCGGCCAACTTCCCGATAATCCCCTGTCAACAAAATCGCAGATTGTGGCCAGGGCAAATCGGGACTTGCCAGCACCCCCTCGGTCCCCCTGTTCCAGACTAAGTCGGGATCTCCGACTTACACCTCCACCTCCCATCACACCAACCCAAGAGAGGGGGGCGCATCTCCAAACGCACGGGCTGCCTATACTGGATAACTGACTGAGATGTAGAATCCACCTGGGAAACATTACCATTCAATTCTGCCACAACACTTGCTTCTGCCTTTTGCTCCGAAGGAGTCCCCCTTGGGGCCGTTTGCCTTCTCTCGCTATGCAAATCTGTCCCACAGAGATCCCGATGGAACGTGCCATTTGGGGCCGGGCGGCGAGTCGGCCTCCCCCAGAGGGGCGCCTATGGCCCGGTCTCCCGTCTCCGTTTCCCCTGGCGTTTCAAATACCCCTGAGCTTACTGCTTCCCGTACGCATGGAAAACCTCCTGCCCGCCTGCAAGAACATCGGGGCAACCCACATCACCAACGGATGTTACCATCTGCACCCGGTGGAGTGGAACAGCGGCGAATCTGCCGGGCTGCTCACGGGGTACTGTCTGGACCGGAACACCGCCCCCCGCCAGGTCCGCCGGAACCGGGAACACCTCGAAGCATTCCAGGGATTTCTCCGGGAGCAGGGAGTGGAGCTGGAGTGGCCGGGGGTGAAGAGTTCGGCAAGGTAAGGAGTTTTGGAAATCTGAAAGAGAAAATTATTATAAACTCTAATGACTATAAATAAAGTGATAGGACTATAAAAACCATGTATTTAGTGATCAGGAGATTATTGGCAATTTGCTATAGTTTATATTTTTTTAAAACTCTCAGACTGTTGCGTAGCGATAAAATCTCTATAAATAGTTGCTGTAAACCATTGCATGTATGTTCGTGATTCATTTGCAAATCGCGCTCCAACAAGAATGGTAATAAACATCAGCGCTCCAACTATAATGATATTATTGCCCACCGGATAATTCATGACGAGAGCGTATCCGCCCAATATCCCCGTTACGAAAGAAATAGCTATCGAATACCATAGTTTCTTGAAATTACACCATTTGAGTCCTTTGAACACTGATAGAAGAAAGTATCCGCTTCCCAAAATAATAAGACCAAGTGATATTAAGAATTTCAACAAATCCATACTATATAAATCAATGGCAGGTATTAGAGTAAATCCTGCATAAAATGCTGCGGATATGAACAGAGATACCGAACAGCCACGTAGAAGCACATACATACCCTGGAATTGTTCCGCATAGGATTTTTCAGAATGTTGTAATACATAGGTGCGGCAAAGTCGAAAGGCATCATTGCGTCTTGCATCTATTAGTTTTTGGTCTTCGTCTGAATCAGCAACCGAAAGTTCAAACTGTTTTTCAATTAAATCTGCGAGTTTATGTTTAACCGCTGAGGAAAGCGATTCATTCTTTTCATCAAGAAAAATAACCGAAAAATATCGCTCTTCGCCTGATTCCGTATGCTTTTTTGATTTGATAACGTCTTTAGCAATACTATGAATCAGATGTCCAAGCACGTAGCTTGGGATAATCCCAATAACTGCGCTCATGGTGGATGGCATGATTATATCAAAAAAACCGAGTGGTAACCATAAGAGCACCAGGAGAATCGCACCGGGGATAAAATATCCGTATATATCATAGAAATTAAATCGATCAACCATAATCGACGACTCCCCGGACGGACGATGTTTCGATATCGCGCACTATGCTCCAAAGGTCAGACTCGGCAGCTTGAGAATCAAACTGATCTAATACCACTGATGCTACCCGTTTATGTCCACCACCACCGTATTTCTCAAACAGTTTTCCCAGGTGAACACCGTTGAAATCTTTCCACGGGTTACGCATAGCAGTGATCTTAACGATATTTTCACCGTAAACCAATCCCACCGAATACAAACCTTCAGGTTCATAGAGAAACTGGCCGTACCGGGGAATGATTGCGTTTCCGCTGCTTACTTTGAAGACGATAGTCTGTTGCTGTGTAACACGAATACTTTTGTGAATTCTGGCTAATCCTTTTTTGGTTAATTCAGTGGCCTGTTGAGCTTTTTTCGAGACCACCGGTTCATGTAACACTTCGTGAGCACTTTCTTGTGACAAGAGATCTACTAAACGCTCGCTATATTTCTGGACATCATCGTTTAAAGCTAACGAACGATTTATCTGGAGTGCGGGATGAGCACCAAAGACTGCCTCCTCCGGAGAGGAGTATTTAGCGGCATCAATCTTATCCGCATATTCGACCAGCGGTTGATATCGGGTGGTTCGATAATCAAATACATTCTTAAAATGCCACCAGAGAAGTTCAGCGCATGAATCGGCTTCAGAGTCGAAAATATGAAACGCATCTTTATTTTGGAGATAATCGTTTTGCACTGTGTCATTCAGAAAGGTGGTCGAATGGTGATCTGCCCAGAACGCAGTCTTCGGGTGATATAAAAAATCAACCACAGCTACCTGTTCTTCAAATGGTATTGACAGCCAGGAAGATTTCAAATCATAATCAACCGCTTCGATATCGGTGTGTGCCCACTCAACGTAGTTTCGTAAAAAATCTGAGGTTAAAATTGCCGAAACTATACCATCAAAGCAGGGTGAGTGAAAGTAGACTAATCCCAAGTAACCTTCTCCTCCTAATGTCATCAGGTCAGTTTAACACATAATTCCTGCAATCAAGCAATTTTGTCCGGAAGCAAAATAATTATCTCACAAAGTATAATAACTGTTTATCATAATTTTAAATCAAATCCGAGTTTTCTAAACCGGGCAATATCATTTAACCATCTTCATCAATTTCTTGGGCTCTGAAAGCTAAAGCAACGTTGGCTTCAAGTAGCTCGTCATTTTCCGCTAATGAATCTTTTAGGCTCACTCAAGAAAGTCCAATTAATTTCTCGAGATGATTCGGAGGAGGTAAATCTCTAGCAATAGTTTCCTTCATAGCATTAAGCTTTTTCATACCTCTCTCTGGTATGAGAATATTGACAGTAGTCACGAATATCAATAGTTATTCTTCTTTATCTGTGTTTATCCTTTTTATTTGCGAAATCTGTTCCACAGAATTCCGTTGGGACGTGCTATAAGCGGGGTGGGGCGGTGGTCCGTTCTCCGTGGTCTGTTTCCCCTCTCCTACATTATGCAAAATTTTAAAAAAGGACGTGACTTACCTTGTCATATTAAAAATCAACTCCTATATTAAGACAAGTCCTGAGAATCATGCCTTCAAAACACAGAACAGATAGCAGAATCAGATGCTCGTATTCGTTGAAATGATACGGGAGATCAGTGAGACGGAGCCGGTACGTTTCGGGTGAACTCCGGTTTAATTGCTCAGATGCTCAGAGAGGTCCGGGAGTTGTCTGTGATCTGTCTCCCGGGTCTGGATGACACACAGATCATACTTCCTTTATCATAGAAGGAGAGGATTCATGGCTGTCAAATATAGCGTGATTCCTCGGAGGAACCCACAGGATCCGGATGCTCCGGAAACGTATCATCCTTCCGTCAAGAGCACCGATCGGGTTTCTCTGCATGATCTCGCAGAGACCATTGCAGAGATTTCCACCGTGAGTTCCACCGATACCTACGCGGTACTGGAAGCCCTGGTCAGCATCATCCCGAAAGAACTGGCCAGGGGGAACGTGGTCGAGTTGGGTGATCTCGGTTCATTCTTCATCCGCACGAAGTCCAGCGGATCGGCAACCGAAGACGACGTCTCACCCAAAAATATCGACTCGGTGCTCCCCCGGTTTTATCCGGGCCAGCGCTTCAAGGAGGTGCTGAACAGCATCCAGTTCGTGAAGGTTGACGGATCCTAACGACCAACGACGGCGCCGGGGGACAGATCGCACCTTCCCCGGCGCCGTTTTGTATATTCACCATCCCTGTCACACCCCGTGATTGTTCCCCTCAGAAGTTTCATCACTCACATGTCCCTTTCTTATTATAGCAGCATCTCCTGAGACAATACGATTTTTCCCAGGGGAGAAAAAAATCCTCTCAAGGGATGATTCCAATCCTCTTAAGAGATAATTGCAATCCTCTCAAGAGACGATTCCAATCGTCCCTTGAGAGAAAAAATTTGTCCCTTGAGACGATTATGATCGTCCCTTGACATGATTTCTATTGTCTCAGGGGATAATCGATTTCCTTTCTATGATTTATATTCATTTTCTCCTGAGAGAAATTAAAAGTTTTCATAATTACAGTAGAAATTAAACCCACTCTGTGGAGTCAATTCTTCAGCGTGAGTGGACGGAATGAATGTTCTCCTTGACTTGTACTAATAATATTCAGACTTTGCAATACGTTAGTAATACCGATTTCTCCATATTGTGTGCAGTATCAACTATGTAAATGGGTAACCAATGCCTATCGGACCGGAAGACCTGGCGCGTCAAAGGATCGACGACCTCCTGAAAAAGGCGGGCTGGGACATCCAGGATCTTGAACAATTCAATCTCACTGCTTCGCTGGGAGTGGCCATCCGGGAATTTCCCACCCAATCGGGACATGCGGATTATATGCTCTTCACGGATGAGAAAGCAGCAGGCGTCATTGAAGCCAAGCCTGAAGGGACTACCCTGGGAGGCGTCTCCGAGCAGTCGGCACGCTATATTGCGGACTTCCCGGAGGAGATTCCGCATAGCCAGGATCCCTTACCATTTGCCTATGAGAGCACAGGGAGAGAAACCTTTTTCCGGGATGAACGGGATCCCGAACCTCGATCCCGTCGCGTGTTTGCCTTCCATACACCGGAAACGCTCCATGATTGGATCAATCAGGAACAGACGCTCCGGGAGAGATTGCAGCATCTCCCAACGCTGAATACAAGTGGTCTCTGGGATATCCAGGTGGAGGCTATCCGGGGACTGGAACGATCCCTGAAAAACGACTATCCCCGGGCGTTGATTCAGATGGCGACCGGCAGCGGGAAGACGTTCACTGCCGTGAATCTGGTCTACCGGTTAGTGAAGTATGCCAGAGCTCGCCGGATTCTCTTCCTGGTGGATCGCAATAACCTCGGCAAGCAAACCTTCAAAGAGTTCCAGCAGTTCGTCACCCCGGATGATGGACGGAAATTCACCGAGCTCTATAACGTCCAGCATCTCAAATCCAACACCGTTGATTCGGTGAGCCGGGTGTGTATCAGCACCATCCAGCGCCTCTATTCCATGCTGAAAGGGGAGGAGATAGACCCGGAACTTGACGAGATTTCTGCCTTCGAATTGGACCTGGATGCAGAAGGGTATGAGACGATCCGGTACAATCCGGATATCCCCGTCGAAACCTTCGATTTTATTATCACAGATGAATGCCACCGGTCCATCTACAATCTCTGGCGGCAGGTATTGGAGTATTTCGATTCGTTTCTCATCGGATTAACAGCAACCCCTTCCAAACAAACCCTGGGCTTCTTCAACCAGAATCTCATCACAGAGTATCCCCATGAGCGGGCGGTCGCAGATAGGATCAATGTCGGGTATGAGGTCTACCGTATCCGGACAGAGATCACTGAAGCGGGGAGCAGAGTGGAGGCGGGCAATTATGTGGACAGACGGGACAAACTCACCCGGGAACAGCGATGGGAATTGCTGGATGAGCCTCTGGAGTACTCGGAACGCCAGTTAGACCGGGATGTTGTTGCGGAGGATCAGATCCGCACGGTGATCCGGACCTATAAAGAGCGGTTACCCACGGAGATTTTTCCCGGGAGAACCGAGGTTCCGAAAACCTTGATTTTTGCCAAGGATGATTCCCATGCGGAGGATATCCTGCATATTACCAGGGAAGTATTCGAAAAGGGAAATGAATTCTGCAAAAAAATCACCTATAAGTCCGGTGAAGATCCCGACACACTGATCCGGAACTTCCGGAACGAATACAATCCCCGGATCGCCATCTCTGTAGACATGATTTCCACCGGAACCGATATCAAACCCATCGAATGCCTGATCTTTATGCGGGATGTCAAATCCCGGACCTATTTCGAACAGATGAAAGGGAGAGGGACTCGAACCCTGCAAAAAGATGATCTGCAAAATGTCACCCCGGACGCCAGAACGAACAAAACCCATTTCGTGATTGTGGATGCCGTTGGCGTGTGTGAAGGCGATAAGACAGATTCCCGTCCCCTGGAGCGGAAAAAATCTGTTCCCTTTGATAAACTCCTGGAATCGGTGGCGCTGGGTAACCGGAGTGAAGATAATCTGAATTCGCTGGCAGGAAGACTGTCCCGGCTGGACCAGCAGTTGGAAGCGGAGGACAGAGAGCGTCTGGAATCCTCGGCACACGGGAAGTCGTTGAGCTCCATTACCAATGATCTTCTGGACGCCGTGGATCCGGATAAGCAGGTGGAAAAAGCGAAAGAACTCTTTGAGACCGACTCTCCGAGTGAAGAGCAGCAAGAGGAATCACGGGAGGAGCTGGCCAAAGAATCCTGTGCAGTATTCAATGACCCGAAGTTTCGGAACACCCTCATTGAAATAAAGCGTAAGACCGAACAAATTATCGATGCGGTGAGCCAGGATCAGATCCTGGAAGCCGGTTACGATGCCCAGGCGAAAGAACAGGCGGAACAGGTGATTCATTCATTTCAGGAATTTATCCGGGAGAACCGGGATGAAATCACCGCACTCCAAATTCTTTATAATATACCGTATGGGGAGCGCCACCTGAAATATGAACAGATCAGAGAACTGTCGGACGCTCTGAAAAATCCGCCTTATCAACTGAACCAGGAACGATTATGGCATGCTTATGAGCAGCTGGAGCGTGCCCGGGTGCAGAATGCTTCACCCCAGCGGCTATTAACGGATATCATCTCGCTGGTACGATTTGCTATCGGGGAAACGGATACCCTGAAACCCTTTAAATCAGTGGTGGATGAGCGGTTCCACACCTGGATCGCCGATCAGGAAGCAGCCGGAAAGGAATTTACCGGCGAGCAAATGGAATGGCTGAAGATGATAAAGAACCATATCACTACCAGCCTCTCCATTGAACCGGAGGATCTGCAGGATATCCCCTTTATCAATCGGGGTGGGATTGTCCATGCCAAAGAGGTGTTTGGAGACGACCTGGAACCTATGTTGAACGAACTGAATGAGGTGTTGGCAGTGTGAGTGAATCACTTTATGGATTGCCCAAAGGCTGGAGATGGTCAACAATTGGTGATATTGGTGAAATAGCATCGGGAGGTACTCCCTCAACTAAAGTAGATTCGTATTTCGGAGGGGAGATTCCGTGGATAACTCCTAAAGATCTTACTAACTATAATAAGAAGCATATCGCAAGAGGTAGTAGAAATCTTACAAAGAATGGTTTAAACAATTCCTCAGCGAAGATACTTCCAAAAGGTACAGTTTTAATGTCATCAAGGGCTCCGATTGGTTATGTGGCAATTGCATCGAATGATATAGCTACCAACCAAGGTTTTAAAAGTGTTATTCCAAAAGATGGTATTTTCAATGAATTTGTATATTATTATTTAAGGGGTAATAAGCAATTATTAGAAAAGCATTCGAGCGGTACAACGTTTTCAGAGCTATCTTCTTCCAGATTTTCGGAAGTACCTATACCCATTCCTCCCCTCAGCGAACAACTCCGCATTGTCAACAAAATCGAAGCCCTCTTCACCCAGTTAGATGCCGGGGTTGAGAGCCTGCAGACTGCCAGAGCCCAGCTGAAACGCTACCGACAGTCGCTGTTGAAGTATGCATTTGAGGGTAGACTTACGGGGGATTGGCGGGAGAATAAATCGAGCGGATTACAAACCGGTTTAGAGTTATTAGAATCCATTAAGGAAAAAAGAAAAACTTCAGGAGAAAAAGTACAGAATTCAGGAAAAATTGATACCTCTCAATTAAAAGAGTTACCAGATAAGTGGGTATGGGCTACTCTTGATGAATATTGTGAAATTACTATGGGGCAAAGTCCACCCGGTGAATCCTACAATAAAGAAAGAAATGGAACACCTTTAATTAACGGTCCGGTGGAGTTTGGAGATTCAGCATTCTCCAAGACAAAAAAAACAAAATTCACCACTAAGCCTAATAAAATGTGTAAAAAAGGAGACTTAATACTTTGTATCCGTGGATCAACTACAGGAAGAATGAACATTGCAGGTGAGGATTCTTGCATTGGTCGAGGGGTTGCATCAATTCGGTGTGAAATCAACCAGAGTTATGTCAATTATTATATTCATGCAAAGGAAAATAATATCTTTAGTTTGGGTATTGGCTCTACCTTTCCAAACGTTTCATCTTCACAGTTAAAAAAGTTCCCGATTCCTATACCTCCGTTAGAAGAACAACATGTTATCGTGAGTAAAATTGAAAAAGTACTAACTTCAATTGATAAACTATCTGATATAATTGAGATTGAATTAAATAGAACAGAATCCCTTAGACAAAGTATCTTGAAAACGGCTTTTCAAGGCAAGCTTGTGCCGCAGGATCCGTCCGATGAACCAGTCGAAACTTTATTGAAGCGGATTCGGAAGAACAACCGATGACCGAGCAGGATCTTCAGGTTATACTCGCAGAAGGGGAAGGATATAAGATTGAGTTCAAGGAGTCCCCGTCAGGACTGGCAAAGGAGATGGTGGCATTCGCCAATGCGGACGGAGGCCGGATATTTCTTGGTATCACCGATGCAAAAGAGGTTCAGGGGGTACGTATCACCAATCGCCTGAAATCACAAATTCAGAATATCGCCCGTGATTGCGATCCGTCTGTTACAATTCGGTTGGAGGAATTCAAGAACATCCTGGTGGTCCGGGTACCAGAAGGAGACGACAAACCTTATCGTTGTTCGGGGGGATTTTATCTTCGTCAGGGGGCCAATTCACAAAAACTTGACCGGAATGAAATTCTGGCGCTGGTCACTTCCCTGGGCAAAGTCAAATTCGATGAACTGATACACAAGGACTTCAATTATCACGCACACTTTAATCAGGATAAATTTCATCATTTTCTTCGGCTGGCGGATATCGATTCAGCCCTGCCTGAGGAGGCATTATTGCAAAACTTATCCGTGGCGGAAAAACAGGAGGGGCGGTTGTATTTCAATAACACCGGTATACTCTTCTTTGCGGATTCCCTGGAGCATTTTTATCTCCATACCAGCGTCACCTGTGTCCTGTATAAGGGAACGGAACGATTTAATGTAATCGACAAGCGTGAATATAATGACGATATCGTTTCCTCTGTTAACAGCGCCATGAAATTTCTCAAGCAGTATATCCCGGTACGGCAAGAGATGACCGGGGAACCACAACGGAAGGACATACCGGAAATCCCATACGAAGCGCTCAGAGAGGCAATTATAAATGCTGTGGCCCATCGGGATTATTTCGAGAAAGGAGCAAATACTAAGATAGAAATGTTTGATGATCGGATTGAAATTTCGAATCCCGGGGGACTGGCGCCGGGGCTGACGGTAGCTGATTTTGGTACCCGGAGCGTCTTGCGGAATCCGACTATAGCCAATCTCCTGGATAAGATTAATTACATAGAAAAATTAGGTACGGGTATTACAAAAATTCGAAATCTTCTGGAGCAATATCACCTGTTACCGGCGGAATTCGATTTTAATTCTTTTTTCACTGTGACGTTTTACCGGGCTTTCAAACAAGCACACCTCTCATTTCGAGATCGAATGGAGAAGGAGCCCGCCATCCATGAAACATTTGATAACACATTTAAAAAGAGGTTTCAAAAGAAATTCAATATGAAAGAACAAAAAGTAGATAGATACGTCGCTTTGTTGAAAGATATTAGCAGTAATATCCCTGTGGACTATGATAGATTTGAGAGAAAATTCGATATTTCCAGGAGCACTGTAAAGAGAGATATATCAGACTTGAAAGACCTTAACCTTATTGAATTTACCGGACCGAAAAAATCCGGAAAATATATTGTAACAAAGGAGGGCAAAAAGATAATAAGGGATCTGCATCTTAGACCACCAGAGTGAAGTATAATTTATAATACACGAGATCCGCAGGAGGTATCTGCTATGATCAATCAGATGAGCTATTAAATTATTTCCAGGATCATTTATGGGATCTAAATGAATACCATTAGAATAATAGTTTGGGAATGATCTTCGACCTGTAATGATCTTGATGAGCTAATAAATGAGCTATTAAATAGTCTCCAGGATCATTTAAAAGCATATCACAAAAGACGAAGAAAATATAATTTGATCAATTCCATAGAATAGTAGGGTAGTAATAAGCATGACTGAAAATAATGCTCCAGCGATTATTAATAAACTCTGGAACTACTGCGACGTCCTCCGGGATGATGGAGTGAGCTACGGCGATTATGTGGAACAGCTGACCTATCTGCTCTTCCTGAAAATGGCGGATGAACAGAAAGAATTACCAGCGAAGGTGCTAGATACCCCGGAAATCCCGGAGCAATATAATTGGCAGAGTCTGGTTTCCCGGGACGGTGATGAACTGGAAACCCATTACCGGAAGCTGCTCATTGAGCTGGGTAAGCAGACCGGTGCGTTGGGCGTCATATTCAGGAAAGCGCAAAATCGGATCCAGGATCCCGCCAAACTCAAACGCCTGATAAGTTATATTGACGACGAGACCTGGATCGGTCTGGATATTGACGTGAAAGGGGAAATCTACGAGGGACTCCTCCAGAAAAACGCCGAGGACGTGAAAAGCGGGGCAGGGCAGTACTTTACCCCAAGACAGCTGATTAAGGCAATGGTAGAAGTGATGCAGCCGCAACCTAAAAAGACCATAGCGGATCCGGCCTGCGGCACCGGGGGGTTCTTTCTGGCAGCGTTTGATTACATAGTGGATCACTATGACCTGGACAAAGAGGAAAAAGCCTTCCTCCGGGAAGAGACCTTTCACGGCGTGGACTTGGTGGATAGTGTGGTCCGGCTCTGTGTGATGAATCTCTATCTTCACGGTATCGGCAGCGGAGAAAGTCTCATTGAACAGGGAGACAGTCTGCTCTCGGATCCGGGTGATCGCTATGATATGGTCATGACCAATCCGCCCTTCGGGAAGAAGAGCAGCATTACCATTACCACAGGGGATGGGAATGTAAAGAAAGATTCCCTCACCTACGAACGGGATGATTTCTGGGCGACAACATCCAACAAGCAGCTGAATTTTCTGCAGCATGTCAAAACTTTGCTGAAAATCAACGGAAAAGCCGCCATAGTGGTTCCGGATAATGTCCTGTTTGAAGGCGGGGCAGGGGAGACCGTCCGCAGGCGGCTGCTGCATGATTACGATGTTCATACGTTACTGCGACTTCCCACCGGAATCTTCTACTCCCAGGGAGTGAAAGCCAACGTGCTCTTCTTCGATAAGAGACCCGCCAGTGAAGATCCCTGGACAACGAAACTCTGGATCTACGATCTCCGCACCAACAAGCACTTCACCCTGAAGCGGAATCCTCTGACCTATGAGGATCTGCAGGATTTCATAAGGTGTTATAATCCCGGGAACCGGCACCAACGTG
Organism: uncultured bacterium; assembly: GCA_964413425.1. Classification (GTDB taxonomy): domain Bacteria; phylum Fidelibacterota; class JAANXI01; order JAANXI01; family JAANXI01; genus DATFLS01. Next base: position 41,568 of record CAYPST010000022.1, read on the forward strand.
AAGAAACAGAGCGGTTTAAACCCTTTACCTTAGAAGAACTCATGGAGCGGGATAAGATCAGCCTGGATATCTTCTGGCTGAAAGACGAGAGCCTGGAGGAAACCGAAAACCTCCCCGAACCGGACGTCCTGGCAGCGGATATCGTGGAGAATCTGGAGTCCGCGCTGGAGCAGTTCCGGGGGATTTATGAGGAACTGTAAGAATAGGATGAAATGAAAAAATATCATCTTAATGTTTTTTATTGATTATCCATTATTCAACTAGGTAATACACTTATTATGGTTAAGACGGTTCCTGAGTCAAGATTCACTGAACAATCAGGACTTGATAAGATTAGCCAAGAAGTCCGTAAGATGGGACATCTTTGGAGGGAATTGACCAAAGATGATTATGGTATTGATGGTGAAATAGAATTATTGCAACCAAAGCAAACTGGAGATGGTAGGGAAACCACCGGTATAATTATTAAGGTTCAAGCAAAATCTGGGAAAAGCTATATTTCAAAAGAAAGCGAAGATAGACTTCACATTAAAAGTCGAGGCTCTTTTCTAAAAACCTGTTGGTAGTTATATATACGCCAATCCATTCATAAA
>CAYPST010000023.1:0-40878 GCA_964413425.1 uncultured bacterium
AAAAGATCCCCCTGTTCCTGGGGGCGTAAGGAATCAAAGAGTTGTTTGATTTGCTCTTGTTTGTTCATGGCTAACTCCGTGTTAATTCTTTTAGTTGTACAAGGTTAGGAAAATTTTGGGGAATTACCAACAGGTTTTTAGAAAAGCGCCACAACAATTAAAAAGCCCCGAGCGTTTGTCTCAGTTACTTTCAGAAACGTAGCCAGTCTTTTAAGATCATTATCTATTTCAGATTTCGTAGCCAGTCCTCGCTTTACCTCAATAACAAAATGGACGAATGGATATAGTGGACCATCATCTCGATTATCGCTGGCATCTTTTGCCAATATCACTAGATCTGATGGGGATAGCTGGCTCATTCCATCTATCTTAATATCAATAGGGACTAATCTACTGTACTGGCATTCCGGAACAAGTATGAGTGAATCCGATAAATTTGCTTGAATCAGATTACACATTTCCCCCACAAGAGCCCCCTCTGTTAATGGATAATGTCGAAAGAAAGCATGTCTATGGCCAATCCAAAAAGCCAAACCTTGCAAAGCATTTTCTAAGAACTTCGGACGGTCTGGCATTTCAAATCCCATATTTATCCCTTAGCGATTTTCAATAATTTCTGAAAAGACCTAATCAATATATCACCTCATTCAGCTCTTCTTTATACACCTTCCACTTGGGCATATACTTTTCCAGTAGGGACTGAAAGCGTTCCGTATGGAGGCGCTCTTGTAGGTGAACCATCTCATGGACAAGCACGTATTCAACGCACTGTTTTGACTTTTTCGCCAGTTCCAGATTCAGCCAGATACGCTGTTCGTCGTTATTGCAGGAACCCCATTTGGTCTTCATCTGACGGATACCCCACTCCTGTACTGTGATTCCCAACCGTTCTTCCCACTTCTCAATGAGGGGAGGTATTAACTTCTTCAATTCATCCCGATACCATTCCCGGACGACATTTTCACGCTTCTCTTTATCGCTGCCCGGCCGGACATATAAATCCAGATACTTTTTATTCCTGATTTCCACTTTTGGAGGAGCTTCGTCTTCTATAATGTTCATCAGGTAACGCTGTCCCTGAAAGTAATGACTCTCCCCCTGGATAAATTCCCGTGGTGGCTGCCGATCCTGTGACTGAATGTTATTCATATGCCTCTTAATCCACCCCAGTTTGGACACCGCAAAGAGCCGGATAGAGTCGGTGTCCATTCGTGCCGGACTGGAGATACGCACCCGACCCGTGGGGGGATGCACCGACAAATGCATATTTTTAATGTCCTTCTTTATGACATCGATATCGATGCCGGACACCGTTATTTGGGTAATCTCAGTACTCATGTTGGTTCTTTATAATGTCAAACACTGCATTAATGTCATATCTCTCGGGTAACTTCTTCTTAATCGCAATTTTTAACTGACGCTCCTTCATCCGATCCCCGCGCCAGCCATCTTTGGCCGTATACTTCACTGTGTTATCCATGACCATTGCTAACTCTTCGTTTTGCTCCAAATTATCATAGAGCGCTTTTTGACCGGTCGTTCTGAGTGTTTCCGGATAATCCTGTCTCCCCTCCTGTTTCACTTGTCTGGTTAATGCCACAATCTCTTTGAGATATTCCTGATACGCCAGGGCATGCTGTTTCCGCTGCTGAATTAGTTCATCCAGGAGTTCGGACATCTTGTCGTAGTATTTCGGGTTGGTTGGGCGTTCTTCGGTGATGACCCTGCGAATGTTGTTCTCTATGGTTTCGGCCACGGCTTCTTCCTCTTTTTTGATATTCTCCGGAAGTCCATTAACCGCCTCTTCTCCCTGCTGCACGATCAGTTCGACCAATGACAGGTCATCGAATGCGGAGATTTTCTTGCTGGGTTCGGCGCTGATATACATATCGATCAGCTGACGCATCCCGGGTTCGTAGGCTTTTAAGTCGATATAATCGCCGCTGGCGTGCTTTATCTCATCCCGGACATCGGAATAGAACCGAACCTGCTGCTTAATATCCTGCGCCCGCTCCCGGGCATATCCGGCCCGCTGCATTTCATTGGCGATATCCGTGTATCTCCGAATCAGGGAAGCGGTCATTTTATATAGCATCACCCGCTTCTCTTCCGTCTCCTGCAGGTCCTCTTCATTCTCGGGATCGCCGCAAAAATATCGAATGAATGCCTTCGTGGTTTTCGGGTGAACATTTTCACACAGTGCTATCACTCCATCCAGTGCTTCATCCAGTTTCTCCCGGGCCTGTTCGTATCGATCTTTGAGGAGTCCTTCCACGTCTTCCTTTTCGTAGCCATCGAAGGCTTCCGAGGTATAATCCTGGATAGATTGCTCCAAACTCTTAAACAGATCCTTATAGTCGATGATGTACCCGTATTCTTTATCCTCCCCGTCCAGCCGGTTCACCCGGCAGATGGCCTGAAAGAGCCCGTGATCCTGCATCGGCTTATCGATGTATAAAAAGGTGGCCGGTGGAGCGTCAAAACCTGTGAGGAGCATATCCACGACAATCAGCAATTTCATCTGCCCCGGCTCCTCTACAAACTTCTTTTTGACCTCCTTTTCAAACTGGTCGACGCTCTGACCGCCCAGCATATCCTCATAAACTTCATATTTGTGCAATTCTTCAGTCTCATCGGCGCCCGTCTCTTCCCCCTTTATTTTATCAACAGTCGGTTTATATGACGTCACGATGGCACAATGATCGGCCAACACGGTCCCCTGAAAAAGTTCATAGTACTTGCAGGCTTCATAGATGCTGTTCGCCACCAGCAAGGCATTCCCCTGGCCAGTCGAGAGCCGGGGCTTCACCTTAAAATCCTTGGCTATATCGTAAACCACTTTTTGCAGGCGATCCTTGGAGCTCCAGATGGTTTTCATAGTGCCCCAGCGCTTCATCAGCTCATCCCGGGCGACGTCATTCAAACCACGGGTTTCCGCTTCGAACCATTCATCAATACTCTCTTCATCGGTGATTTTCTGATCGATATCCCGGGCTTCATACCGGAGATCCAGAATCACGTTATCTTCCACCGCTTCATCGAACTTGTACGTATGGATATAGGGACCAAAGACTTCCAGACTGGTCTTCTTGTCCTCTTTCAGTAACGGGGTGCCGGTAAACCCGATAAACATGGCATCGGGGATCACCGTTTTCATTGCTTTATGCAGCTTCCCGGACTGGGTCCGATGACATTCATCCACAAACACATAAATATCACCCTTCGCCTGAAAATCCCTGGGAAGGCTCTTGCGGATTTCTTCGATATATTCCTCGTAGTCGCCCTCATCTTTATGGCCGAATTTGTGAATGAGGGAGGAAATCAGCGGGTATTCGTATTGGTTTAATTTGTCGATGAGATCGGCCCCGCTGGCCGCCTGTTTCATCGGATCCCCGGCATCTTGGAACACTCCGACGATCTGATCATCCAGTTCGATGCGATCGGTGATGACCACCACCCGGGAGTCGTCAATGTTCTCCCGAATCCACTGGGCCAGCCAGACCATAATCAAACTCTTGCCACTCCCCTGCGAATGCCAGATAATACCGTCCTCATGTTTCCGAACCCGCTTCTGAGATGCTTTCACACCGAAATACTGGTTATGCCGACAGACTTTCTTGGTTCCGGCGTCAAAGACGATGAAATCCCTCATAATTTCCAGCAGGCGTTCCTTGTTGCAGAACTGTGACAGGTGTTTATCCAGCAGAGAGTCAAACTGCTCCTCAGACGGTTCCTTCCACTTCCAGTAGTACTTCTCCGGCGTTTCAATAGTGCCGTATCGAAGCCCGGCGGTATCATTTCCGGCCATGACCAGCTGCATGGTATTGAAAAAGGACCGGATAAACTCCGGCTTCTGATTATCCAGATTCTGGCGGATACCTTCCCCGACTGATACCTTGGAACGTTTCAGCTCCAAAATTCCGACGGCAATACCATTGACATAGAGAACAATATCGGGGCGCTTATCATGGTGGCCGTGGACAGTAACCTCCTCGGCAACGGCAAAATCATTTTCTGCCGGTTCATCCCAGTTGATAAACCAGACCGTCTCTTTCTTCTCGCCCTGCGCCTCCCGGACTTCCACGCCGTAACGTAACATGCTGTAAATGATTTTATTAATATCGTATAAAGAATCGGACTGAGAACCGGCGGCCTTGGTTAATTCGAAAATTGCTTTATTAATAACAGGTTCAGTATACCCCTGTTTTTGCAAATAGATGGTAAGAAGATCTGCTTCCACATTGCTGTTGTCCGCACGGTCTTCCCAGTTACCGAGACAGGTATAACCCAGTCGATTTTGAAACAGTCGAATGACTCGATTCTGAGTATTTCGCTCGATCTGTCCAACGTCGCTCATGATATAAATAGTCCCAGGTAATCTTTAAACACATAAAGCCGGTTGCGCTCTGCGCCGGTCACTTCTACTAATATATCAAGGTCTTCCAGTGACCCAATTAACTTATAGGCTGTTGGCATCGATACTTCAGCTGCCTCACTAGCCTTCTCTGCAGTGATAAACGGATTTTTATATAGCTGTTGCATTACTTTTTGTGCATTGCCTGCGCGACTTCCCAAAGATTGTATATCCTGGTCTACCTGTTTCTGAAGTTGCAGTATATTGTCAAAAGTGGTAATACCGTTTTTTGCCGTTTCCACCACACCTGTGAGGAAAAATTTACTCCACTGGTCCAAATCATCCTGCTGGCGGACACGCATTAAATTATCATAATAGGTATCCCGATGACGTTCAAAGAAATCGGAGAGATAGAGCACAGGTTTTTTCAGGATTTTTTTGCTTACCAAATATAAGGTGATCATTAAGCGTCCAACCCGCCCGTTCCCGTCTAAAAAAGGATGAACTGTCTCAAATTGGTAATGAGCAATGGCTATCTTGATCAGATCGGGGACATGAATCTCCTCATTGTGAAGAAAATTTTCCAGATCGCTGATGAGGTCAGGGACGCTCTCCTGCACAGGTGGGACAAATAGGGCATCCTTAATAGTTGCTCCCCCGATCCAGTTCTGACTGGTTCTGAATTCTCCCGGGTGTTTGTGTTCGCCCCGTACTCCCTGCATTAATACGCGGTGCGCCTTTCGGATCAAACGGGAAGAGAACGGCAGATTTTGCAGTTCATCGATCGTGCTGTTCATTGCAGCAATGTAATTTTGCACTTCCTCCCAGTCATCGCGCTTCTCCGGTGCTACGCTTTCTTTCGATTGAAGCGCTTCTTCAATACCAGTCTGTGTACCTTCGATTTTGCTGCTTTGTACTGCCTCTTTGGCGACGTGAATACTGATAAACAGGTCAATATTTGGAATATATTCCGAATACATATCTAAGCGACCAAGTTGACGCTCCGCCTGACTCAGTAAATCGATCAGCTCCATATTCTCCAGCTGCCACTCCCGGTTAATCGGGTTAGGCTGGAAACTTTTATAGTACCCCTGATTGATATAGTTACCTGCTTGAAAAGATTTCATACGTAAACTTAACTAGTGCATCCTGTTATTTAAGATTTATGTTCAATTCTTAAATAGAGAATCCCGCTATTTAAGTCAAGCTGTATTTTCTTAATTAAGACAGATAAACTTATTATTGAAACAGTCTGCAAGACTCCCGAATGGCAGAGTCAATATGTTCATCTGAGTAAATTTTTCTTCTGAGTTTCGGTTTCCATTCAGGATCAGATTTGATAATCTCCTTCACATTTTCCACGGTTATGTCCCGATTATCGGCTTCTAACTCTTTGACTGCAAAATCCACCGTAGTGAGCAGTTCTAACTCGTCATTGCTTTTAAAACGAAATTGCTCTAACCATTCTAATGGTACTTCACCATACCAATCTCTGAAGTAGTCACGAGCCTCTTCAATGTTTTCTCCAGCAACAAAACCAGTATATTCCCCTTTTATTGCCTTTCTCATATACTCTTTTTCTTGAGCGATACGCTCAGGTCCTCCATATTTCGTTTGAGGGTTGATAAACCAACCGCGTCTTTCCCGTCAGCAATTCCTGCATCATGCCCTGCTTGATTTTTTGGTACTTTTCGTGCTTGGCCTGCAAGGATTGGATCTCCGCATCCATGTCGCTAAGGATACGGGCAATAGCTTTTTGTTCATCAAGAGCAGGAACTGTAAAGTTAAGCTCCATGAAATTCTTCTTAGAAATAATCAATGTAGCTGTAATACCTGCTTTATCAAGAAGATCGTTTTTTCTCAATTCAATTAGATAGTAGATAAAATCAACGTCATGATATTTATCAGGAGTAAGAGCATTTATTTGCTGATTGCAAGAGCCCTCTTTACGCAGAATAACATTTTTCCCAATACTGGCTATGCATGTAACAAGTAAAGTATTGGCAGGTAACCTTGTAATTTTTGAAAGCCCTTGTACTGTAATTTCTCGTTCCGTTTTTGAGATATTTTTAGACTCATCAATATCAGTAGGCGTAACCCAAGGAAAATCACCATCCCAAAATTTATCTTCCTTAGTTGAAGGTGTACCTCCAGTATTAATGTTCCCCATATCTCCTAACTTCTTCTCCTCCCACTCATCATCAAACCCAGGCAGGCGTTGTTTACCGGTAAGCTGCTGCTGCATGGCGCCTTTCTTGATCTGCCGCTTCTTGTCGATGAGGGCATCGAGCGCGGCCAATCTTGTAATCATAGGACTTATTAAGGCTGGCAATGCGGTCATCAATTAGGCTGTCATTTACCCTTCGTAATTCCGCTTCTTTCGAAGCGCGAAGCCTGTGTATGGTCTCTTCTGCGATATCCTTCGCCTCCATTCGTGAGCTAGTCGTTGTTTCATTCTCGATACTCGCAACTGGAGTTTCACCTTTTTCGTAAAGTATACCCAAAAACGCCTCTGCTTGATCGCCAGTATACGTCTCAAATGATTGCGAATTTATCACAATGTACTCAAGTCGTTTTTCAGAACGAGCCCCACTAAACTCCAAAAGGAAAACAAAATAGAAATAAAGACCTTCATGGAAATTGTCGGTATGAATTTGGATTTTAGAAACTGGGTAGAGATCATTCCTATGACTACTATAATAGTGTACAATATTTCGAATAACAGGATGATTATTATTGATAAATATTAATCCTTTATCACGATTAGCGGTCTCTGAGTCAAACGTCAGCTCAATTTCACCATTATTGCCATAGAAAGCGCTTCGCAATTTCCGCATCGCTGGATCGTCTTGTATAATATTGGATTGAATTGACTGAAGGAGATCCTGATTCATTTTTAGCTTATATACTTCAGTACGCTGAGTGGTTTGAAGACGGATGCGGGGGTGATTACTCTCGAGGTAATCTTCGAGAAATACCCTCAGTTGGTCCCCGGAAATGTAGTTTTTATAGCGAGTGATCCGGTCCATTTCCTGTTGGAAGTATTCATCGAATCCGAGAAGTTTAGCCCCCTCTTTCTCCAGTCGCTCTTGCTCTTGTCGTTCTTTCGCTACAGCTCTGGCTATTTGTTCAATTCTTTCTGACTCCTCACTTTCGGTAAGTTTATTACTTAAGAGATCCTTGGTTAATTCGTGAATCTTCTGACCGAGTATAGGTTCTAAATCACCTATCGAGGATTTAAAGATCTGGATGCGCTTATATAATCTACTTAGAATTTTCTCTTCAATTGTTCCTCTGCTTACAACATTGAATATACTTATCTTGTCAGACGTCTGGCCAAACCGATCAAGGCGACCGATACGTTGTTCAACCTTCATAGGATTCCAGGGCAGATCATAGTTGATGAGAATATGGCAAAATTGAAAATCAAGTCCTTCGCTTCCAACTTCAGATGAGAGCAATAGCCTCACCGACGAATCATCACGGAATCTTTTTATATTGCGATCGCGATCATCCCGCGAATAGTCCCCATGAATTACCACATTTGAATATCCATCACCAGATAAATGCTCGGAAAGATAATTCAATGTGCCTTTGAAATAAGAAAATAACACAATTTTTTTATTTGGCTGTTCCTGATCGAGGCCTCTCAGTAACTCTAACAATCTTTTGTATTTTGTATCTTCAAATTCTCTTTGTTCTATAGTGTTTATGACTGAGCTTAATTCTTCTTCCGGAGTTGACGGTATCCCGCCATCATAACCATTTGTCCATTCTTCTTGGACAAAATCGGACTCATCGATTAACTCGACTTCTGACCCCGTCTTCAGATCAAAACGCTCTTTCAATCGTTTTATCATTGCAGGAATGCAGCTGGCTACCTGTCTTTGGTATGACATTGCCACGAAGAGCCAAAAACCATTTGATGTATATTCTTCATATCGCTTTCGAATAAAATTCGTAACAGCGTCGTAAAACCGTCGTTCCAACGAAGTGAATTCATGGTCAGCAACATTAGCCTTTCGAACTGCAGCTTTCTGTACCTCCCGTTTACGTGTTCTTGTTAAGGTATGACTCAACATATCAAGGCTTTTAATATCGTGTTGAAGCTGAACAAGATCTCTTCTATCTGAAGGATCAAACTCCTCTAGACGACGTATTACATCATTGAATATAGTATGGTCTTCATATCGCTCCGGATCTTTCGACTGTAAATTTTGAAGTTCAGCAATAGAAGCCTTTATCTCTGGCGGATTTTTAATGAGTTCTCTCTCAGCATTGATTACATGTTTATTTTTCTCCAGCCTTTGATCAAACAAATAAAGATTGTCGTATTCCTCCGGATGTAATATTCGGACCAAATTAAACAGATCCTGACTCCCAAGATGAACCGGAGTCGCTGTCAATAACAGAAGGGAATCAGCATCCTTTGAGATTTCATGCCCTAATCGATTCGATAGGGTTTCTGGATTTCTCATGTGATGTGCTTCGTCTATTATGACCAGATCTAAATGAGGTCCGAGTGCTTCTAATACTTCCAGATTATTACGACTTCGCAAACTCTGCAGACTGATAATTCCCTTGAGCTGGGTATTATGACCATCTCTGCGAAAGTCATTGAAAAATTGATGCAAACGATCTGCATCTAATATCTCGAAATCTTCATCGAATCGTATGACCATTTCTTCCCGCCATTTGCCCGCCAATGCTGCCGGACAAATGACCAGCACTCGATCCAAAGGATTCCTGGCACGTTGTTCAATGAGGATCAGACCCGCCTCAATAGTCTTTCCCAATCCCACCTCATCGGCAATCAATAATCGCTGGTTCTCAGAGTCTAAAAATTTTAACAGAGGCTTATACTGATATGCGTGGAATTCAGTTTTAGAGTTGAATAGTGCGTATATGTTATTTCGAATTGAAGTAGCTAGCTTCGTGTAGGTGATCAAACGAGAGAAGTTCTCTTTACTTCCAAACTTCCCCTCAAGCAACGCTTGTAAAGGCTCAAGTTCCCCCTCGCATAATTCTAGATCTTTTTCCGGACACGCCTTTCGACGTCCCCCCAAGTTCACCTTATACCAATACTCACCTTGCATCTTTCCTTTGCACTCAACAACCACACCAATAGATTCCCTTGAAGAGCGTAATCTGACTTCGTCGCCTGCTTGAAACTTTGGCAAAACTCGTCCCCCATCCCCGCCTATTTAGTTGAATACGAGATGAAATTATTTATTGTGATAGGTCCCGATTATCCTATCAGGTATTGTGACCATTACAGCAATCATCAACTTTTCTGATAAAACAGACTAACCTTACTGTTAATAAATAATTTGTGAGCCTGTCATCTCACCTCGATCCAGAACAAAGAACTATATGCTAACGCGGTTGAACCAACACGTGTCATTTAACTCAGAATGTGAAGATCTACTTCTGTATTATAAAATAAATATGGGTTGGAAGCAACTCATCTGACATCTGATTATAAATTATTAGGAGTTTTTATTGCTTGGTGTATTTCTTAACTGTGTTCCGAGAGAATCCTGTTCTTCTCACAATCTCTCCATCTGAAAGGTCCCTCTTTTTCAACTCTTTGAGTTCTTTAATCATTTTCTGATCGAGCGAGGGCCTGCCGACGTGCTTTACTTCTTCCTTGGCATTTTCCATGCCGGCAATGATTCTTTCCCTCCGGATGTCGTTCTCGAATTCGGCAAATATGGCCACCATGCCGAATAAGGCTTTACCGGATGGAGTAGTGGTATCAATGTTTTCTGTGTAAGATAGCAGTTCCACTCCGATATTCCTGAATTCTTCAAGCCGGTTTAAGAGTTCCCGGGTTGCCCTGGCCAGACGGTCCAACTTCCAGACCAGGACAGCGTCGGTCCGGCGCTTCCGGACATCATCTATGAGGTCCTGAAACTTTGGCCGGTCGGAGCGGATCCCGGAGGCCTTCTCTTTATATATTTTTACCACATCGAGGCCGCGGTCCGCGGCGTATTGTTTCAGTTGCTTCACCTGGTTATCCGGATTCTGGTCCTTAGTGGATACCCGGGCGTAGATTGTGACGCGTTTGTTCATAGGTTTTCAAATTTGTTCATTATTTGTTACTCTTCAGCCATTCTTTGAAGCTTAGCAAGATATTGTTTTTTTCCTTCGTCACTTAGTTCGTCGAACTCTCTAGCTATTTTTTGTCCTATTTGTTTTTTCTCTTCGTCACTTAATTTGGCATAATTTAAGTATTCACTTAGCCATTTAATCAAACCTTGGTCTTGAGAATGAAATTTTATCCTATCGATAACTTCTTCAGGGCCAAGAATAAATAGAAACTGTCGAACCATATATTCTACTTGCTGCGGAGGAATCTTTAATAATCCCTCATTCTCGGCACTTATAAGTGTAGTGGTGAATTCATCTTTGGCCATTTCTCGATCTCTCTCAGAACCAGATGTAATTAAGTGTTCTAAGTTGTGTAAGATATCAAGTAAATCATTGTGGTTCATAATCCCACCTTAATTCAATAAATTCATAAAAGTTTACGATTATCCTTCTGTCAAAAACCATTCCCTTTTTGATAGGGAAGGTAATGTCGACTGAACCTCTGAGCAAATCTGAAATTGAGCAATCTTCATTGCCCTTTTTGCTAGTGGGAGAGTAGAGGAGTACGTGCTACCACTTCTCCTGAAATTCCCGGAGCGCGTCTTCCGGGGAGAGGTTCAGAAACTCCGGAAACAGATGGTGGGTCAGACAGGAAGGAGCACCGACAGGTCGGGATCGCTCGGAATGACACTCCGTGATGGGAACAGTGGAGTTCCACCGAATAGGGTACACCCTTACATACTGTACTGAGTTATCTTAATAGTCATGATGATTTATGGCGGTTACCATGACTCAGTTTTAGCTTCCGTTCCTTCTGGTGGTGTACCAGGGAAGCGATTGACCGTTCACAGTCCAGGCTCATTGGGACTGTCAGCTGGAGCACAGAGGGACGGACAAACCCGGACTGTGCTCAATGTCCGCTCACACTGCGAATACACCATGGGGAATATGAATAAAGAAAAACCCCACCGTTATTCCCCCTTATACTGTTATAACTTCACTCCAAATCAGACCTCTTCAGGTATCGCAGAAATTCACTATCCGTGGAAAGCAGGAGCCAGGTGTCTTTGTCCAGGCTGTTGCGGTAGGTTTCCAGGGTTTTCATAAACTGGTAGAAGTCCGGATCCAGGGTATAGGCTTCGGCATAGATCCGGCTGGCTTCGGCGTCGGCCCGGCCTTCGATTTCCTGGGCCTGTCGGTAGGCGCCGGACTGAATGCCCTTCAGCTCCCGTTCCTTCTGTCCCCGGATATCGGCGGCACGGCCGTCCCCCTCGGACCGGTACTTGGCCGCAATCCGCTGCCGTTCGGCAATCATTCGGTCGAACACCTTCTGCTGCACTCCTTCTTCGTAATTCACCCGCTTTATCCGAACATCCTTTAATTCCACACCGAACTTGGGAGTGGCTTCGGACGACTTCTCCAGAATGATTTCCGCAATCCGTTCCCGGCCGGTGGTGATCTCGGGAGCCGTCACGTCCAGGATGGCCATCTCTTCGGTTATCTCAAAATCACGGTTGGTGGATCGTACGATCTCGATGAGATTATAATTGGCAATCGCATTCCGGGTCTGCCCGTCGATGATGTCATCCAGCCGGGACTGGGCGCCCTGTTCGTCCCGCAGTCTCTGGAAAAACATCAGGGGATCGCTGATGCGCCATCTGGCGTAGGTATCCAGCCAGATATACTTCTTATCCTTGGTCGGGATCTGATTGGTCTGTCCGTCCCATTCCAGCCAGCGCTTTTCGAAATAATTGGCCTTTTGGATAAACGGAGTCTTGATATGAAGTCCGGATGCAGTGACGGCATCGCCGATGGGTTTTCCGAACTGGGTGATCACCACCTGTTCGGTCTCCCGCACTTCGTACAGCGCGTCAAGGAGCACAATAATCCCGATGAACACAACGATGCCAATGATGATGGATCGTAATGATAGAGTCATTCCTGGACCTCCTCTCTTAGATTCAGCAGGGGTAAAATATTATTCTGCGTTTCATCAAAGATGATTTTCCTGCTGATCTTTGGTATGATCTCATTGATAGTTTCCAGGTACAGGCGTTTCCGGGTGACCAGTGGAGCCCGGGCGAATTCCAGGTACACCGCTGCGAACCGGCTGGAATCGCCCCGGGCATTATTCACCCGTTCGGTGGCATAGCCCTCCGCGGTCTGGATGACCCGTTTCGCTTCCCCCGCGGCCCGGGGAATCTCCTGATTGTACTCGGACCAGGCTTCGTTGATTTTGCGTTCCTTCTCCTGCAGTGATTCGTTGACCTCATTAAAGGACGGCTTCACCGGCTCCGGCGGATTGACATCCCGGAAAAGCAGCTGGTTCACTTCAATGCCGATCTCATAATTATCGCAGAGAGCCTGCAGTTCCTGTTTGGCCTGGTCAGCGATACTGGCCCGGCCGACGGTAATCACTTCGTCCACCGAGTGATCACCCACCACTTTCCGAACCACCGCTTCATTCATGTACCGGAAGGTAGCTTCAACATCCCGCAGTTTGAACAGATACTGCAGGGGATCGCTGATCCGGTATTGCACAATCCAGCCGGCTTTGACCACGTTGAGGTCCCCGGTCAGCATCACGGCCTCCCGCTCGGATTCCGAAGTGGTGGCATACTGGGTCTCGATGCCGGCCTGAGCGGTACGAAAGCCGAATTCCATCTTCAGCTGCCGCTGGACCGGCACTTTGTTCACCTCGTCCGCGATGGGGATTTTCAGATGCAACCCCGGATTCGTGGTCCGCACATACTTGCCGAACCGCAGCACCACGCCAATCTGTTCCGGTCCGATCTGATAGAACGCGCTGATCAGGATCAACAGGAACACCACCGCCGCCGCCACTAACGGAACGCGTTTCCGCCAGCTGGCAGGCATGTCAATATTCAGGCGCGTTGGATAGTCTGGCATATTCACCTCCTGTTTTCAGTTGATATGGTATGAATTTAATGGTTGCATGTCACCTCCTTCGAGACTTGATTCATCATCCCGGCCTGTGGGAATAAGCCACAGATCTACACAGATATTCACAGATGATGGTACAATAAAAATGCATAATTGATTTTGTTTTTTCATCAACTCATATATAGTTAAGGCCAAAACCGGCGAGCGTGGTCAAGGCTCCATACACAAGGTTTGGCAAGATATTTTTTAGCCACCTCATTTTTTCGATTCTGCCGCTCATATCCATCTTTACCTCTCTGTTTTAATTCTCCAACTAGATCTTGAAAACGCACGATGCCTTTTACGGCACGTGCTGATTTATCCATACCCTCAGGTATGAGTACTATATCTAAAAGTATATGATCTTCATAATCCCCCTCTAAATAAGACCTGCTTTTAAGCTGGACTGTAATAATACTATCCGGATCGACGGATTGTGCTTCAATTCCACCACCCACTAATAGGAATATCAAGATTGCCATTGTGGTTGTTGATTTCATTGGTCACCTCCATTCTAATAATATGTTTCATTACACCCTCCCGTCCACAAGACATTAGGTGTCGGGACATCCCATCCAGCCAGAAACAGCAGAGCTCTGCTTGATTGTACCCGTGTGCGACAGTGGCCGCTTCTGGCTCGTATAGCACAGCGCGTACCGGTCCTTATCCGGGTGTTTCCGGATGGCAGTGGGGTAACGAATACGCCGCTGTTCCGCCCGGAGCCAAACGAGGTCTTCGCGCGGAAGCCAGCCGGTGATCTGATCACCGACCAGGTCGCGGACTGGGTGCTTCGGCAGCATTACAATCCTTTCTCTCGATGGTTATAACCCGTATTTAAACCATCGGCTGTTTTCCGTAAGAAGGGGTGCCTGGAGTACCCCAAAATCGGTAATTTTCCTTACTGAAATTTACCACTTCTCTTGGAATTCTTTAATAGCATCCTCAGGGGAAAGATTCAGATACAATTCCGTCGTAATGAGCCGGTCGTGTCCCAGGAGTGTCTGGAGGGCCCGGGTCGAAATCCCTTTCTTAATACAATTCACGGCATAGGTGTGGCGGAGCACATGGGGGGAGACCGGTTTGGTGATATTGGCCCGGTTGGCCACGCGTTTCACTATGCGTTGGACCGTGCGCTTGTGCATGCCCGTGTTGTTGTGCTCTGCGAAGTGATGCTCCAGGAGCTTCCGAACCCGGGTGGTCATGGGAATCACCCGGCGTTTGCTGGCTTTGCCATACGGGCCGCCCTTCCCGTAAATCACCAGGCGCTGTTCTTGCCATTGGATATTCTCGGTGGTGAGCGTGACGAACTCCGATAACCGGAGTCCGGTATCCAGGAGGGTCCAGATAACCAACTTCTCCTGGAAGGTGTCGCAGGCGTTTGTGATGCGGTTCACTTCGTCGTCATTCAGGGGTTCGCGTTTGTATTGATAGGGCATAGGTTCCTTACTCCCAGGGTATCGTTATTCTTCTGAATTGTCAACTTTTCTCTTAGAAAACGACAATCTGTCGTCATCCAGAAAAGTATTGGACTATAAAATAAGGGGTTCCAGAAGGGATGTAAATGAAAATGTCGTCTTTATGAATAGAAGACGACAGAGACAGGGGGGTCCACTAATCGTTAGACACACAAGCCGACGATCACGGAAATAAATCACCAAGTGTTCCAGAATATAAGCGGTACGCTACCAAGGCAGGTTAGTCTTTCACTGCACAGAGAACCAGCCTCAATTTCCTGCTCGTCCGGTATGGCGCACATCGTGATGAAACATAGGCCACGGGGAGTCAGCCAGAGTGGTTTCCCCTTCAATCGCGTACAGGTAACCATCATACGATCCCACGTAGATGGTGCCGTCCGGGCCAATGGTCGGGGAGGAGTTCATCCTTCCCCCGGTGGCAAATTGCCACCTTTCCGATCCATTGGGATTAATAGCGTAAAGGTAGGTATCCCATGACCCTACATAGATGGTCCCGTCGGCTCCGATGGCCGGAGAGGAGGCCACACTTCCCCCGGCGGCAAATCGCCACTTGAGCGTTCCATCTGGATCGAGAGCATAGAGACTGCGATCATCTGAGGCTACATAGATGGTACCGTCGGCACCAATGGCGGGAGAGGAATATACATCATTTCCAGTGGTAAATTGCCACTTTTCCGATCCGTCTGGATTGATGGCATATACAGTGGCATTTGGGGAATTGTCCCATTGCTTTGTCCCTACATAGATAGTACCATCTGTTCCGATTGAGGGGGAAGAATGTATACCCGGAGATTCAATTCTATCCCACCATTTGAGCGTTCCATCTGGATCGAGAGCATACAGACCATCATACGAGCCTACATAGATGGTACCGTCGGTACCAATGGCTGGTGACGAACGCACGGCATCACCGGTTGCAAACCGCCACTGCTCTGTTCCATCCGGGTTGATAGCGTAGAAATTGCCATCATGAGATCCCACATAGATGGTGCCGGTCACGTCAATAGTCGGAGAGGACCACGTAACACCTCTCTCGGTGGCAAATCGCCACTGCTCCGTGCCGTCCGGGTTGATAGCATAAAAGTAACCGTCATCCGAGCCCACATAGATGGTCCCATAGGTACCAATGGCTGGTGACGAACGCACGGCATCACCGGTTGCAAACCGCCATTTGAAAGTAGCGGGTACGATACCTGCTCCTTGCAAAGAAATTCCGGCCTCTGATTCATAAGGATCATTATTAGCAATAGACATGGTCGCTTCATAGGAATATCCTTGGGAAGGAGTAAATTGGATAGTAACCACAACACTATCATGAGGATTAACTTCCTGTGGAAACGAGGGGGAAAGTACCGAAAATTCCGGCAGATCACAAGACACATCACTCATTGTTAGCGTCGCATTGCCAACATTTGTGACGATAAAATCCCAAGTCGAAGTGGAGTCAGTAGATATCGCACCAAAGTTATGCCTGTCTGTCGAGACACTGATGAGCGGGTGCTTAGATGTAAAGATTAATTCAACCTTGGTTACTCTAAAGCTCCTTTTCCCATAAATGTTTTCATCACTGGTTACTTTAATAACCTGTCCTATCTTAATGGCGGCAAACTCGATCTCGGTGCGAGTTGGTTCGCCATTTGGTTGGATATTGGTTGAGTCAACGAGGATATATTTTGTGTCGGTTGTCACAAGAGCAGACACATAGTCGTATCCATCTGTGGTGGCGATTTTGATATTTATCGTGCCACCTTGAACTCCCACGACTGTGCCTCTTAGAATATGCATTTCTTCAGGCGGTGTGGAGATCCCCTTTCCAGTGAGTGGCACTGACACGATGGGGCACTCTGGATCATTACTAGTGATGGTCAGAGTGTCAGTATAGGCTATGTCTTTGAGGGGGACAAAGCGGATCGTACACGCAAGCGAGTCCTCGGGCCCGATCTCCCGGGGAAGATCGGGCGTGAGCACGGCAAAAACACGCTCCTGGTGGGTGATCATCCGTTCCACGACCACGGTCGTATCCCCTGGATTAGTAATTTCCAAGGTCCACTCCAGTGAATCCCCGACGGTGACTTCCCCGAAATCATGGCTGGTGGCCGAGACGTTGATTCGGGGCCCCGGCGATTCTTCGAGGGTGATCCGCTGTTCCTCACTGGGAGCCGAGAGATTCTCCGGGGTCGAGGCCCTCACTCGATACCAATAGGTTGCGTTCGCACGTACGGGATCGACGTAGGTGGTATCCGCTGTAGAGTCGATGGGGGCATACTCCGCGCCAGCGGTCTTGCGCTCGATGCGATACCGGATCCCCTGATGGGTGGTCCCGGGTTGCCAGGATAACCGAATCGTGGAATCCGAGACCACCTTGGCGGTGAGATTCCGGGGTGCCCAGCTGGCCGGATCCACGTCGCTGTTGGCATCGAAGATATTGTCCCAGGTGCGGTCCTCGCACGTCGCAAGAATCACCACAGACAGAAGGGAGAGCACCAGGAGTGTGTAGGTCACTCGCGTCATATCATATCCAATTAAAAGGGGATGCTCACTCGAACCAGGAGGTGATCCTCGGATGAAGAGACACTGACCCGGCCGGTCCGTTTGAGATGGTTGATTTTTAACTGGGTTCTAATCACTTGAATAATGCCTATTGCTCCGAGGGTAAAGGCGGCATAGGCAATCGTGTCTTCCCGCTGAATTTGCTCATGCAGGGCAGTGGCCTCCTCGGTGGCCTCGTGATATTCAGTATAGTGCTGATAGGCGCGTACCCGAAATGCCCCCCCTGTTGCGGTACCTGCAAGGCCCAGTAGTGTCCAGAATACTTGTCCCGTCTGTAACCGTTGAATCTTCTGTCGCACTGAGGAGAAATCCACCTCGGCAGGAGCCTCTCCCTCCATCGGGGGCCGCTGCGTCACTGGTGGGGGCGGCACCTTCTGGAGCGTCACCTGCACCTCCTCCGTCGTGCCACCGGCGATCTCGACCTCTGTGGTCAGGGAATCATAGCCCGGTTTCCGGACGGTGAGAGTATGCGGTCCCACCGGAACCTCCGAGAGGCGGAGCGGCGATGTCCCCCGGTATTCCTGGTCAAGATACGTCTCCGCGTCTGCCGGGGTGGTGACAATTCGGAGCGCCCCGACAGTCGGAGCCAGATCTAACTGGATCCGCTGCAGTTCACCCGGGTGGAGGTCGAGCGTGGTCTCGGCGGCATAGGAACCTTTTTTTGCCATGACATGCCGTTCCCCGACCGCCTGGTCTTCCAGTAATACGGGGGTGGTCCCTTCAATTTGCTCACCATCCACCCATACGGTGGCACTATCCGGGGAGGAATCAAGGTAGAGAATGCCTCGGTCCTCCTCGGTGCGCGCCGTTTCGCGATAATCTATCTCGATTAACTTTCCTACCACTTCCCCCATGCCCTGGGTCATGAGCGTACCGATATCCCCCTGATAGTCATAAGTGGCCACCTGCATGATTTCTCCGGTTTCCACGCTAATGATGCGGGCCGACACGGAATAAACCTTCCCGACCTGACTGATGCTACCGGCGATAATCTGGGTGACCCCGATAAGTTTTCCGACCTCCACCGCACATTCATTGGTGGTGCATTCGGTCAACCCGGACAGTTGAAAATTCTGTTCTTCCAGGATCTCTTCCATGCGCCCTCGTTCCATGACCCGGTATTGCCCGGATTGTCGGCCTAAGATGAACAGTTCGTCGCGAAACCGGTCGGTCAGGGCACTGGCCTCGATTGCTGAGACGCCTTTGGGCTCAAAATCGAGCACGGCGATGGGGACCTGGGCCACGGCAAGGGAAGATAAAACCATCCCTATTACACACAGGTGAATAACAATTCGTAGAGTGCTCTTCATTACATAAGTGTCTTTGGGGCTAATTCTAATCAATCATTATTTGAATACTACTAAACGTAAGCTAAAATCCTCGGTAAACGAAGGAAATCAGGATCGCCAATTTAAGACCTTCTACCTATAAGGTGTATAATTTTTCTTCTGCTCATCTGATAAAGTTAATTGTATAATCATTTACTGAGACTGCACCTGTCTCAAATATTCTTCGGTCCCTACTTTTGAAGCTGTTTTGACTTCCGGATCATTCAGGCGCTCTTTTTGATCGTCCCTGACATCTAATTCATTATTTTTGACCCAAATCCCGGTAACAAGCGTCGGCCCTATTTTATAATATGTTTTGCTTTGATTTACATGGAATCCATGGTCCTGTATTAATTTAATCAGCTCATGCGTCTCCGGCTGAAAATCAGTCTGTGAAGAAAATGACAAATCATCAACATACCTCGTATATATTATATCGTGCTGTTCACACATCTGCTTTAACGATTTGTCTATTTCCAGAGGAACAAGATTGGCGATGTGCGTACTTGTTGGAGTCCCCTGAGGGACTGATCCCTTATAGGTCGTTAATTCGGTTAGCATCTTACTTACATCTGCCGGGAAATATTTACAGAAAGCTCTGTAGACCATCTCATTGGTTATTGAAGGGAAAAAGTTTTTTATATCAGTAATAAAATGGTACTTCTTTCCTTTATGTTTGGCGGCGCCCCGAACATGGCCTTTCCCTGCTGTGCACGATACGCAGTCTGGCAGATCAATCTCATCAAGTATTCTCTTCTTTATTAAGTCTTGTATGTTTTTTAATCTTCCGGTGCTCGGATAGAGGGTTCTATATTCGATTTCGCCATGCTTCCGTCTTACTTCACCATGTTCATCGGTTTTTGCTCTTTTATCGAGATAATAGTATCTATCGATATGATTGAGTATTCTCTCGATTTCATCGACCGATGAAAAGAGAAAATATGCCAGCCTTTTCGGCTTCTTGATTTCTTCTATAATGTTCTGTTTCACTACTCTAAAAAAATTTCTCGAATAAAATTTTTGACCGCCGGACTGATGTTTCTAAATAACTCTCTTTTTTCGTCTGCTATATCATCTTCATCTAACGACAAGAACATTAATACAGGCAAGGGGGTGTCTAATTGTTTACTTAATTTTTCCAGGACGGAAACATTGGGATTCACTTTATTGTTTTCTATCTGGGAGAGATATGTCTGAGACATGTGGCATGCCTCTGCCAAATGTTTTTGCTTCATATTTTTACTTTTACGGACCTCTTTCAATGCACTACCTACTAACATCTTATGTCACCTTACATCTAGAAAATTGTTGTTCGGTTTTACTTATGTAACTGATAAGACAACTAGGGGGCGGCTATTTACTCTCCACTTGCTCATACTGAATTCCCTGCCCTTCCCGTTAAGAACTGAAGAACTTCAGCAGATTTCCAACCAGCCGAGTCACAATTTTCTTTGCGCTCCGCTTGTCATTCTGCTCCGAACTGTTCAGTTCCTTCAAGTTCTTCACCACGTCACTGAACAAGTCACCATTCATAACCAAGAATACATCCCGGTTCTTCTCGACAATAAGCTCCAGTTCGCGAGCCTGATCGCCAGACTTCTCGTCTTTGGGAGTCATTTTGACCTCCTTCGAATTAGGTTAACGGTATCAATTAGGCAGCTCTTGCTGCCTGCCTATTCAACAATAGCTGCCAATCCATCGAGATGTATTCATACCCCCCTATTGACTCCCTGACGACCTGCCTTCTGTTCTTTCGCGAAGCGAAATGAGCAGTAGTCGTCTGTACACAGGTTAACCTTATGGTACGCGTGTACCTGATGCACCGGTTAATTAGGTGGCTTCGCCACTACCGAATTGAATCGGTTTCACAATTTTAGCAGCTATTGCCCTATCGTCTGGCGACTCTCAATTGTCAAAGAACTGTCGCTAATATATGATATCGATATTATTTGCGCAAGAGGAAATTTGATAATAATTAATAAATTGGTAGAAATATATGTGCATATTTAGTACCAGTTAAAATATACTCCTTATTGAAAATTCACTTTCAATCAACGCATCCTCTTACCAGCATTCTCTTTCAAAAAAGGCCCTTATTTCCCCTCCCCGCTATCCCCTGTCATTACAGGATCCATTTTTCCAGATCCGGCTTTCAAAAAACCTTCCTTTTTTGAAAGTCTTATTTTATTAATATAAGTGTCAACAATTGGTCGCACTTTTGATCAAAAGATCCTGAGTGTATTTCTGACCCGATAACATGTAAACTCGACGTATTGGAAGTTATGCCGGCTCTCACGTTATTGGAACAATATCTCAGCCGGGATGAAGGCAAAACGCTTGAGTTTAAAGCAAACTGTCGTGCGCTGCCGTCCATTGTCCGAACGGCCGTTGCCTTTGCGAACACCGCTGGCGGTGTAATCGTCATTGGTGTCGAAGACGAAACAAAGCATGTCCTTGGCCTGGAGGATCCGCTCACAGAGGAAGAACGCCTGGCGAATACCTTTGCCGACAGCATCCGGCCGCTGCTCATTCCGGATATTCAAATCCATTCCTGGCGTGATCGCCAGATCATTGTTGTGACGGTCCCTCATAGTGTGGGGCCGTACTATATTCACGCCGAGGGCCCAGATGCGGGGGTGTATACGGCTGGGGTCCACGGATCGACGTGCCGATCCCCAAATGGTGCATGAGTTGCGTCTGTTAGCTCGTAACACCGAGTTTGACGAACAACCGTCCTGGAATGCAGCTCGGAAGCAGTGGACTTCCGAGCTGTTTACACAACACTCTCGCCGCTTCGTATCACCATATTGCCGTTGAGGTACCATCCGGTCAACCACAATTGCGGGATACTACCAGATGGGAACGAATGCAGACGAAATTCTGGCGGTGCGCTCTGATCTCTCCCCGCTCAGGTTCATCCAGCCCTTAGCTGCTACTTTGATCACCAGAATGAAATTGATAGAGTGCTGGCTGAAGCGTTCTTCCCTGGGGAAACCTATTTAACCTGACGTTTGATTCAAATACCCGGCGAGGCGATCCAGCGTTTCGGTCATCCCTTCGACCATGCCCATGTCGATGACAGTTTGCAGGTCTGTGGGGGTCGGATACTGCGCCTTGCCTGTGAGCGTCGTCTTGCCATCCTGTTCGGCGAATTCAAAGGTCATCAACCCGCTGGGCAGATCCCTGTTTACCATGCCGTGGTTATCCATGAAGTAATCCTTATACACGATGGTTTCGGGAGTGATGATCTTCTTGTATTCCGCTCTGCCGCAGGCCAGATCGCCTTCCGGACCCTTCATGCAGTAGTTCCAGGAACCGCCTTCTTTAAAATCCATCTCGCAGGTGGAGATGGGCCATTCCCTGGGACCCCACCAGTTGCTCAGGTGCACACAGGTTGAAAACGTCTCGAACACCAGGTCACGGGGCGCATCAAAGACACGTGTAAAGACAAGTTCGCGCTCTGTGGTTTCGACATCCATTGTTTTATCGGTCATCGTTGTTCTCCTCTGTCTGTATGCGTTCCAGGTAATCGCCCAGTCGATCAAAACTGCCCTCAAAGAATTTTCGGTACTGCTCCATCCACTCATCGATATCCTTCAGTGGTTCCGGATGCAGCCGGCAGGGACGATACTGCGCTTCCCGGCTGCGTTCAATGAGGTTCGCCTTCTCCAGCACCTTCAGATGCTTGGTAATGGCCGGCATAGTCATGTCGAACGGCTCGGCAAGTTCCGAGACCGTTTTGTCTCCGGTGGTCAGGCTGGCCAGGATGGCCCGGCGCGTCGGATCGGCAAGTGCCCCGAAAGTGGCGCTGAGATTATCGGGTGACATCGCATACCTTTAATTTACCATTTGTTTAATTAACTTATTAGTAAAATAGAGGGGCAAACTCTGTTTATCAATACCCAATTTCAATTATCTGCGAATGAATCGGCTTTCTTGTCGGTTTTTCAGGAGCCGGTGAATGTGTTGATATCACGCCCTGAGTCGACTTTTCCATCGGAGGATTTTGCATGCAGCAGCACCTCAGATCTATAAGGGGTTGTGAATTCCCCCGCACTGATTTTTTGCTGCCCTATTCTACGGAAGCGAGGAGCAACGCGCATATCCCCTCACATATCCCGGTTACCGGGAAACTAATACTTCCGGGCTGATGTTATGCCGGAATATTCGTATCTTGTGGCAGTAAATGACCAGTCCCATAATCTAGGAGATATGGAGTACAATAATGCTTGTTGAACTGGCTATCGGTGATGCGTACGGAGCCGGGTTCGAGTTTGCGCCGGACTCCTTCGTGCGGAAGCAGAATACGGTGTCCGGGTATGTCCAGCATCCCCGTCATAGGCACCCGCCGGGAAATTACACCGACGACACCCAGATGAGTATCGCCCTAACGGAAGCCATTCTCTCCGACGAACCATGGACTCCGAAAACGATTGCCGCCCACTTTGTCCGGGCATTCAAGCGTGATCCCAGGGAAGGATATGCCCGCGGTTTCCATGGATTTCTCCAGGAAATCTCCGATGGGGAGGAATTCCTGGCGCGGATCCGTCCCCACAGCGACAAGAGCGGTGGCGCCATGCGGGCCGGACCGGTGGGGATCTTTCCGTCGGTGGACGAGGTGGTGGAGAAATGTACCGTCCAGGCCGCAATCACGCATGATACGCGGGATGGTACCAATGCCGCAGTGGCTGCCAGCCTGATGACTCATTATTTTCTGTATGATGTGGGTCCCAGGGATGAGATGAGGGAGTTTGTGGACGCCCAAGTGGATGGAGACTGGACCGCGACCTGGCGGGGGAAAGTCCGGGTGAAGGGAATCGATTGTGTGCTGGCAGCATTGACTGCACTGCAATCCAGTAATTCGCTGCGGGAAGTGCTGCGCAGGTGTATTGCGTTTACCGGCGATACGGATACGGCAGCCACTATCGCAATGGCAGCCGGTTCCTGTTCCAACGAGTTCGACCAGGATCTCCCGGAGTCGTTGTATCACAACCTGGAAAACGGCCCGTACGGCCGTGACTACCTGAAAGAACTGGACCGAAGACTGCTGGAGCGGGTCCGGTAACTCCAGGGTGCGTATGCCCGGGACAGTATCGCTGACAGGCTGAGAGTTTATAGTTGCACAGATTCCGGGTGGTGTGGCATGTCTTTTCATAGTGAGCCGGTACCCCAAACGGCACCTTGTTAACTCGTATATTCAGACACTATTGCTCTGTACCTGCGACCACATTTTGCATCCCTGCTGCAGATGTCGTATACCAATGAGTCTGTTTAGAAAACGCCTCGCCCCGAAGGGATGCTCCGAAGGAGTCTCTTCGAGGCCTTCGGCAAAGAGATCCCGTGACGACGGGACAAAGTTCGCAGAGGCCGCCAAGAACGCAAAGAAACTGGAACATATCACTGCCCAAACCTCGCAATAAATTGTGAAGATGTGTTCTCTACATCATAAACATAAGTCAGGTGCAGCATCTTGTATCAGAACCATATTTTCTAAACACTCTCATACCAATCCTTAAGATTTTGATTCCCGGCCGGGGGCGTCACAACGTCATCGCGCACGAATTCGGGAGGCCACAATACCTCTGCTCATTCTGCAGATCCCGCTTCAGAGCATTGACCTCTTGTGAACTGTAGCGCTTTCTCTTCGTAGTTTGTAAACTGCCTCAGGATAGTTTCAGTGGTCCAGCGTACAGCATTTCCCACAACGTCCGGACAGTCCTTATTCTTTTTCCGAACCTCCTGACATAACACACTTCCGTATGCGTGCTGAAATTGCCCATGGACTGCACGCATGAGTGTATGAGATAAGTCGGTATTGCCAAAGGCATTCGTTCCACATAAATAGCCAATCATGATCCCTGCCCCTGTGAATCCGCCGCAGTTTGCTCGTTTCGTCGGAGTCGCGCCTCCGTCTAAACAGCACGCCGTTCGAAACACATCGTCATTTTCCGGAATAAACGGAAGAACATCCTGGAGGGCAGCCACTGTACAACGGGCACACCCTCCATGTTTTCCTTCATATCCATGACCAACCTTATAGGCCTGGTGTATTATTGCGCTCCCCCTCGTGCCAATATCAATGTGCGTGTGTCTATCGAATGGGGTAAACTCTCCGTGAGATATTGTTGTGCTCCCGACTTCCCCAATCAATACACCGCTGAGTCCCGCACCTATTGCTAACTGCAAAAATGTACGTCTACTCGTTCCCATGTTCTTTCTCCTTATGCCAGGCATCTCTAAAATGGCTTTCACTGCACAAACTTCCCACTCCTCATAATAAAATGAACCTGTCAGAGAATATAATTGCAAATGATTTCATATTTTTCCAATACTTTGATAGCGATATACCTCCTCGATTGACACAAGGCGTATCGAAATCTCTGACCACCCATGATGTGGTTGATTCTTACGGATCCCCGGATACCAATCTTCCGGATACAGATATAATTTTTTCATATAAGCTGCTGAGAGTATTTAGAAAACAACCGTCCGGTACAACATGCTGAACCTGACTTCTGGTTATTATGGAGATGAGATATAAGTAAAATTTATTACGCTATTTGGACGGATATATTTTATATTTTCTTTGTCCCGAAGGGATCTCTTTGCCAAAGGCCTCGAAGAGACTCCCCCAACGGGATCCCTTCTGGGACTTCGGAGCATCCCTTCGGGGCGAGGCGTTTTCTAAATAGACTCAAACATTGCAGATTAAATTAAATTGAGAATACTGTATGATCAGAAGATTCCGGGTGCCCGTGATGTATTTTCTCCTGTTCCACTGTCAGGGTGCGCTTCAAATACTCTTTCTGGTGGATGCTGTAATACCCTTCATCCTTGTAATTCAGGAGCAGATAGGAGGCCTCTTCCTCCCATCCGGATCGGAACACGATCTTCTTGCTGATCACACCTTCCAGGGCGTCGCCTGAACGGAAATCAGGGGTTTCCGGTTCAACGGAGGGATCCCGGTAACGCCAGGGACTGTAGGCCAGCGTATTCCCGCCGTTCTGCAGCAGAGGAGCCTTGCCCGCCGTATCCGGCTGCACTATGTTGGGTGCCGTCAAAACTTGAGCCAGATCATATCTGACGATTTTCTAAAGGGCAAATACTCAAAGAGATTATAAAATACCGTGAATCTCCGGAAATGCTTTCGGCGGGGAGTATTAATCAGGCAAGTCAGACTCCGGACAGCACCGAAAAAGTCGCCATACTTTCATCGACGAATAGCGGTTCCTGCATGAACTGCAGCATATAGCGCGGATAGTTGGTGATAATATTATCTACTCCCAATTCGATCAATCTCTGCGTTTCGGCAAGATCGTTGACGGTCCATACATGGATTGCCTTGTTCGATTGACGGGCCCGGGCCACGAAATCGGGAGTGACCACCTGGTAATAGACGCTGAGCACCTCGTACTCCCCGGTAAAAACGTCTTCTTTCGGCAGCTCACTGAAGATATATCCGGTGGTGATGTCTGGCTGCAGGGCTTTGACTCTTCGGATGGCATTGCGGTCAAACGAGGTAACAATGCAGTGACCCCGGAACTCGTGCTCGTCGATGAGATCAACCACCTTCTCCGGCAGATTATTCTGCTGGACACCCATTTTCATCTCGATGTTCAACCGAATTTCCCCGCGCACAGCATCCATCACCTCGGCGAGGGTCGGGACCGGTTCGTCCTGATAAGCCGCGGCAAACCAGGAACCGGCATCGGCGGATTGAAGCTCCGAATAGGTAACGTCCCCGATATTTCCGGTGAAATCGGTGGTGCGGTCCAAAGTGAAATCATGCAGCAGAACCACTACGCCATCAGCCGTTTCCTGCACATCGATTTCCGCATACCGGGCGCCGCGATGGATCGCCGCATCAACGGCAATCAGGGTATTCTCGGGATAAAGGCCCGATGCGCCCCGGTGGGCGGTGAGTTCCACCGGCAGCTCCGACTGGGCCGGTTCTCTCGAGCAACCTGCCGCCAGAATTCCAAATACGAATACAACGAACCAGAGCCACTTGCCTGATTCCATCTGAGACCTCCTTGCAGTATGTTGGTATACTTTTTCTCCGCCATAGAGTGTTCAGAAAACACAATCAGCAGTACGTAATATATTAATCTCAACTTCAGAACGATACTTCATAAACCGGAATATTACATACACCCAAATTGAGCGATTTATGTCCATACATCGCTTAACTTAGGATACAATCACAACCTTACACCCTCAACGCTCATTGGGGAGATGACAAATTCCTCACCGAAAACAAAGGAAGATTCGATAGCGGAGCCGTGTCTCCGGGTGGATCGGGATCTGGGACGTGGCACTTGTCTACATCGTAGCCAGTATTTTGTTTATATGAGATCTTTCCATTGCTGTTGAGTTCTGGCCCTAGCGAAGTAATTGCAGGCCTTGCTTCCGGCTACGGGAGACTGGAAACTGCCCACAGAATGATGTATACTATCCGTTGGAGATCATAAACTATGATTGAACAAGACGTTCTGATTATCGGTGCCGGTCCGGCCGGTTTGTTTGCCGCACAGGTGTTGCAGGGGAGTGGTTTCCGCGTGACCGTGCTGGAACGGGGGCCCTCTCCGGAACAACGGGACAGCCTGAATTATGGCGTCGGAGGGGCCGGAGCTTATTCCGATGGCAAGTTGAACCTGACGCCCGTTATTGGCGGGGAACCAACCTCATTCGGCCGCACTCCGCAGGAAATCCGACCATACATTAACCGGGTGGATGAGATCTTCACCCGCTATAATGGGTCCGGACACTACTCCGGTGAGTCGGAAGAAGCCCTGCAATCGCTGAAGCAGAAAGCCGGGAAGTACGGAGTGGAATTCCTGGGCGGCAGACAGCGCCACTTCGGCACCAGCAAAATTCGGAAGATCATTCACACATTCTATAAAGAACTCCAGGCCCAGGGGATCACCTTCGCCCTGGAGAACCCGGTCCAATCATTACGAAGGGAAAACGATCAATACATCGTTGAGAGCGAAACCGGTGAGTATACGGCGCCCTATATTATTGCCGCTCCCGGCCGATCCGGAGCTTATTGGCTGCGTGAGGCAGCACGATCCCTGGGCATCTCTTTCGTGTACGGCCCCATCGATGTGGGTATCCGGGTGGAGTTCCCGGCGGAAATTTACGATCCCATCGAATCGGTGATGTATGATGCCAAGTTTCGTTTGCGCACCCGCACGTACGATGATCTGGTGCGGACCTTCTGCACCAACCCCCGCGGGTACGTGATTACGGAAAACTATGATGGCTTCGTGCTGGTGAATGGCCATGCGGAAAATCATCAGAAAACGACCTGTACCAACCTGGCGCTGCTGTCCCGGGTGGAATTAACCGATCCGGTGGAGGATACCACGCAATACGGCCGATCCATTGCCATCCTGGCCAATACCATCGGTGGAGGGAAACCGATCCTGCAGCGATTTAAAGACCTTCAGCAGGGCCGGCGATCCACAGAAGCCCGTATCCGGCGGGCTTCCATCGCCCCGACCCTGTCCGACTACACTCCCGGCGATATCTCCATGGCACTTCCGGATCGTATTCTCATGAATCTGGTGGACGGATTGACACAATTGAATCAGATTATCGAAGGTTTGACGGGGGATAACACGCTCCTCTATGCCCCGGAGATTAAATTCTATGACACACGATATACCGTGAACGAGCATCTGGAGACATCACTTTCCGGTTTCTTTGTGGCAGGTGATGCCTCAGGGCACTCCAGGGGGATCGTCTATGCAGCCATTACCGGCATGATTGCGGCAGAAAATATCCGGGATAAGATCTCCGGCGGATGATACGCCGCTTTCCCGGAGCAGCATCACCTGCCGGCTGTCCGCAATGAATTCACCGCCAAACATCACCCGCATCCATTTGGAGCTCTGGACCCCCTCCAGCCGATGACCCGGTTTATAAGGTTGTTCGGTCAATCTTATAGGCTCTGTTTTTTTCAGTCATAATTCCTCCCCTCTCAGTGTTTCTCATTCTGTTCAGGAAAATATGAATGATGAATGGCGAATTCCGAACCGCAGAAGCGCCCCGTCCCTTCCCGTGGGTGGCGTGGGAAGTCTTCGCAATTCATCATTCGGCATTCTGCGGTTTGACAATTTATCGGTTCGGTCTTCTGCCTCCGGGCAGTCACCCCTCTGTCAATTGAAACATGCTTTTTCACCAACACTATATTATCTTATCACCAATGAAAAAAAAGTAATTTTCTTATCACACGGAACGACCGAATGTATACGAGGAAAAATCACGATCCGATCCTTATGCGTTTATCGTCCGGGACGGTGACAGCCCTGGCGAAGTCGAACATCTGCTGTCTGGAAGACCTTATTCGTCTTGAAGAGTCAGATATCAAAAAATTGCCGGGAATTGGCAGGAAGCGATGCCGGGAGATTATGGAGTTCCTGTATCGGCTGCCATTTGATTATACGGCATCGGAGTCTCCGCCGAGCAATCCGGAGCAGGATCCCAAGGCTGGAGTCCATCCGGCAGTTCAGAATTATCTGGCCGGATACTGGTACAATGATAAGTATTATCACCGAGGCAAAACGTACTTCCTGAACGGGGCGGTCAGCCAGGTGGAACTGAAGGATGAAACCCGGCAAAAGTACGAAGCGAAAGTGTTCGGCACACGGCAATATACCGTGACCCTTGAACTGAAATCCGAGACCAAACTCCAGGCACAATGTACCTGTCCGGCTTACACCCAGTGGAATTACGGTTCCGCCGGTTGTAAACATATAATCGCCTCCATCCTGAAGCTGGCCGAACAGCAGCGGCTTGCCCGGTTTCATCATGAGAAGGTGGACAACCAGTCACTCCGGCTGCTGTTGCATAGCCTGAAAGCCGTCAAATCCGGTGGAAAACAACGGACGCCTCAAGCCCTGGAATACCTGCTGGTACAGAAGGAGGGGGAGTGGGATCTGTACCCCAAACACATCTATCCGCTGCTCAATATCAATACTCGATACGCGCGCAGGAACATCAATCCCTGGGAGGAACTGAAGCCCGCTGATCCCACGGATCGTCTCATTCTGACCTATCTCCGGCAAATGTATCTCCCCTCCCATCATTATCCCCCACGAAAAAACAGTAATTCCCTTGGCGACGTGCTTCATCTTCTGCGGGAGAAACCCCTGTATATCAAACGGGAGAAGGCATCATCCGAGAGGATACACTTTCAGGACGATCCCTTTGAAGTGGTGCTGCATGTGGGGAGGGAACATTCTGACCCCAAAGTAACGGAGAAAAACACACAAGGGAACCTGGTGTTGCAGTTCCGGCTGCAAAATGACACCATCACGAAATCACTGAACGAGGTGGAAGTACTGTATGCCGACCCGTGCTGGGTACTCTATGATACGACAGTAGCGCAGGTGGGCGGTTCGGAACTGGCCCGGAGATTTTTCTTGAGTGCCAGCCGGGACACGATAACTATACAGCCGGATGACCTCGAGACCTTCTTTCAGGATATCTATCCGGCGCTGCAGGAGGGCAATATTCCGATTCATTTGGAAGCGAATCTCACCGTGGAGCACACGGTCACTCCCACCCCGCGGCTCTATCTGCGGGAGACATCCAACCGGCTGTTGCTCTCACTTCGTGTGGCCTACGATGACTGTGAAATACGCCACGAAAATCAGCCAGAACAACTGGTACTCCCGAATACGGCAACCAGCCGTCCGAATGAATCGCCGCTTATGATGGTGCAACGGGATTTGGAACAGGAACATCGGTGGATTGAGGCATTGAAGCAGACCGGACTCAAATCGCTGGATGGCTTCCGGACATTTACCCCCGAGCAGACCCCGCTGGATTGGGTGATCGAGCAGGTGCCCTCTCTTGCAAAAGCGGAATTTGAAATCTATGGGCAAAAACAGCTCAAGCGGTATGCACCACCAAAGTCTTTAACTTCCGGTTCGTTCCGGGTGAGCAGCGGCGAGAACTGGTTTGATGTGGAAGGTACACTGGACTTTGAAGGCGAACCGGTGAGTCTGGGTGATATTCACCGCGTCCTGATACACGACAAACCGTATGTGCGTCTCAGGGATGGCAGCACCGGAGAACTTCCGGAAGATTGGCTCACCCGATTGAAGGGAATGCTGCATTTATTCAATCCGGACAAACGACGGGTGCGTGTTCCCAGAATTGCCGCTCCCATGCTCGAGGACCTCGGTGAGGTCTCCGACGATTTTCACTCGGATGACTCCTTTCAAAAGTACTCCGAACGCCTGCGCCAATTTGATCGGATCGAAGAGGTGGACCCGCCGGGAGGGTTCCGCGGAGAATTGCGAAAATATCAGCAGGCGGGATTGTCCTGGTTATACTTCCTGTATCAATACGAATTTGGCGGTATCCTGGCTGATGATATGGGATTGGGGAAGACCATCCAGGTGCTGGCCTTGCTGCAGAAAGTGCGGGAAGAGACCGGCGGGGAACCTGCGTCCCTCATCGTTGCGCCGCGTTCGGTAATTCATAACTGGCAGCTGGAGACAGAGCGGTTTTTACCGATTGATTCAATCTATATTCACCATGGACCGGATCGGGTGCAGACACCGGAGAAGTGGCCTGAGGCGAACCTTGCCGTCACGACCTATGGGACATTACGCAACGATATCCCTTTTCTGAAGGAACAACACTTTGACTTTGTGGTGCTGGATGAGTCCCACACCATTCGTAATCCTGCCAGCAGGACGTTTCAGGCGGTCCGCCAGTTGCAGGCGACGCATCGATTCTGCCTGACCGGCACACCAGTGCAGAATACCACCATGGATCTCTGGCCACAGTTTGAATTCCTGAATCCTGGCATCCTCGGCGGCCAGCGACAATTTCGCGACCGGTGGGTCAAACCGCTGGAGAGCCAGCGGAATGGATCGGTGGAACGCACCCTTCACAGGCTGGTGGCGCCATTCATCCTCCGTCGAACCAAACAAAAGGTAGCCGCCGATCTGCCCCCGCTGACCGAATCCCTGATCGAATGTCCCATGGATCATCAGCAACAGAACATTTACGAGAAATATCGCAAAGTGTATCGAAAAGTTATCACCAACGAAATCAACGAAAAAGGAGTGCGGGAATCCCGCTTCACGGTTCTGGAAGGACTCACCCGGCTGCG
Organism: uncultured bacterium; assembly: GCA_964413425.1. Taxonomy (GTDB): domain Bacteria; phylum Fidelibacterota; class JAANXI01; order JAANXI01; family JAANXI01; genus DATFLS01. Next base: position 31,879 of record CAYPST010000023.1, read on the forward strand.
GCAGATATGCTGCTCACCGAATCTGCTGGACAACGAAAAGGGTTCTTCAGCGAAACTTCGGCGATTTACAGAAGTGATAAGCGAGCTGCACCAGGAAGGACACCGGGCGCTGGTGTTTTCCCAGTTTGTCGGATTCCTGCGGGAGATTGAAACAGAAGTTCGCCGGCAGGGATGGGGATATGAGTATCTGGACGGGCAAACCCGGGATCGACAACAGCGCATTCATCGATTTCAAGAGGACGGCTCGGTTTCGCTGTTTCTCATCAGTTTGAAGGCGGGTGGTGAAGGACTGAATCTCACCGGGGCGGATTACGTGCTGCTGATGGATCCCTGGTGGAATCCGGCAGCGGAAAAGCAGGCCATGGATCGCACCCATCGCATCGGACAGTCCGAGCATGTGTTTGTGTATCGGTTCATCTGTCCCGCCACCGTCGAGGAAAAAATACTGCGCCTCCAGCAGCGAAAACGGGATCTGGCTGAGAAATTAATAGCTGCAGAACCAGGGATATTCAAACAGCTGGATCGAGATGACCTGCTGGCACTGTTTGAGTGATGCTGCGCACCACAACTATTCGAACATACTCTTGCATAGTCGCTGCAAGGATTCTGCATGTCAAAATTCTTCTTCTCCTTAATTAAGTACTTTGTCTGGTGTTCCAGGGGAACATTTCTGGATACGCCAAATTGCACAGAGTAGTCTTGTATCTGCCCTTTTCCGGTCTGGAAGTAGTGACCCGTTGGAAAACAATCAGCACCTCACTTTGAGTTTCCATTTGAATCTGAGCCAGCGGTCTCCCACATTAGAGTTGAAAAAAGTGGAACATTGAACAATCGAAAAAATATTTCAGCGTGTACGACATATCCTTTGAGCGAATGAAATTTGTCGGGAAGACCACGAGATAGGGACAGGAGAAAGGCATGGATATCCAGGAGAGATTCAATCGATTCAAACAGGTGGTGGAACAGACCAAGGGCGAGGAAATTGCGATCATCATCGCCCAGATCGATCCGGATGCGCTGGCCTCGGCCTTTGGCCTCGCGTATCTCATCAATGCTATCCGGCAGCGGGAGAATGAAATACAGATCTATTACTGCGGCGAAATTGGTCATCCCCAGAATCGCACTATCATTAATAAGTACGACTTGAAGCGGAGAATGCGCCCCATTGAGGAATTTTCAGCGAAGACCCGATATACCGCGCTGGTGGATTCATCTTCCATTGATGACGGCCGGATTCCCGGAGATCGTGACCTGGACCTGATCATCGTCATCGATCATCACCGGGAAAGCGCGTTGCCGGAAGGGGACGAGGCTTTTTACTGGATTGAAGATGTCGGATCGGCCAGTACCCTGGTGGCCGAGCTCCTGGAGGCGCTGGGAGTGGAATTCAGCGGAGATTCCGCCTTTATTTCTACCCTCATCGCCATGGGGGTCTATACGGATACCAAGGCACTGGTCAGCGGATCGTCCCGGGACAGACACGCCTACGGATATGCGACCAAAGCCACCAGTGCAGTCGAATTCGCCCAGTTGATTGAATACCCGTTTCCGGAAAGTCACTATGACAACCTGGAAAAAGCCCTGCGGCGAAGGAAACGGGTCGGCTCAAGGTTGCTCACCAATATCGGCAAAACTCCACCGGAGGACAGGGATGACATTTCCTCCATCGCCGATTATCTTCTGCGAATGGAAGGGATTTCGCTGGTGGTTGTGTGGGCGATCATCGGCGACGATGTACGTATCAGTGCCCGAAGCACAGATCTCAGCACCCCCCTGGCGGAGTTTATGCGAGAAAAGTTCGGCCCGGATTCCGGGGCCAAGCTCGACCCGGCCGGCCGGGGTGAAGGCGGCGCTCAGATTGATCTGGATCTCGGTTTCTGGATGAGCGAAGCCAACCTGGATATCGTGGAAAAGATGGTGGAACAGCGCCTGGAGCAAATCATGTTCGGCGGCGAAAAGTTCCCGAGCCAGGAGGCTGAGGAACAGGCCGAAAGCTAGCACTTATTTGCGCACATTGGGTTAGAAAGTTTCAAGAGTATCTGGTCTGAGGTATCGCTAGCAGCGATCCAGCGGGAATTTTTTACCTATTAGCCTTCGCCATAATACCGCCATTTCCACTCCCGGATCTCCGGCATATCCTCGCCCTCTTCCCGGATATAATGCCGGTGGTCGATGAGCTTATCTTTCATGAGTTCCTGGACGTAAGAACCAGTGTTCACCAGGCCTGGTACCCGATCGATTACGTCGATTACCAGATGAAACCTGTCCAGATCATTGCGTACGGCCATATCGAAATTCGTGGAGGTTGTGCCTTCCTCTTTGTATCCCCGGACGTGGAGGTTTTCGTGGTTCGTCCGACGGTAGGTGAGCCGGTGTATTAGCCAGGGATAGCCGTGATAGGCGAAGATTACCGGTTTGTCCGTGGTGAACAGGATATCGAACTCCTTGTCCGAAAGGCCGTGGGGATGTTCCTCCTCCTGTTGAAGCCGCATCAGATCCACCACATTCACCACCCGGATTTTTAATTCCGGGAAGTGCTTCCGCAATATGTCGGTTGCTGCCAGGGTTTCGAGTGTGGGAACGTCTCCGGCGCACGCCATGACCACATCCGGTTCCGTATTTTGGTCATTACAGGCCCACTCCAGCCGTCCGATCCCTTTGGTACAATGCCTGATGGCGCTGTCTATATCCATGAGTTGCAGTGCCGGCTTCTTGCCCGCGACGATGACATTGACGTAGCCCTTGCTGCGCAGACAGTGGTCTGCGACTGAGAGCAGAGTATTGGCGTCCGGCGGGAGATAGACCCGGATGATATCCGGTTTTTTATTCACCACATGGTCGATGAATCCCGGATCCTGATGACTGAAACCATTATGATCCTGCTGCCACACATGTGAGGATAACAGGTAGTTCAGGGAAGCGATGGGCTGACGCCACCCGATCTCCTGACTGACTTTCAGCCATTTCGCATGCTGATTGAACATAGAATCCACGATATGAATGAACGCTTCGTAGGAATTAAACAGACCATGCCGCCCGGTCAGCAGATAGCCTTCCAGCCAGCCCTGGCAGGTGTGCTCGCTGAGGATTTCCATCACCCGCCCTTCCGGGGCAAGATTGCCACCATCTTCATCTTCCGGGAGCAGATCGGCCAGCCAGGCCCGCCTGGTAACCTCGAAGACGGCACTCAACCGGTTGGAATCAGTCTCGTCCGGCCCAAACAATCGAAATTGGTTCGGATTTTTTTTGATTACATCCCGCAGTAAGCGCCCCAGTTCCCGGGTTGCCTCGGCCTTCATTCTGCCAGGTTCAGGCACCTCAAGACCGTACTCCGTAAAATCAGGCATGCGTAAGTCTTTTCTCAGAAGGCCACCGTTGGTGTGGGGATTATCTCCCATCCGGCGTTTCCCTTCCGGGGCCAGTTCCTGTAACTCAGGACGAAAAGCCCCTTGCTCATCAAATAGTTCCTCAGGCCGGTAACTTCGCATCCACTCCTCTAACTGCCGCACATGATCCGGGTTGTGCTGCAGATCCGCCAGCGGGACCTGGTGGGAACGCCAGAATCCTTCGGTTACATGCCCGTCCACTTCTTTGGGGCCGGTCCAGCCCTTGGGAGTGCGCAGAATAATCATGGGCCACCGGGGACGTTGGACTTCACCGGTCGCTCGGGCTTCTTCCTGAATTGACCGGATATTCTCTATGACCGTGTCCAGCACGCCTGCCATATGTTGGTGCATCTCTTCGGGTTCAGAGCCCTCGACGAAATAGGGGGTGTATCCATAGCCTGTGAACATCTTTTCCAGTTCTTCCGAACTGATCCGGGCAAGCACAGTGGGATTGGCAATTTTGTAGCCGTTCAGATGTAAAATGGGAAGCACAGCCCCATCTATAGCCGGATGAAGAAATTTGTTCGAATGCCAGGCCGCGGCCAGTGGCCCCGTTTCGGCTTCGCCATCGCCCACCACACAGGTGGCGATCAGGTCAGGGTTATCAAAGACCGCCCCAAAACCATGAGCCAGGGAGTATCCCAGTTCCCCACCTTCATGGATAGAGCCTGGAGTTTCCGCTCCTACGTGGCTGGAAATCCCGCCCGGGAAGGAAAATTGGATGAACAGTTTCTTCAATCCTTCCTCATCCATTGAAATTTCCGGGTAATAGTCCGAATAGGTGCCCTCAAGGTAGGTGTTCGCAACCAGAGCGGGACCCCCGTGACCTGGTCCTGTGATAAAAATCATATTCAGATCGTCCCGCTTGATGACCCGGTTCAAATGGGCATAGATGAAGTTTAACCCCGGAGCGGTTCCCCAGTGTCCTAACAACCGGGGTTTGATGTGCTCTTTGGAGAGCGGTTCTTTCAATAGTGGATTGTCGTACAGATAAATCTGGCCCACGGAGAGATAATTGGCCGCTCGCCAGTAGGCATGGATTTTTTCCAGGGCCTCCGCGGTTAAAGCACTGGTGTTGGTGTGGGAGTGAGTACTCATAGAAGCCCCTTCTGATCAGGAGTGTAATTATAGACCTCTTTTATGCAATTTAAAGGAAAGAGAGAATGATGCAAATATAAAAGAAATACCTGAATTCCGATATAGAACTTTGCACCTTCCCCAAATCGGTCTGACACCGCTTTTTTCACGCAATCTTGGCCTCCCTGACTATCGGCATAATCTTCCGGCAGTCTCACCCGATTCGATTATTCCTGTCGTGCTTGGGACTGCCGATTGCGGAAGAAAGACACAGACAAGCCAAGAATAACTCCCACCAGGAACGTCAGAAACAGCAGCAGTGCCCGGGGCATCGCCAGGGTGAAGAATAAGACTTGCGTTTCCACCGTTGCGGTATTCTGAAGCACCACAATAAGTGCCAGAAGAGCCAGTACTATTAATGTGACTATTTTCCATATTTTCATTGGGTTTCAGCCTCCATTCTGCATTGTACAGGTATTAGATGTTCGATAATCAACTGAATTATTCCAACTCTAATTCGATGTCACTGAGTTCAACCTGGCCGAACTCAGTCAACCGAAAGTAGAGCGGAAGCGTCCCGGAGAAGGGACCGGACCCATGCCCGCTGCCTTCCAGGTGATAATCGTGGGCTGGCGCATACGGTCCGCCCCCTTCCACCAGTATTCATGTTGATTGCCTTTCAGCGACATCCGTATATTTCCACATGATTCACTCTAAAAATACGCCCGGGCGATATATTCCTGCATCATGCGCTGGGTGTTAAAGAAGGATCCGTTCAGGGCAATGGCATGGCGCATGATGTCAGTATACCCGGATCGATTGTCATAATACATGGGCACAATAACTTCTTCCAATTTTGTATAGAGAGCATCGGCATCTTTTCTATCTTGATCATCTGCATCGGAAGATCCATCATTTGATCCCGCGATTGCCCAGCCGGTGACGCCTTCAATACATCCCTCAATCCACCACCCGTCCAGTATGCTCAATGAAGGTACGCCATTTATCGCTGCTTTCATACCACTGGTCCCGGAGGCTTCCAGTGGGGGGTCAGGCGTATTTAACCAGAGGTCAGTTCCAGCAACCATCAATTGCGCTATTTCCATATCATAATTCGGTAAGTACGCGATCTGTACGTCCGGATGCAGGTTCTTCTGTGCCTCAAAAATATGCTGAATCAATCGTTTCCCTCCCTGGTCTCTGGGATGGGCTTTCCCGGCAAAAATGATTTGCAGGGAGCCGTATTTATGGACAAGCATTTGCAATCGTTTCCTGTCTCGGATGAGGAGGGTCATCCGTTTGTATTCTGTTGCACGGCGCGCATATCCGATGGTGAATACGTCCAGATCCATTCCGGCATTGGTTTCGCGATTCACATAGTGGAGCAATTTCTTTTTTACCTGCTGATGGGTCTCCCAGAGTTCCTCTTTCGGTATACTCAGGGCATAGCGTAAACTAAAAGAATCCTCCTGCCACCCGGGGATATATTGGTTGAATAATTGCTGTAATTCCGGAAGGGTCCAGCGTTCCACCTCGACCCCATTCGTAATGGATTCGATGGGATAATCTGCAAACATCAACCTGGCCACTTCTTTATGTTTCTTGGCGACACCATTGATGTAATGACTGAGATTGAGGCCCAGGTAAGTCATATTATACGCACCGTCATGAAACCACTGCTCATGGATCATGTTGGCAGTTTGGTCTCCTAATACCTGGTTTACCAACTCCGGGGTAAATTTGTCGTGGCCGGCCGCCACCGGGGTATGGGTCGTAAAGACGCACTTGTTCCGAACATCTTCAATTTCCTTCCCGGACGGGGATATCTCGCCCCCGTCAGCGGCAGATTCGCGAAGCAGTTCCAGCGTGAGTAAACTGGCATGGCCTTCGTTCATGTGAAAGTTGCTGATATGGTGATACCCCAGCTCCCGGAGCATTCGAACACCCCCAATCCCGAGGATGACTTCCTGGCATAATCGATAATACGATTCGCCGCCATATAAAAAATGCGTGAGCACGCGGTCATCCCCTGTGTTCTCCGGCAAGTCCGTATCCAGAAAATAAACAGGAACCACATGGTCACCATGGCCCGTTACATCATACCGCCACGCACGCACAGTCACCGAACGCTCTTCGATAGACACAGTCGTTCGCTCTGGCACTTCTTCAAGAAAATCGTCCACCGACCATTCCACCGAATCCTCTGATTGCCAGCCGGTCTCATCGAGTCTCTGGTAGAAATATCCTTTGCGATGCAGCAGAGATACGCCAACCATAGGCAGCCGGGCATTGGCAGCCGCCTGCACCGTATCTCCGGCTAACACTCCCAAGCCGCCGCTGTAAGTTGGCAGGCTGGATTCCAGCCCGATTTCCATGGTAAAATAGGCAATGCTTTCGCGGCTCATACCCTCCTCCTATATTGAGATTCCTTGAAGAATTCTGCCCATTAAATAAGTTCATTCTGACAGGAGAGAATCATGAGAGGATGAGCACAAAGCGTCATTTGTCTCCACTCCGGGAATTTGTTCCGGAGGTTCTCCCGACGGCATTCCTTCAGTAGAAACAACCATTCTCCCACTTGAAATCCGATACATGGGGTATTTCCTGATCCGGTGCATTATTCGTGAAAGGGGCTTAATATGGTTGTTGATAATAACTATATCCCAAATTGAGCGATTTAGAAAACGCCTCGAAGAGAGGTTCGGGGCAGCCCGGAGTGAGAGAAACCCCGGACACTCCACACCCTTTTAATGACTTTGCCGGCCAAAGGCCCTGTCTTTCGATCCGGCATTTGACGGGCTCCTGACGGGACTGAACAGTCTTAATAGTCATAGTTTTAATGCATACTGATACCCTGGGGCAACCCCCTGGGAATTCTCAAGTGAACATGTTTTGTTTCATAACCGTTGAAAAGTTAGGTAAAGATCTCCACATTATAAAGTTCGAAGATTAATAACATTTCTTGCCAGGGAGGCTCACAATGTTTGTATTCAGTGAAAGGTACACCCGACAGCAGGCGGCTGAACAGGCGCATCTGTACCGTATTAGATATATTTACTGCCGATCAAGCTCCTGAGAGGGTGGAACATGAGCAGCTCATGTGAAAACTGACACCGAATAATTGGAAGATTGGCAGGCAAATAGAACCATGGAATATCACTCACAACAACACACTCAGATGGAAAAGCTCCTGTACCCTTTCCAGGAGTTTTTTCGTCAGGAAACTTCAGGAGGAATTCTGCTGATTCTTGCCACAGTCATTGCACTGGTGTGGGCGAATTCTCCCTGGCAGGAGTCTTATAGAGATCTCTGGGAGTTTACATTTACGATTGGATTCCAGGAGTTTGGCTTGACTGAATCGCTCCTCCATTGGATTAATGACGGATTAATGGCGGTGTTCTTTTTTGTGGTCGGACTGGAAATCAAACGTGAAGTGCTGGCGGGAGAATTGTCGTCCATGCGGCAAGCCGCGCTGCCCATCGCTGCAGCCATTGGGGGCATGGCAATCCCGGCCTTTATCTATATTCTCATAAATATGGGAGGACCGGGCGTATCTGGCTGGGGCATTCCCATGGCGACGGATATTGCATTTGCCCTGGGTGTGCTTGCGCTGCTGGGCGATCGCGTACCCGCATCATTGAAAGTATTTCTGGCGGCATTGGCTATTGTTGATGATATCGGTGCCGTGCTCGTGATCGCTTTCTTTTATACAGCGGATATCGCCTGGTTTAGTCTGTTGATCGGGCTTGGTGTTTTTTTATTCTTGGCCCTGTTGAATAGAGCCGGAGTAAAAAATCTCGTGGTGTACATGATTCTGGGAATGGTATTATGGGTCGCCTTCCTGAAATCCGGTATCCATGCCACCGTTGCCGGCGTCCTGCTGGCAATGACTATCCCATCCAAACTTCCGCCGGTCAGCCGGGATCTTTTGACCACCAGCATAGATAAACTTTCTACCCTTCAAAGCAGGGGAGCGGCAAACATCCCTCTGCAACAGGCGTCTCTCCAGGAATTGGAAGTCCTGATCCATCATGCGGAATCGCCACTCCAACGGCTGGAGCACACACTTCATCCCTGGGTTGCGTTTTTTATTATTCCAGTTTTTGCACTGGCCAATGCCGGCGTTTCATTGGGTGGAGACGTCCTGACAACCATTACCCAACCTGTGAGTCTCGGCGTTATCGGTGGTTTGATTATTGGCAAGCAAATTGGTGTGACGCTGTTTTCCTATATTGCGGTGAAAACCCGATTCGCCGAGCTGCCGAACCAGGTAACATGGCTGCATATCTATGGAGTGAGCTGGCTGGCGGGGATCGGGTTCACCATGTCCCTGTTTATCGCAGGTCTCGCTTTTGGAGATACTCCCCTGTTATCAACAGCGAAAATGGGGATTTTAAGTGCCTCGCTTGTAACCGGTGTTACGGGATGGATATTGCTCAGAAAGACATGATTGTCCATATTACCCCGTAAACGTGCCTATGGATTCCTTTGCAAGACACTGGCCAGTTTTTTCCTGATTTGTCGTCAGGAAGACGAA
>CAYPST010000024.1:0-40494 GCA_964413425.1 uncultured bacterium
TTTGTCCCGTCGTCACGGGATCTCTTTGCCGAAGGCCTCGAAGAGACTCCCCCAAGGGGATACCTTCTGGGACTTCGGAGCATCCCTTTGGGGCGAGGCGTTTTCTAAATAGACTCATCATCTGTGAAAATCCGTGTGCCGATCGAAGATTCCTTCGGAAAGACATCTCTTCGAGGTAAATCTGTGGCTTTTATAGCCGTTTCAATATCTATAGACCCACCAGGCAGATCTGAACATCCATCACATTGGTGCCGGTTGGGCCGATGAGCACCAGGTCATCCAGGGCATTGAAAAAGTGGTAGCTGTCGTTATTATACAGCGTGTCCCTGATACTTAAGCCTTCACGGACGGCCCGAAAGGCAGTGGTGGAGTCGACGATTGCCCCGGCCGCATCGGTGGGTCCATCTATACCGTCGGTGCCGGCACTTAAAATCAGTCCCGATTCGACCTCCCGCAGAATGTCCGCAGCACCCAGGGCCAGTTCCTGATTTCGGCCGCCTTTTCCTTCGCCGGTCACAGTGACGGTGGTTTCACCGCCGCTGAGAATACAGCACGGCGGGGCAAGCGGATTATCGCTTTCAATGGACTCCAGCAGAATGGTGCCCAGGAGATGCCCCACTTCGCGGCTCTCCCCTGCAATCATGGTCGAGAGCAGAATGGTGTTATATCCTAGTTTGATGGCTTCCTCTTTCGCGGCCAGTAATGCGAGTCGATTATTCCCGACAAAGTAAGTATCTGGCTCCACTTCCGGGCACCCGATGTCTTCCTTTTCAAAGATCTGTGACAGCCAGCGGTTATATTTTCGGTACAGCCGGTATTTTTCCAGCACAGATTTGGCCAACATCACCTGCTGGGCGGGAGAATCCGTCCCGGAATGCACAGTCGGGCCGGATGCAATAAAATCCGCCGGATCTCCGATCACATCGGAGATAATCAGGTTCACTACCCGGGCGCCGTTCACGTAGTTCAGGAGCTGGCCGCCTTTCACCCGGGAGAGGACAATACGTATGGTGTTCAGCTCATTAATCGTTGCTCCTTTTTTCATGAGGGTATTCACAAGTGACTGATATTCATCCAGGGGCACTTCCGGATGAGGGGCAAAGAGCAGTGAGGATCCACCGCCGGAAATCATAAATATGATCAGATCGTTCTCTCCGCATTGCCCACAAAGCCCTATCACCTCTTCTGCTGCTTCCATGTTTTGTGCGGAGGGTAGGGGATGCGTTCCTTCGAAATAGCGGATATGATCCCCGGTGATATCATTCGCCTCTTCCGGCAACGAATTGGTTATTACCACCGCACCTGTCAATTCGTTTTCGAGATACGGATACAGCGCCCGGAACATCCCCAGAGCGGCCTTTCCGAATGAGATGACATACACCTGGTCATACGTATCAATTTCATAGGGATGCCCGTTAATCCGCAGCGTGTTCCCGTCTCTGCGAACAGCACCGGGGATGCAATTTTCCGGGAGAACCCGGTCTACGGCAGCATGGAAAATGCCCGCGGCATCACTTCGTAAGTTGCCTAAATTCTGAGTCATCATATAAATCCAGGATTTGTTGGGGTAGCTTTTTTCGAAGCAAAGTGGGGTCAAGATAAAATGCGAATTTTGCTTCGGCCTCTGTTACCTGTTGCTCATAAGACTCGGAATGGAAATAATCCCGCAATTCCCGGTCGCACGCCAGAATTTGTTCTTCGGGATCCCAATGGAACTGATGATTATCATGCTTATGGTACACTGCGCCCTGTTCCACCGCCCATGCTCGCATTGGTAAAGAATAGTGATCGAGTGACTTTTCCATCTGGTTCAGGAGCGCCTGGTATTCCGGATTGATAAACTTAAATTCCCGGGAAAAAATGAGCGCGGTATGATAATAGTGAGGAACGATAAGCAGACCCTGGGTATGCTGGTGTTTCGCGGCGAGGTATAATAATTCCAGCACCTGTTTGCCAATCCCTAATCCCGGATAATCCTGTCCCGGAAGCGGTGGTCGTTCTTCCGAGAATTCCTGTGTCGGATTTTGCAGGACCAGCCATTCTACGTAAATCAACTCCAGCGGATAGTACTCCTTGGGAAGCAGCCAAGAATGCCGGGAGGTGAATTTCGCCTTGTGCAGCATGATTTCGCCCAACATGTGGTCTGGATCAGCGGTATCATAATACAGTCTCAGCATTTGCCGGTACGGATCTCGTGTATCCATGGTAAGTACGAGATCTTCGAAATCCAGTTTCCGCAGCTCTTTGGTGATCCCGAATTTGTCGAAAGCCAGCATCATGCCGGCCTTTGAATATGAACCGAGGAGGAATTCCGATCCTCTGCTCTCCCGGAGATCGTCCAGGATGCCGTCCATGGAGAGAGGAGATGGCGATTCGCCCCGCTGCAATTCAAGATTGGTCAGGTGCCGGGCAATCCGATGGAATTTTTTTCGATATTCAGTCATCCCGTATTCTTGTCTTTGAATGATCGGCAGCTTGATGAGCGCTTCTGTCGACGACCTCTGTGCAGAGATGCTGCCGGTGGCAGCGGAGAGAACCCTGGTTCGGATGTGAAAAATCGCTCACGCTCAGAGCGACCCACTCGCCGGATATGGGTTTCTTCGTGTTGTATTCGTATTCCCACGCAGCCGGGGAACTTACGAAGCAATAGTTCGCTTCATTTCAACTGAACGGGCACAAGAAAGCAGTTACTGTGACGACGCTGTCCCGGATAAAGAGACCAGATGTTGCTGCAGTGCTTCGAAGTCTTCGGGATTTCCGGCAGAATACTCCATATTAATATAGCTTATTTTTCCTTCCTTATCGATGACAAACACCGTTCGTTTATTCATACCGATTTTCGGCCGGTAACTGTTATACATGCGGGCGACTTTATGTTGATGGTCACTGGCAAGTTTAAACTGGATGCCGTGATGGTCGATCCATGCCTGATGCGAAAAAACATAGTCGCCGCTGACGCCGATGATTTCAGCATCCAGCTGATTGAGTGCACGGAAATTATCCCGGAAATTACACATTTGTGTTGTGCAGCCCGGACTCCAGTCCGCCGGATAGAAGGCAAGCACGACATATTTCTTCCCCTGATATTGGCTTAATCGGATGCCATCAAAGTTGATAGTATCCGGTGAGGCATACGGCAGAATAAAATCGGGCGCGTTCTCTCCCACCTGCAAATCGGCAGCGGAGATCGTTCCTGCCGCACCAATGATCAGTGTAATAATAACCGCTATATGGGGTATGTGTTTTATCATATTCTCATTCCTCCATGGTGATTCTGTGTTGTTATTAAGTCGGGGTTATACCTAAGTACAGTGATCCTTCGCTGTCCCAGAGGGACCCCAGTGGGGCACTCGTATCGCTCAACTTAGGTAAGATATAAAACAGGGCTTCACCATCAAAATTAAAAATGCCCGGTGCCCTATAAACATTTACTTTAAGCAATCCGGAAAAAATCATTGGGTTAACGGAACTTTTTCTATTACCGGGAGTATTCAAATTGAATATATACCTCTTACCCTCCGGTAAGTGCTGCCAACCAAGCAAGGGGCCGCTGTCACAGCGGCCCCTTGTTGTCTGAATCGGATTTCACTTTTCTGAGTTTCCTATTTGCCGAATAACAGATAGTAATTCGGGAAATGCATTGATAGCGTAATCCGGTTTGAGTTCCAGGAGAGTGTCCGGAGAACGATTGCCGTATAACGCCGCCACGGTGATTGTGCCGGCTGCCTTTCCCGCTTCAATATCGGTGTCCCCATCTCCGATGACGACCGTGTGAGCAGGCGAGGCATGTAACGATTTAATCGCCTGTTCGATGGGGTACGGATCCGGCTTTTTTTGCTCATAAGCATCACCGCCGGCAATAAATGCGAAGTATTTGGCTAATCCGAACGCCTCAAGGGTCGGTCGGGTAAACCGGCTCGGTTTGTTCGTCACTACGCCCATCGGATGATCGGAGTATGTTTCAAGAAACTCGTAAACTCCCGGATATACGGTTGATTTATTTGCAATATTCGCGTCATAGTGCGCCATGAGATTCCGGTAATAAGTGTCGAATGCCGGCTCGTCCATACTGTCGATTGCCCCGACAGCCCGAAGGGTTCGTTCTGCCAGTTTCGGGGTTCCGTCTCCGATAAATTCTCGCACTTTGTCCACAGAGATCGGTGGAAAATCAAAATCCTTGAGCATTCCATTCACGGCCAGGGCAAGATCTTCGCTGGAATCAATTAACGTTCCGTCCAAATCAAAGACAAATACTAATTTCTGCATAGTTTAAGATAGAATACCTGTAGAATAGAGGCAAGCGATACTCCCGTTACGAGTGGTGTATTTGCGGGACGCTGACAATTTTCATATATTGAATTCGATTGATGAGAGGAGTAGTCGGATGAATCTGAATTGCAGTGCGATTGTAACCGGAGCTTCCAGGGGGATTGGGCGGGAGATTGCGCGGACATACGTAAAACACGGCGCACGGGTATTGGTGTGTGCGCGAACTGAATCCGATCTGCGATCTCTGGCAAGGGAAAGCGAAGGATCGCCCGGGCAGATTCACTCTGTGAGCGCCGATGTCACCGATCCGGACGACCGGGTTCGATTGGTTAACGAGGCATTGTCGAAGTTCAACGCCATTGATGTATTGGTGAATAATGCCGGAATTCTCGGGTCCAGGGATCCCATTGCGAAATACCCGGATGATCTCTGGGATGAAGTGATTGAGGTGAATCTCAATGCAATGTTCCATTTGACCAAATTGGTTTTGCAAACGATGCTCAACCAGAATGCCGGACGGATTATCAATATCACATCGGGTGTAGGAGTGCGCGGTTCTGCCAGATGGGGCGCCTATGCGGTGAGCAAGTTCGGAGTGGAAGGGTTCACCCAGGTCCTGGCGGATGAACTGGAAGGAACCAGGGTTGAAGTAAATGCGGTCAACCCCGGCCCGGTGTCAACTGCAATGCGAGCGGCAGCCTACCCGGAAGAAGATCCCGCGACAATTCCCTCCGCGGAAGATATTATGGATATTTTCCTGTATCTCGCTTCCGATGATAGTCGTGGAAATAACGGCAAACGATATGAGGCCGGAGAATTTCGTTTATAATTAGTTCTCCTGAAGAGTTTTCAGTAAACCTCGAGAGTGTGTAAAAAGCTATGACTGATCAGGCAAACAAAAATCATTCGAATAAGAAGCAAAGTAACTTCAGTGCAAAACAAGGGATGAATTTCCCACCCATTTTACATTGGGCGTTGATTATTCTTATGGCGTATCTGGCATTTCAATTCTTCCTGCCCAGCCAGCAGACAGGTGATGACATTTCATATACCCAGCTGAAACAAGCCATTCAAAATGGGAAAGTTGAACAGGTCACCTTCAATGGTGATCAGGTGACCGGCTTGTATTCAGGGAATGAACCAGAGAAGGAACGCCGCTTCCATACAGTGATACCGCCATATTCAGACGAATCGTTACATACCCTGCTTGAAGAGAATAATGTAACGGTGAAGGCGCAAAGCACTCAGACGAGTACCTGGGATACGCTGTTGGTAACGGTTCTCCCTTTTCTGCTCATCCTGGGGCTCTTTATTTATTTGGGGTATCGGGCACGCCGACAAGCAGGCGGGCTGATGTCTATCGGCAAATCCAAGGCCAAGATGTTCTCGAAAGAGCAGTCCCAAACTACTTTTGGCGACGTGGCCGGATATGAAGAGCAGAAACAGGCGTTACAGGAGACCATCCGGTTTCTCCAGCGGCCGGAAGAATTCCAGCGGTTATCGGCTAAAGTCCCGAAGGGAGTGCTGCTCATTGGGCCGCCGGGGACCGGAAAAACATTGGTGGCCCGGGCGGTTGCAGGTGAAGCTGATGTCCCGTTTTTCCATCTCAGCGGATCGGATTTTATGGAGATGCTGGTCGGTGTGGGAGCCAGCCGTGTTCGTGACTTATTTTCCAAGGCGAAAAAGAACAGCCCCTCTATTGTGTTTCTGGATGAGCTCGACTCCATCGGACAGCGGCGTGGTGGAGTGAGTATGGGAGGCGGACATGATGAACGGGAGCAGACCCTGAACCAGCTGCTGAGTGAGATGGATGGCTTCGAACCTACCGAAGGCGTCATTGTGATGGCAGCAACGAACCGGCCGGATGTCCTGGATGAAGCGTTGTTGCGTCCGGGGCGGTTTGACCGGCGTATCCAGATGGACCTGCCGAATATGAATGAACGGCACGCAATCCTCAAGGTGCATACAAAGAAAGTGCCTCTGGCTGATGACGTGAATCTGGAAGATCTGGCGAGATCAACGCCCGGACAGTCCGGTGCGGATCTGGAAAACCTGGTCAACGAAGCCGCGATTACAGCGGTGAAAGAAGATGCCGAAGTGGTGAATAAGCGGCATTTTCAGATTGCACGCGATAAGATCATGATGGGGATGAAACGCACCAGTCTCATTCTATCCGAAGATGAGAAGGAACGTATTGCCATGCATGAATCCGGCCACGCGCTGGTGGCGGAATTGCAGGATGAGACAGATCCGGTGGAAAAAGTGACCATTATCCCGAGAGGGAAATCGCTGGGAGCCACGCAGCAATTACCGGAAGACGAACGACATAATTACAGCCAGACGTATCTGGAGCAACGTATTGCCGTGATGATGGGAGGACGGGCGGCTGAAAAGCTTGTTTTCAATGAAATTACCACGGGTGCCGAAAATGATCTGGTGCAGGCCACCAAGATTGCCCGGAAAATGGTGAGTAACTGGGGTATGAGCGAAAAAATCGGGAATATTGCCTTCCGCCAGCAAGATGGTGAAGTCCAGCAGCGGTGGATTCAGAGCGATCAGTACAGTCAGCACCTGGCCGAGTTGATCGATGACGAAGCCAGAAAGATACTGGATCGGTGTTTTGAACGGGCCTATAACTTGCTGAAAGAACAGCGTGAGGTGTTGGGCAATCTGGCACAACAGCTACTCGAAAAAGAGGTCATCCAGAGCGACGAGTTGAGAGCGATCCTTCGGGGGGAGTTAGGTGAAGAGGAGCCCGAAGCACAAAAGGCAGCTGAAAATTAGCGGGATGCATGCATGAGGAGACTCAATCTCTTTCGGGTACTGGGATTTAAAATTTCCCTGGATTTTTCCTGGTTTTTCATCCTTGCCCTGGTTGTCTGGTCGCTGGGGGATGGATACTTTCCCTACGTCTATCCTGATCTCTCGGTTTCAACCTACTGGATTATGGCAGTGATTGCGGCTGTCCTGCTCTTCGTATCGGTGCTGATACATGAACTCAGCCATTCCGTGGTCGCGCGAAATCACGGACTTGATATCAGCGGTATTCGGTTGTTCATTTTCGGCGGAGTCTCGGAAATGACCGAGGAACCGAAAGAAGCCAGTGCGGAGTTCAGAATTGCAGCTGCCGGGCCGGTCATTTCTCTGGCATTGGCCGCTTTATTCTTTGCAATCAGTTTGCTGCCCATACGAGAATGGTCTCTCCCCACCTTCGCTATTTTCCGATATCTGGCACTGTTGAATTTGCTGCTGGCTATTTTCAATATGATACCCGGATTTCCGCTGGATGGGGGCCGGGTACTCCGGGCGCTTCTGTGGAGCCGGTATAATAACCTGCGCAAAGCGACGAATGTGGCTGCGACGGTGGGAAAGGGGTTCGCTTTTCTCCTGATTGCTTTCGGAGCTATTACCGTATTTTCCGGAAATATTCTGAACGGGATCTGGTATATCTTTATTGGAATGTTCCTGAATATGGCAGCGGAAAGCGGGAAAAGACAAACCATTATGCGGGAAGCACTCAGTGGAGTGAAAATTCAGGATGTGATGAGCCGGGAGGTTGTGTATGTAGCACCGGATATAACGTGTAAGGGGCTGGTAGATGAGTACATCATGAAATACCGCTTTGATATGTTCCCGGTGGTACGGAATGGTGTGCTTGTCGGGATCATCCAGCTGGACGACGTGAAGGAAGTCCCCCGGCACCAATGGTCCGAAACGGCAATTGAAGAGGTGATGGAACCGGTCAGGGAAGAGTTAATTCTGCGTCCGGATGATGAAGCTGTGGAATGTCTCCAGCGGATGATCAGCTCGGGCGAGCAGGGGCGGATGCCGGTGGTGAATGACGAGGATGATCTGGTCGGGGTGGTCACCAGGCGCGATATTCTGGATCTCCTCAGATTGAAGACTGACCTGGGAAGTTAATGGAACTTCTTATCCGACCTTTCGTAAGATTTTGCTGAAATTTGTATATGTTGGCAGGATAAATTTGTGACGGATGCGGCACGGCCTATAAAATTGCTTGACTGCTTTTTCAAACTAACATAACTTCACTACACTATGGCAAAAAAGAAAACTAAGAAGGATAGAGCAATTGTTCGACGGCTGGTTTTCACCAGAGAAAACTATTGGATTTTCTTCGCAGGAATCTTTTTAATACTGCTGGGATATATCCTTATGGCGGCAGGGGATACATACAGTACTCTGTCTATAACAATCGCGCCGATTATCCTTTTTATTGCATATTTAATTGTGATTCCCGTAGCGATTCTTTACTCGAAAAAATCGCCGGAAGACAAGCACGAATAGAGATATTTGACAGTATAAAGTTTTTGGGGTCGTAGTTCAATTGGCCAGAGCACCGGCCTGTCACGCCGGAAGTTGCGGGTTCGAGTCCCGTCGGCCCCGCTGACTCGACGGGGAGGGTCGAAATCCTCCCCTTTATTCTTTTCCGGAGAACCTTGTCGAGCCATTGACATGTGGTTCGTCTATATTCTCTATTCCGCGACCAGTGATCGTTATTATGTCGGCTATACCGCCGATGTGCGGGAACGAGTGTGCCAGCATAACGATGGCTGGGGCCGGTACACCAGGCGTGGTATCCCGTGGGGGGTGGTGTATACGGAACAATTCGCCACGAAACGGGCGGCGATTCAGCGGGAATGACTGATTACCAGGGATCGTTGCTGCTGGAGCCTGGCAGACTCACCGTAGCCCCTGCTTTCCAGGCAGGGGGAATCGCGATCCACCCCTGCTAATTTTTCATTTGATAATGTAAACTTACTCAGCCCCAATGCAGAGGGGGAGGGTTACAGGCTTTCCCTTATTGTCATATCTGTTGAGGAACTTCCACTTCGGCCGCGATTTCTGAACAGAGCTTCCTTGCTCCACCTCGAAGGGTGCCTTTCTGTGGCAGGGCGAGGGCGCGCCGGAACCATCACGATTCCTATTCTCCCGCTGACATTAGGCCCGGATACAAATCTTCGATGCACATAGGACAGATGGTATGCGAAAAGTGCACCTGCAATTTTTGTGAAAAATAGGCTTCAGGCGTACGCCATGTACCTGCGGCCTCTTTTATTTTTTTGCAGTTTGCACAGATGGTGATGAACTCCTGTTGTGTCTGTCTCTGCCTCGCCTTCATATCCGTGATATGCGTCTCAGGAGACGGTATATCGCTCTCAGAGTGTTCCGATCCACGAAGCGGATTAATGAATGCAAACGCCCCGCCATACTGGCCTGCTTTACTCCCCATGGGGTGCAAAATAATTTGCAGCAGCACCATCTCGTCATCGGTTACTCGCAGCGAACTTCGGAATCTTTGAGATTTTCCGGATACGGTTTTGGACAGATACTCAGCGACGGATGGAGTATTTTCTCGAGGGACTAATTCCGAAAAAGGCTTCCCCTGGATTGCCTCCGGTTTGGCTTTAAAAATTTTCGCTCCTGCCTTATTGACAAATGTGACAATATGTTGTTTGTCGAGGATGATGAGCGCTTGGTCGATATTGTTGATAGCATCTTTGTATTGTTTCTGCTGTTCCCGGAGCAGGGCTTCCGCGGTCTTCTGTGCCGTGATATCTATGACATTTGCAAGGATGGCCGGCTTTCCCTGATAGTCGATCAGGGTCGGCAGGAACCGGATCCAACGGGTACTTCCATCTTTGTGAAAGATTTGAATCTCTGGTTCGGCGGGAAGGTCTTCGGTTTCGCCGGCCAGCGCTTTCTCAGTGGCCCATCGAACCAATTCGCGGTGCTCAGGGTGCACTAACTCCAGATAATCAATCCGGTTAACTTCATCGAGTGTATAGCCTGAGATTCGGATGAAAGAGTCGTTTATGTACTGAAATCTGCCATCCTGGAAAATGTATATCGCGCCCAGTGAAAAATCAGCCAGCGTTCGATAAAGCGCGAAATCGTGCTTGGCTCGAGACTTCAATTGGCTCTTCAGAGATGCAATATTCTTTTCGTATTCCAGGAGCTGTGCTTGAAGAGCCGCATTTTCAGATCGGAGGTCCTTGAGTAACTGCCGGAGATCATTCATGACTAACGTACCTTAAACCCAGAATGTGTTTGTTCACTGCCTCGATTATACAGATAAATATATTCAATCCGATAAAAAAATAGATAGTTAGAGGAAGGAGCCAGGTCATGAATGCCATAACTGAGGAAAGTAAATTGATTAATAATGTTCTTAGTTTTGCTATATTAGTATACAATAAATCAATAGCGGATGCCAGTCTCTTTTTATTAGAAATTCAAAATTTTCCTCAGTGGAAGGGTATTAGAAAGAGTCAACTTCAATAAGTGTGACCTACACGAGGTTTGCACTCCAAGAAAAAATATCTGTTATTTTCTCCCTCATTGACTCTTCTCTTTTTCCGCCCTCCTCAGTTCGACCGAAAAAAATTATCGACCGTTCCTCACGATTGGAGAATATTTATACGAGAGCTGTAAGAATCATCGAACAATATGCGGAGGATGGAATGGCAACCTATATTCTTCTCACCAAACTTTCTCCCACCGTGATGGGAGATTTGAAGCACCGGGAAAATATCGGGCGCGAATGGTTTGAAACTGTAAAGGAGAAGTGTCCGGAAGTAAATTGGATTGCTCACTATGCGTTGTTGGGACCGAATGATTTTCTGGATATCTACGAGGCGCCGGATGAAGAGACTGCGGCCAAAGTCTCTATGATCACCATGTCGAAGGGGGCTGTGAAGGCAGAGACCTGGAATGCTATCCCTTATAAGGAATTTTTGAATATTACGAAGGCACTGGCCGAGTAATCTCCTTCGGATAAAATCGTTGAACTTCATCATCCGGTGTGCACGAGAGTAGTTCCTGGCAAGAGTATTCTCTGAAATCGATGTTACTCCTTTCCATGAGAAGGGAACCGGGCGTCCCGCGCCAGGGGAAGGCCTGCCGCGCCGATAAGTATGAAAATGCCGAAGAAGAGAGCAGCAATAACCCACCCGGGCCGATCTTCATATCCTTTGTACTGCAGGACCTTGTTCGTGGTGGCGGCACAAACTACACCATATATTAAGTAGAGAAATACCAGCGTGAGCTGGGTCATAATACCGGGGACGGATTCAAAACTAAACACCGAATACCTCCTTCTGTTTCATGCACAGTTCATTTTGGTAACGCACTAATGTAGTGATTATTTTACTAATCAGAGAGCGTTTCTTAGCCCTGGGCCTGAGGAACAGACGGTATTGGGTGCTGGTGAGTTCGTGTTCAACTTTGGCCGAGCAACCACTCTCAGGATATGTTGGGGCTTCTCTATTCTGCACAAACTTTACTTCCAATTTATTTCAGGCTCTATTATACTTGTTGGTTAACGAAATCTGACACGGATATAATATCAAATGAAGCAGAAGCGCATTGGCATCAGGCTCCGGAAGCCATGGTGGTGGATCCCGGGAATCGTGATCATGGCCATCGGCCTGTATGCGCTCATTTTTGATGTCCCCCAGCTCAATATCTTCTGGTATATTTTCGGGTGGTATGGCTACCTGATAATTCTGGATGCCATCATTTATTACAATCAGCAGGAATCTTTCCTCACCGCAAGGCGGCGGGAACTTCTGGCAATGCTCTTCTGGTCGGTCCCGTTCTGGTTTCTGTTCGAAGCATATAATTTTGTCATCAAGAATTGGTATTACGTCTTTGCTTTCAAATCGGATTGGCAGCAGGGGGTTTTTGCCTGGTTGTCGTTCGCGACTGTGCTGCCGGCCTGTTTTTTTCATGCGGAACTCTTGAAATCTTACAATCTCTTTACGAATACACGCACTCCACCAATTAACGTACACAAAGGATTGCAACAATTTTTTTTATACTTCGGAATTCTGTGTATTATTTTACCATTGATATTTCCCCGGCATACGTTCTGGATGGTCTGGGGCGCGACACTTGGGGTGCCGGATGTGATCAACTATTATAATGGCGCGCCTTCTATTCTGCGCGATCTGGAGCGGGGGCGGCCGGGACGCCTTTACCGCCTGCTGGTTGGCGGAATGATTGCGGGACTGGTCTGGGAAGGAATGAATTATTGGGCTCGCTGCAAATGGATTTATACCGTCCCCGGATTGGAAGAGGCGAAGCTGTTCGAAATGCCGATTCCGGGATTTTTGGGTTTCCCGGTGCTGGCGGTGGAAGCTTTTGCGTTTTACAGCCTTCTGAGTCATTACCTCCGGGGAGGACGGCGCTGGGAGCTCCGAGACAGCAGGCAACGTGAGAAAAGAGCACCTGCGGGGGCTCCTCTTGCAGGACTCATTGCCGTGGCATTGAGTGTGCTTATATTCATCGGGGTGCTGAATATTACCCTCCAATCCCGCAGACCACTGCTGGTAGAATTCGAGGGCGTAACAGAGAGTGAAGTTACCTCGTTAACCGCCCAGGGGATTCGTACTCCCGAGGAATTTTTCGATGCCGTGAAACACACTGATATTCAACCTGTCGCCACCACTACAGGAATAGATGCCGCCCGGATCCGGCAGCTGTGGAATCAAATATCGCTGGCATTACATAAAGGAATGGGGGTGGAAAATGCCGTTCTGCTCCAATCTGTCGGGATTCGGCAGGCCACCGATCTTCGTGGCCGGGATGCCGGGATCCTGCATCACGCCCTATCTGAGTCTGCAGCAAAGCATGACCGGACCGTTCCCCGATCGGCCGAAGTGAAAGTATGGATCAGGGCGGCGGAATTGAGCGGAGGGACAAAGCGGTAGGCAGGGCAGCCGGTGGATAATATCTCGTTCCTTCGGAGTTTTTGTTCTTTGAAAACAATTGAATGAAGCGAGACAGAATACATTATGAGCACTGAAGACATTTCAACTCCCTGGCGACAAATCGCAGCTGCGGCATACAGCGGCCCGAAGGATTGCCGGATCTTCGGAACCATTGAGGTGGATATCACAGCGACCCTGGATCATATCACCCGAAAACGCCAATCCGGCGAGAAGCCGACGCTCGTTCATTTTGTCACGGCCGCCTTAGCCCGATGCATGCATGAGGATGTACCACAGATCAATTGCTTTCTCCAGCGGGGGAAATTTATCCGAAGGGAGAATGTGGACGTGTTTATTACTGTCGCCCTGCAGGAGGGAGAAGATCTCACCGGAGTGGTAATACCCGGTGCACAGAATTTGCCGGTCCGGGAAATAACGAACCTGCTCAGATCAAAGGTGAGAGAGAAGCGCCAGGGTTATGATTCCGGATTCGTTGCGGCAAAACATACCCTGTCGAAAATTCCCTGGCCTTTCCGCCGGATGCTTTTTCTGCTGATTCGCTGGTGGGTGTATACACTGGGTTTCGGACTGCCGTTTTTTAAAATCTCCAGGGATCCCTTCGGCAGCGTGATCCTGTCGGATATCGGATCCCATGGGTTGAACACGGGCATGGCAGCGCTCTTCCCGATGGGAAGGGTTCCGGTGGTCATCACCATGGGAACAGTGGAAAAGAAGCCGGTTGTGGTGGATGATGAAGTGCAGGTCCGGTCTATCCTGCCTCTGACAGCCACTCTCGATCATCGAATTGTTGACGGCGCCCAGGCCGGCGCCCTGGCCCGCGGAGTGGCACGCCGGCTCAGAGACCCGGAACGACTGATCGAAACCTCGGGCACCGAATAATGGTTCAGGTAGGCAGAGCCCCGGGATTTTACTCCCGGAGTTCGGGACACCGGTTGTTCATCCGGAGAAATCCGAATCCACCCATCACTCCGAAAATGGCGACGCCGGTCCATAAAATTGTGGGATTCGGTGCGTAATCGATCAATAGGCCGCCGATGAGTGGTCCAATGGACCAGCCGAGCGTCCCGAACAGACCATAGGCTCCCATGTAGATCCCATAGCGCGCCGTGGTCGCCATCCGGGCGACCATAGTGCTGGAGGCGGGACTCACCATCATTTCTGCTGTCGTAATGACTGCTATCAGCACGAGAATTCCTCCCAGGGAGTGCGGGAAGATCATTAACCAGTATCCGATACTGTAGAGAATGCTGCCGAATGATAGTACCAATAGCAGATTTCTTCCGTGCACCAGCCGGGCGACTATCATTTGAAAGAATACCACCAGAAATGCATTCGTGCTATACACCAGGCCCAATTGGGAATGACTCAGGCCGACGGTCTGTTTCGCATAGACGGAGAGGGTGGCAATCAGCTGGGCCATGGTGAGAAACATCAGCAGAGAGATGAGGCAGAATTGCAGAAATCGGCGGTCCTGGAAAATCTGCAGCATGCGCCTGGAGTGAAAGGTGGAGTAGTGGAACCCGATCCGATAGATGTTGGATTCGCGAATAAACAATACAATAGTGATACCGGAGAGTATTGCTAATACCCCTCCCCCCCAGAACAGTAAGGCATACGAATTTTTCGCAAGCAGACCGCCTGCAGCCGGACCAATTCCCCAGCCGATATTGGCCGCAATTTTCATGAGTCCGTAGGCCTCGGTGCGTTTGTCTACAGGCACGATATCGGCAACCATCGCATTGGCGACGGGCTGGAAGAACGAGGCGAACAGATAGCCGATGATGAGGATTCCTCCGGTAATCAGAAAGGATAACCGGTACTGAATGGTTGCTGCCACTCCAAAGAAGACAGCTCCTCGCACCAGCTGGGCAAAGATCATAATTTTGCGCCGACCGATGCTGTCACTCAGGTTGCCGGCAATAATCTGCGAACCGGCCCTAATCAGAGCAGAGAAGAAGAAAAATCCCCCGACCACAGACATGGGGATGCCGAGCTCCAGGTAGAAATAGATGCTCACGAATGGGACAATCATGGCAAATCCCATGGAACTAATCACCCAGCCGATAAACAGCACCCATAGCTGGGGATCATAGGCGGAAAACGCTTGACGTATCCTGTGGTGTATCATTCCGGAAATGTAGCAGATGGCCGGGAAGAATAAAAAAGAATTCAAGAATTCAAAATTCAATACCCAATACGTCAATACTCAAAAATCCCTGCCCAGTACCCCGCGAAGGTGGGCACAGGCATGCAAGAATACAAGAACTCAAGCATGCAAGAATACAAAACTTCCAAGCTCAAAAGGACAAAAATACGATATATAAGAGGCCCGTAAATCAGGTCAGGAAATGGAGTAAATCCCGTATTCAGGTGACGGGCTGGGTGATCCGTTCTCCCGTCTCCGGACTCTCCCGAAGGGACGCCTTTGGCGCGGTCTCCATTTTCAGGAAAAGAACGGCTCCGGGTCAATCCTCGGGATACAGGCTATCGATGAGGTCCTGATATTTTTCTTCGACCACCCGCCGTTTGATTTTCAAGGTGGGAGTTAATTCGCCGCCTTCTTGAGTAAACGGTGTCTCGATTACAGCGAATCGTTTGATTTGTTCGAAGCCGGGAAGATCACTTTGGGCTTTCTGAATCTCCTGGTCGAGCAGCGTATTTACCTCCTCTTTCTGCAGGAGATCCTGATAGTTCTCAAAGTAAAGCCCGTTCGATTTTGCCCAGTATTCCAACGCTTCCTGGCTGGGTACGATGAGGGCGGCGATATACTTGCGTTGATCACCGATGGCCATGATCTGATCGATGTACGGAGAACCGGCAACCCTGGATTCCAGTGGGGCCGGGGCCACATTTTTTCCGCCCGAAGTTACGATAATGTTTTTTTTCCGATCCGTGATTACCAGGTGTCCGTCTGCATCGATTTCTCCGATATCCCCGGAATGGAGCCATCCCTCCTCATCAATGACTTCGGCGGTGGCTTCCGGATTGTTGAAGTATCCCTGCATTTTATTGGGACCGTTAAACAGAATTTCACCGTCGCCGGCAATGCGAATTTCGACGTCGGGCAGCGTTGGACCCACGGTGCCGAATTTGATATGGTCAGGCCGATTCACATTCGTTACCGGAGACATCTCAGTAAGACCGAATCCTTCGACGATGAGTAACCCGGCCGAAGCGAAGAACTGCCCTATTTCTCTGGAAAGCGGAGCGCCACCGGAAATGGTCAGCAGCGCTTCCCCGCCGAATAATTGCGTGATTTTCGAAAACACCAGCTTCTGAGCCAGGCCGTATTGCCAGGCCAGCAATCCGGAGGGCGCCTTTCCTCTCTGCAAATATTCACTGGAAACCTGGGTGCCGATTTTGGTCGCCCAGTTGAATATCCGGCGCTTAATTGCCGAACCGGAATGGACCTGCTGGAGTACGGTATGGTATATCTTCTCGTATAACCGGGGCACAGAAACGAAATAATGGGGCTGATATGCCTGAATATCATCCAGGACAGTTTCGATGCTTTCAATAACCAAAATGGTGGAGCCAATATAGATACACATGTGCGCTGCTACCCGCTCCAGACTATGGCTGAACGGCAGGAAAGAGAGCCACCGCATTCCGCTCTTAAAATTCAGGACGGCCTGGGCTGCCTGGAAGTTGGTGGCAATATTGAACTGACTTAACATCACCCCCTTCGGCATCCCGGTGGTTCCCGAGGTATATAGAATTGTCCAGAGATCATCCCTCTGACGTTCGTTCCCCTTCTCCGACAGAGAGAATTCCACCGAAGATTTGTGCTCTCGGCCTCGTTCCAGCAATTCGGAGAAATCCATAATCCAGTCGGCAATCAATCCATGATCGTCCTCGTAGATAATCATCTGTTGAAGTGCCGGGAGCTTATCTTTGATCTCCATGATGGTTTCGGCATGCGTCCGGTTGGAGACGAAGATCAGGCTGGCCTGCGAGTCGTTCAGAATGAAGGAAATCTGGTTTGGAAGTAAGGTCGGATACACCGGAACGGAGACGATCCCGAAATAGGCACAGGCATAATCTGTCATAATCCATTCCGGTTTATTCTCCGAGAGAATGGCAATGCGGTTACCCGCTCTGTATCCCAGGGAATGCAGTCCCATGCCAATATTTTCGATCTTGGTATAGACATCCTGATAGGTGAGATAATCGAATCCATCATCGGATTTTAAGGCATACAGGGGCATGTCCCGGAATTTTGAAGCCGCGTCTTCAAAGACCGCCGGTAGCGTTTCCAGATAATCGAGTTGATAGGCCATGGTGTTGTTCTCCGTGTTTGTCAAAAGTTCAGCCGGTGCACATTGTGTCCCAGGGAAAATGATAAAACAATGGCCCCGTTCGTATTGGCATATTCTGGAATAGTTTTCTCTAAGATACGTTAATATGTATTGTTTGTAAATATAGAAGCCCATATTTTTATGGTATTGGAATGGTTACCTCCTAATCGAGCGACGTTTCGCCAGCGAATGGATTGCTCGGCTTGATTGGGGAGAGCATTCACCGGCATTCAATAAAAGGAGATGGAGATGGGAAAAGGAGATATCCGGACACGGCGGGGGAAAATTTTCAGGGGAACCCATGGAAAGTCCCATCCTCGAAAGAAGAAAAAAGGGACAACCGGGAAGACCTCCCGCAAATAGGGTTGGATCCCGGGATCCGGTGGCAGGACAGAGCGTGAGTGCCGTTGTCGATCCTGCATATCCGGGAATATTACACAGAGCGGTTCAACCACCAGACAGAGATGTTAAGGGCGGCGGCGAAAGTGACCCAGATCCAGTATGGTACGAACAGCAGAGAAGCGGCCACGGAAATTTCACGGCCCTGGAGTATATACCATCCGATAGCCACCCACAGCAGCAGAATGTCTGCGATTGCCCATCCCGGCTGTCGCATGCCAAAAAAGATACCCGACCAACCGGCATTAAGGATAAGCTGCACTACAAAAAGCAATAATAACAACTGGACGAGCGGTTCACTTCGCTCTTTCCAGAGAAGCCAGCCCGAGATGCCCATCAGGATATACAGCAGTGTCCACACCGGAGCGAAGAGCCAGCTGGGCGGAGTCCACGGCGGTTTCTGCAGCGTTGGGTACCAGGTGCTCACTGATTGAGAGGTAAAGAACGATCCCAGGCCGGCAGTGCCAAAACATAAGAGTAGAACGATAATAAGTGACAGGATATTTTGTTTCGTCATCGGCAGTCTCCGATAATTGGCTGTTGCATTGATTGTTTTGCGGTCCCACTCCTCAAACCGTTAAAAAGCAGTAAGTACCCTCCCTGGGAAGTCTTCAAAGTTTATTGGCAATTCATCTGAAATCATCGCCGCATCTTCATTCCCGGATTTTCCCGGAGAATCCCGGGGTAAAACTATTCCTCCTCGTAACCGGAGGTCTCGCTGGCCTGCGATGAACTTTGTGGCTGCGAGGCGGGTTCTGGTTGTTCCCGACGCAGTTGATGTTTCCCATGAATTACCGACACCACAATAGTGCCTATTAAAATTACTGCGATAACGAGCAGCGCAATCCAGACCGGGAGATGGATCCATTCGGAGAGCAGCATTTTCAGTCCGACGAATACCAGAATCGCAGACAGACCATAATGAAGGTACTCGAACAGCTGCATGATACCGGCCAGGGCAAAGAACATTGCCCGCAGTCCCAGAATGGCAAACACATTAGAACTGTAAACAATAAAAGGATCTCTGGAGATTGCGAGAATGGCCGGGATGGAATCCACGGCAAACATCACATCCGTTGTCTCGATTACGAGAAGCACTATGAAAAGGGGTGTGGCGAATAATTTTCCGCCTGACCGGGTGAAAAAGTGATCTCCGTGATACCTCTGGGTGACCGGAAATATTCTACGCGCCAGTTTTAAGACGGGATTTTTTTCGGGATCCACTTCTGCGTCTTTCTGCACGGCCATTCGAAAGCCGGTGTATAATAAAAAGAAACCCAGGACATAGATAATCCAGTGAAATCGATTAATGAGAGCGACACCGGCAAAGATAAACAGAGCCCGGAAAATTAATGCACCAAGTATCCCCCAGAATAACACCTTGTGCTGGTATCGGTTCGGGACACCGAAATAACTGAATATCATCAGGAAGACAAACAGGTTGTCCATGCTCAGGGACTTCTCAATAAGGTATCCGGAGAGATACTGGAGTGCCAAGTCTGTATCGGCGTAAATCAGGAGTCCTACATTGAATAATAAGGCCAGAATAATCCAGACAGCCGTCCAGATAAGCGATTCTTTGATGGTGATCCGATGTGCCTCTCGATTAAAGACGCCAAGGTCGATTGCCAGCATGATAATGACAAAAATATTAAAACCGATCCAGAGAAGTGTCTCGTGGGGCAGGGCAGTCTGCATAGGATTAGGATTGTCTAAGGAATTCAGCGTTATATTTTCGGCCAACGGTATTGCATAACAGCGGCATGGGAGACAGCGTCATCAGACAACTCAGTATGAGAATAAGCGGATCCGGTGAAGGATTTTGTCTGTAACGCCAGAAATGTATTAAAGGAACTCCCTGGCACGCAACAGTATCTGACCGCAGCCAGCGATTGCACCCGTATATGGTCCGGTTCCCACTGAGATACATCAACAGTGGTCTGCACATCCGTATACAATTGGATGGAGTAGGAAATACAAGAGTGGAAGGATTACTGAACAATTGTATACCTCGCCTGATTATCCTGTTTTCTTTGCATTCTGCTCAGTTCATACACCGTGAAATCTAAAGCATTTCGCATGGTTTTGAAACAAGAAACACAGCAAGTCGGCGGGACGTTATATTCGGATATAATGACAGTGTGTCGTGTGTTAGGTTTCTCACACAACCTCTTCGTATCAGGCGCTTATTGCAGGCTTCCTGGCGGAAGAGGCTTCCGCATGCCCACCCCGAATAGATGTATCAGGGATGTTTCTGAGGCAACCTTGATAGTCATAATTTTTCTGTCATCTGTGTTAATCTGTGGAACTCCGTGGCTTTTATATTTCTTGAAATTGGTTTTTGTGAATAACTGTCCGGGTGCTTATTTTCAATACAACATGGAACGCAAAGGTGGTATCAATGAGTGAACAGCACAATCATCGGCATCTGTTTGTCGTCTTCGGCGGCACGGGTGATCTGATGCAGCGCAAGTTGTTGCCGGCACTCTATGCTATAATGAATAAGGGATATCTGGCGGCTGAAGATTGCGTCATCCTGGGAGTAGCCAGAAGTAAGGATTGGGATGATCAGTCGTATCGCCAATGGGCTGCAGAGGACATCTCGGAACATGCAGAGGTCTCCGGCAAAGAAGCAGGAACCTGGTGTTCCCGATACGTTCATTTTCAGTCTATCGGCAATCAGGAGCCGGATGACTACCGGCGCCTGGCCGACCGGATTCAGTCACTGGAATCCGAATACAATCTTCCCGGGAACCGGGTGTTTTATCTTGCCATTCCCCCATACGCCTATGCTTCGACGACAGAGGGCTTAGGAGAGGTGGATCTGAACACCAGTCCCGGCTGGACCAGAATTGTCATCGAGAAACCCTTCGGGCACAACCTGACCTCCGCCAGGAAATTAAATGAAACCATGCATCACTACTTTACCGAGCAGCAAATCTACCGCATCGATCATTATCTGGGAAAAGAGACGGTACAGAACCTCCTGGTCTTCCGGTTCGCCAATCCGATTTTCGAATCGCTCTGGAACCGGGATCGGATTGCCAATGTCCAGATAACGGTGGCAGAGGACAACGGCGTCGGGCACCGGGCCGGCTATTACGATCGGGCCGGCGCCCTCCGGGATATGGTGCAAAATCATCTGACCCAGCTGCTCACGCTGATGGCCATGGAAATCCCCTCGGCATTTGATGCGGATGCCATCCGGTCAGAGAAGGTGAAAGTACTGCGGTCCGTGACTGCGATTCAACCGGTGGATGTGGTGTTCGGGCAATATGCCGCAGGCAGTCTGAATGGCCAGACCGTTCCGGGATATCTGGACGAACCGGATATTCCCGATGATTCAAAGACAGAAACTTATGTGGCCATGCGCCTGGAGATTGCCAACTGGCGCTGGCAGGGGATTCCATTCTACCTGCGGACCGGCAAACGCCTGCCGGAACGCCTGACCCAGATTGTGGTCCGGTTTCGGCGGCCACCGGTCTCCATATTCAGTCCCTACGATCGCTGCACGGTGAGTTCGAACGCCCTGGTGATCTCCTTGCAGCCTAATGAAGGCGTGGACCTGCAGTTTGAAGTGAAAATGCCCGGCGAGCCGCTTCAGCTGCAGACCCATGACCTGGGATTCCGGTATGCCGATGTGTTCGAACCGCTGCCTGATGCATATCAAACGTTATTACTGGATGTTATTCAGGGCGATCAAACCCTCTTCGTCCACAGCGATGAAGTGGAAGGTGCCTGGAAGCTCTATACGCCTTTGCTGGAGGCGTCCCTGCCTGTCCACTCGTATGACGCCGGTAGCTGGGGACCCCGAAAAGCAGTCAAATTACCAGAATCGTATGATGAACGATGGTTCACTCTGTAAGACGTATCAGAAAGGTTCATGAAAACCTGGATGAGTTATCTCGGGGCGTTGCGGAAGAGAGCGTAAACCGTATTAAGACATCTCTTCACCGCCGGAAGATCTGCTCACTGGTGCTGGCCGGTGGAAACACGCCTCAACCCTTCTACCATCTGCTGGTCACGGACTACGCAGATCAAATTCCCTGGGAATACGTACATTTTTTTTGGGGGGATGAGCGATTCGTTCCCCACCATCACCAACAGAGTAATTATCGGATGGTACATGAGTCACTGCTGAAGCCTCTTTCGATACCGGAGCGAAATATCCATGCGATGCCCACCAATCATCCCACAGTGGTGGATTGCGCGCAGGCCTATGAGGATCATCTGCAATCCGAGTTCCGGACGGAGTTTCCGGTATTTGACCTGGTGGTGCTCGGGATGGGGGCTGACGGACATACGGCTTCCCTTTTCCCGGAGACCGATGCGCTGCAGGAACAGGAGAACTGGGTGTGTGCTTCGGAGGCGCCGGATCCGCCCCGGGAGCGCATTACACTGACCTATCCGGTGTTAAACAACGCCAGAAATGTGTTCTTCATGGTCAGCGGGGAGCGCAAAGCGGAGGCGGTGCGAAATGCCTTTCAAGAGGAGAATAGCCGGAATGCCTGCCCGGCTGCATTCATCCGGCCGGAAAAGGGGCCGGTGGTCTGGTGGCTGGACCGGCCGGCGGCGGCGAAATTGTCTGAATAGGAATAGCAAGCTCCTGGCGGTCCATGAGCTGTTTTATGGGGGGAATAGCCATTGAATTCCTTGCCAACACCCAGGAAAAACATTAAACTACTTTTCGTTAAATCGTGAAAGCATATTCTTGCTGGAATGAATCGAT
This sequence comes from uncultured bacterium, assembly GCA_964413425.1. Taxonomy (GTDB): domain Bacteria; phylum Fidelibacterota; class JAANXI01; order JAANXI01; family JAANXI01; genus DATFLS01. The sequence continues at coordinate 22,449 of CAYPST010000024.1, forward strand.
GAACAACGCCGGGAATCCTCAGGACAGTTAGAGATTCCATCGTCTGATTTCAAGGCGTCCATTCCAATCGATTCAGTCAATAGGTAAATGACTGTTTCATGGATTCCAGCCATTAAAAAACCGGAGAACATATCATGCCGTTAATTCGCAGAGACTGGAATCCTGTTGCTGCAGATGAATGGCGGAAAGAAGATTGGTATGCCATCGTGCTGTCTGTGATCGCTTATACCATGCTTACGGTCGGATCTGCACTTACCTTTCTTCTCCTCCCCATCGGGTTTATCATTCTGGGAGTCGGAATTGTGGCCACCCTCTTGATGTATTGGGTGATCGATCCCAAACTCCGGATGATATCCACCGAGTACGAAAAGAAACAGAAAGAATATCTGGAGCAACTGGAGGAAATCCAGAGATGGGAGGCCAGAGACCATGACTAGAGGATTCGCCGTCGTTATAGGGATGACTATCGCCTATGCCGCATCATTCATCGGGATGATAGCCGCCTACATCTACTATAAGCGAAACAAACAGAACGCCGATTCCGAATAGGCAGGGACTTATGGGCACAATCTTTCTACAAATGCAGCGCATCGGATCGCCGGCGCTGGGGATCATCCTCCCGGCGATTATCTTTGGGTTATCCGTCGTCCTCACCTACTTAATGATTCGACATTTTACCAGACGACAGGATTCCAAGGAATAGCAGCAGCACAGCTGATCTTTCCTGGATATTACCGGAGGACCTATGATTTCGTTTGAGAATATTATTTCATTTTCCACCCTGGATTGGATCTGGCTGATCGCATTCATTGTGTTGATGGTGATTTTCGGCGCCTATTTTTATCGTCTGGGCAAGCGGTCCGAAGCGGATTTCTTTCTGGCAGGCCGCGGGCTTCCCTGGTGGCTGCCGGCTTCCTCGGTGTATGCCACCCACACGGCGACAGATACCCCTATTTGGGTGGGGGGCGTGATCTATCGGTATGGTCTGGCGGGATTGTGGTATGCATTTTTCTCGGCCTGGTGTGCAATCAGCGCGTTTGTCTCCACCCGGATATTCCGCCGCTCACTGGCCTACAGCCAGGCGGAGTGGCAAACCCTGCGCTTCGGCGGGCTCGGCGCCGAAATGATTCGGGGCTGGCTGGCCGGATGGCAGGTCTTTATGAATATGTTCGTGCTGGGGTGGGTGGGCATCGCCATGGGAAAAATCTGTAATCTGCTGTTCGGGTGGCCTCTGTGGATTGGCTTGATTGTCTTCACCAGTCTGGGAGCCATTTATGTGCTGATGTCGGGCTACTGGGGAGTGGTCATGGCGGATTTCCAGCAGGGGGTCATTGTGCTCCTCCTCATCTTTATTGTTTCCATCTGGGGTGTGGTAGCCGCCGGCGGCCCGGAGGAGATCATCGCGAAATTGAAGCAGTATAACAGCACCGCCGAGTGGGCCGTCCCGTCTGAGGTGCAGAACCGGACGAGAGGTCTCATCCGTATATCCGATCCGGAAACCGGGGAGGTGTATGCACAAAATGCAGCCCCGTTTCTTCTGCTGGAATCAGGCAGTGCAGGTTTGATTACCCGGACTGAAGAAAAAGTGCATGGAATGATTACCCACCAGCAGGCATCGGAGAGCCAGCAGGTTGAAATATTGTTTCCTGCCGCCGAAGATACGCTGATTGCAGGATACGGCTATCAGGTGGTCTGGACCGCCGGACAAACCGGTAGCCTGGTGGATGTGGACTTCTCCAGGGATGGAGGACAGACCTGGAGTTCCGTGATGGACAATCACTACGACGGACAGGGGTGGCGGATCAATCCCTTCAGTTTCACCGGCTGGACCCAGGGGCAATTTCCGATTTTCTGGTTTATCACCATGATGATCATCGCGCTCATCGGCGGGTTCGGAATGGGCACCAGTATCGACTGGTATCCGGAAGCCCAGCGGATTCAGTCGGCAAAGACGGTTCGGGACGCGTCCTACAGTATCTGGGCGGGATCTGCCCTGGTGCTGATCCGGAATTCCATCTGGGCAGCGGCGATACTGGGATTTTTTGTGTTGTTCCCGCACCTGGGGCGCAGTGGCGATTACGAAATGGGCTGGTACGTGATAGGCTTTAACTATCTGCCCATTGGGATGGTCGGCTTTTTCTTCGCGGGCATTCTTGCCATTCACCTCTCCACCGTGTCCACTCATCTGAACCTGGGTGCGGTGTATGCCACCCGTGATTTTTACCATCATTACGTGAATCCCCGGGCCAGTCAGCAGAAACTGGTGCAAGTGGGCCGGATATCCACCTTTATTCTGCTCATCGGATCCTTCATCTTCGGGTTGATTATCGGTGAAGAAATCACCCAGTGGCTGATCTTCGCCCTCTGGATCATGATGGCGGGAGTCTGGCTGCCGAATATACTGCAGGTCGTTTGGTGGCGCTTCAACGCCTGGGGATACCTCAGCGCCTGGATAGCCAACCTGGGTCTGAGCTGGCTGGTGGTGTGGGTACTGCCGCATTTCGGGGTGATCCCGTTTCTGCCGGATTACCTCCAGTTCTGGGCCCTGATTGTCTTAAATGCGTTGATCTACCTCCCGGTCACCTTCCTGACCAAGCCGGAAAATATGGATCATCTGGTGAGCTATTATGTGATGTCCCGCCCCATCGGGTTCTGGGGACCGGTCAAGCGGGAAGCCAGACGCCGTGGGTTGCTGCAGGAAGAAGAGGAGTATATCCGATCTCAGTTGAAGGGAGACGACGAGAGGTGACATCACCATCCGTCAGCCTGTGAGTCGCCGGGAAGTAGGGCGCAGGCACCCGCAGGAGATGCTCTGGATCAGGAGCAACGAAGAGATCCCTCCGCTCCGGTCAGGATGACTCGTTTAAGAGGGGCTGGTGGATACGGATGGCCTGGCAGATACTCTCACATCACATTAAGCGAGTCATTCCGAGCGAAGTCCCGGTGTCTGGGACGCAGCCGAGGAATCTGGCGGCGGGAACCGGCACGACTGGTGCACCAATGACTCGCGCGGGCAGTCTGAGGAGCCGGTCCGGATCATGAGTAGCAAAGAGCCCCCTCTGGATCGTTCATTACTTTATTCGGATAAATCCATCCGAAAAAATCCTTGACATCCACATCTCCTGCCGTATATTAAAATCAGACTTAATTATCTTATAATTATGATTTACTCCAAAACAACTGAATACGCAGTGAATGCGATGGTCTACCTGGCCGGGGAGTCCACCGGAAGCCGATCCGGGGTGCAGGAGATTGCCCGCCGGCTGGATATTCCCGTGCATTTCCTGGGCAAGATCATGCAGAATCTCCGCAAGGGAGACCTGGTGCAGGCCTCCCGCGGACGCAACGGCGGGTATCGGCTGGTGCTGCCACCTGCAGAAATTACTTTATACGATGTGGTCTCTGTCATTGAAGACCTGGAAAAGTATGAAACCTGCATCTTTGGAATAAAGGAATGCCGGGCCGGACTGCCCTGTTCCCTGATCTGCGACTGGCATGAGGTGAAGAACCGGATCACAGAGTTCCTGCGATCCCACTCCATTGCGGATTTGCTGCAGGTGCATTCCTATTGGGTGGAGTATATGAAGCCCTGGGAAACCGGAGAGAATTACTGAATATTTGTGATGAGAAACTTATTTCGAAAAGACCCGCTCTCAGCCGTTCCCATCAAATACAAGCTGCCGCTGAGTTTTGTGTTACTCTGCCTTATCGCGTTCGGTGTCGCAGGGTATCTGGTGGCGAACTCGGTGTATCGTTCCCTGGAAAGCGAAATTCTCTCCCGGCTTCGGAGCGAATCCATTGCCCATGCGGTGATGTTCGATAAATCCATGGATGCACTCGGCAGGCGATCGCAGGATTTCGCCTCGGACGGTTTCATCCGTACTCAAACCGCGAAACTGGTCCAAGGTGCGGCAAGCCCGGCCCGTTCAGCATTGGAACGCCATCTGCGGAAGAACAAACTCCCGCTGGAACCGACATTTACTAATCTGCTGGTGTTTGACACGGAGGGGCACCTGCTGGCAGCGGCCAGAGAGCATACCCTTATTCTCAAGGATAGAGAGCGCTTGGAGACTGTCCCCCAAGATCTGCAATTCAGCGCACTGGCGCAAAGGAATGGGCTGCAGGATTCGCTGTTCTTCGAAATCACCACGCCTCTCCGGAATCTGAACCACTCGGAAGTCATCGGCTATCTGAGCTGTGTTGTTGATCTAAGCACGGTCATCCACGACACATTCGCAGCCAACAGAGATGCCATTGCCGAATCGTCCCTGGAAAAACATCTCACCATCATTGATGCCGCCGGACGGCGAGTCAACATTCCCTGGTGGTTTCCGGAAGAGGCGGATCGCACCGCATCCTATCTCACTCACTCCGGTGGATTATTTCTGCGCCGGGAGCAGGGAGCACAGCGTACCACTGAACATGTGGGCCGGCACACCTGCGAGCACGGGCAGGAGATGTATGGTCAGAGTTATCCCATGGAGAGCGTTGGCTGGATCGCCCTGGTGGAACTGAACGCCGAAGCGGCACTCCTCCCGATCACCGCCATCGAGGGGAAGATTCTGGGAACAGCGATCATTATCACGATCACCACCCTCATCCTGCTCTATTTCCCGGTGCAGTTTCTCATCCGGCCGCTGAATGCTTTGAAGGAGATGGCGTCCCGCATCAAGGACGGCGATTTCTCCGTTCGCCTGCAAACGGAGTCGGAAGATGAAATCGGGCACCTCACCAAGACCTTCAATATGATGGCAGCGGCGGTCGAGGAGCGTACCACTTACCTGGAGGAAACGGCCAGAGATTTGCAGCAGAGCCAGCAGGAACTCCGGATCGAGCATCACCGGTTGGAGACGGTGGTGCAGTCCATGGAGGACGGACTGATTCTCCTGGGGCGCGACGGTGAGATTATCCTGTCGAATGCAGCGGCCCGGCCGGTGGAAGCGCTGCTCACAGGCGAAGCGGAGAATCCCGCCGTTCAGCGATGCCGGAAAGACGGCGCCAACGACGGGAATTGTGTGGCGTGTCTGTTGAATGGCGCCGCACCCCATTCCTGCATTGTACGGTTTGATCAGCGCATCTATGAAATTCTGTCCACCCGGCTGCCAACCGAATCCGGGGAAACCGGAAAAATCCTGGTGGCCAGAGATATCACTGAACGGGAACAGATGCGGGATCAGCAGCTGCATCAGGATCGCCTGGCGGTCCTGGGCAGGATCGCAGCGGTAGTGGCCCATGAAATGAACAGTCCCCTGTCGGCGATTTCCATGTACAACCAGATGATGGAAACCGAACTCCCGGAGGACTCCCCGTATCAGGAACATGTGGACGTTATTCAGCGGAATACCCGGTCCTGCCGGCGAATCATTAAGCAGCTCCTGGATTACGCCCGGACGCCCCAACCGGAAATCAGCGAGGTGAATATCAATGAACTCATCACCACTGTGCTCCGGTTCCTCAAGCCGTTCTATGAGCAAAAGGATATCCTGCTCGACTACCAGAATCTCTGTGGAAACCGGATAATACAGGGGGATGCTATGCAGCTGCAGCAGGTCCTGGTGAATCTGATTATGAATGCCATTCAGGCACTGCCCGGGGAGGATGGACGCATTGAAATTCGTGCTGATCAGAAAGACAACCAGATTACCATAGATATCCGGGACAACGGGCAGGGAATCCCGGCTGATAAACAAGAGGAGATATTCGCACCCTTTGTAACCACCAGAAGCGCCGGCGGCACCGGACTGGGACTGCCCACAGCGCGCCGTATCATTCGTGCGCATCGGGGGCGGCTGGAGCTGCTCACCTCGGAACCAGGCAACACCGTATTCCGGATCGCTCTCCCCCTGAAGACCGGACCGGATCCGTCCTGGAATAGCACACGGGTTCACACTGAAACAGAGGATGTACACGGATGAAGACGTTAAACGGTAAATGTTTGTGTACGGGGAAAATAAAGCGAAGCCATAGAGTAGAAAAGTCAGTATCTGGTTCAGGGAGTAGAGAATACATGACTATCGTCACCAGTTAATTGGCAATGCTCACAAAACTCTTCATAGATCTTCTCACTTTTCACGTTTCACGTTTTATTCTCCGTGTGCTATCTCTGACTCATAAAGTGTAAATTTGAGAGAGAAAGTTATGACAAAAATACCAGAGGCATTAAGCGATATTCATGTTCTCGTTGTCGATGATCAGGCGGATGTCTGCCGGGGGTTACGGCGGTTGATCAGTACCACCGGATGCCAGGTCAGCACTGCTGCTTCCGGTGAAGAGGCCTTGTCCGAACTGCGCCATTCCGCGTTTGATATCGTGATCACTGATATCAAGATGGACGGCCTCTCCGGGATTGACCTGCTCCATGAAATGAACCGGGAGTGGCCGGAAATCGAAGTGGTATTAATCACGGGATACGGGACCATCGATATGGCGGTGTCCTGCCTGCAGAACGGAGCCTCCCACTTCATCACCAAGCCGTTTGACAACGAAGACATTCTCACATTCGTTCGCCGGGCGGGGTATCGCATCCTGGCCCGGAAGCAGCGGTGGGCCGGTGAGCAGCAGTACCGGTCGCCACGAATAATCGCGGAATCACCTGTGATGCACACCGTATTGCAACAGGTGGAACAGGTGGCGCCGTCCGGAATCCCGGTAGTGATCCAGGGCGAAAGCGGGACAGGCAAGGAGCTGATCGCCCGGACCATCCACAAGAAGAGCCAGGTGTGTGACAAGCCCTTTCTGGCCATCAACTGCGCAGCCCTGCCGGATTCGTTGCTTGAATCGGAGCTGTTCGGGTATAAAAAAGGCGCGTTCACCGGGGCACACCAGGACTCACCCGGATTATTCCAGCAGGCGGACGGCGGAACCATCTTCCTGGATGAAATCGCCTCCATGTCGATCTCCTTCCAGAAAAAGCTCCTCCGGGTGCTGGAAGAAAAGGTGGTTCGCCCGTTGGGAGGAACCAGGGATACCCGGGTCAAATTCCGGTTAATTGCCGCCACCAACCGGTCGCTGAATCAGCTGGTGGAAAACGGTGATTTCCGGCAGGATTTGCTTTACCGGCTGGATGTCTTCAAGATACTGCTCCCGCCACTAAAAGAGCGCAAGCAATGCATCCCTGCACTGGCGGAATATTTTGTGGAGCGGAACGCGTCGGATGTGCTGGGTGAAGACTCTCCGATTCCGGAGATTTCACCGGCTGCCCTGCAGGCATTGGAGCAGCATCACTGGAAGGGAAACATCCGGGAGCTGGAGAACACCATCAAACGGGCGCTGGTGGTGTGCCACGGAGACACCATCCTGCCGGCCCATTTCGGATTTGAAAAAGCGAACGGGGAGCACCCCGACCTCCGGCCGTATGAGACAGAGAAGCAGCAGGTCATCGAATCATTCCAGGCCCGCTACATCCGGCAGGCTCTCACCCGGACCGGCGGGAATGTCACCCGGGCCGCCGACCTGTGCGGACTCACCCGCGCCGCCTTCCAGCGGATCATGAAGAAACTGGATATCGAGCGGGAAGAGGTGATGGTGGAAGGGGTGTGATTAGTCAGGATAATAACTCAATAGATAGATTATCTGGGATATGGGTGTTCACAATCAAACTCGGAACGCAGCCGGCGGATATCCGGGGCATCTGTCCGGTTCTTCCAGATACCTCTGGCCTTCTGAAGACATTCGCTCCTTTTTTCTTCTGAAGGTTGTCCAACGTACCTATCAATAGCCTGGCGGATAAGGGCACTTTGTGATTGGCCAGTGCGTTCCGATAATAATTTCAGGGCTTCGCGTTCTTCTTTTGTCAGATAAATTTGTGTTCGTTCCATAAATAATCCTCTTTATGGAAGTTAATGTACATATGTAATGTATATTGTTTTTTCTGAGATAGCAATCAGAAAGAAAGACGGACTCATTCTCGGCAATTATGCCTGCACGAGTCATCTAGACCGCAGCCCTGATGCATCGGGCTCCCTCCTGAACACCAGTCGGTCGCTCGGAATGCCTCGCTTGAGTGCGGCTTGAGTCGATCCGCGGGTTCCTCTCCCGGAATAACCAACACTGATGAGTCATCCCGACCGGAATCCCGGCAACCGCCGGGATGGAGTGGAGGGATCTCTTCGGGGCTCCTCATTCGGAGTGCCTCGATCAGGTGCCCGCGCGAACTGGAGGTGCGCCAGGCCCGTCGATACCCGCCGCCAGATTCCTCGGCTGCAACCCATACACCGGGACTCCGCTCGGAATGACTCACCTATCATTGCGTACGAAGCAAGACACCACCATTATTCCGCCAGCGCAAACGCCACGTACGTATCCCCGGACCGGGTACCCGGCTTCCCGCCGCCTCCGGCGGCGATGACGACGTACTGGCGGCCGTCTACTGCATACGTGCAGGGAGTGGCATACGCGCCGGCAGCTAACTGGCCCTCCCAGAGGATCTCGCCGGACGCCTTGTCGAAGGCCCGGAATTTTTCATCCTTGGTGGCGCCGATGAAGACCAGACCCCCGGCGGTGACTATGCTGCCGCCCATGTTAAACGTGCCGGTGGGCGGCAGGCCCCGATCCAGGAGCTCCTGGTGCTCTCCCAGCGGCACCTGCCACAGGATCTCGCCTGCGCTCAGGTCAATGGCATTCAGCGTGCCCCAGGGAGGCTTGTTGGCAGGATAATCATTCGGATCCCGAAAAGGTTGATGGCCGGTGGCAATGTAGGGTGGCATAGTCGGACGGTTGGCAACGTCTTCCTCAGGCCCCACCTGTTCCTGCGCTCCATACAAAAAGTTCGTGAGCTGTGACATTTCGCGATCGCTCAAGTCCGGCACCGGCAGCATCTGGCCCTGACCATTCCGGACGATAGCACGGAAGGTCGTTTTGGGCATCCGGTCCCGGAGATCCCGGATGTCCGGAACCGACTGTCCGTCGCCTTCCCGGTTCAGTCCGTGACAGACAGCGCAGCTGGTGCGGTAGATCATTTCACCTGGGGGCGGCAGACCACCGCTCTCCGCCGGATCGGTTGGCACCATGGTGATACTTTCGGCCACGTTACTGGTGTTGACATACAGAATTCCGGTGGCCGGATCGAACGAGGCCCCGCCCCAGTCAGTGCCTCCGTTGAACTGGGGCAGCACCAGGGTGCCCTGTTCGCCGGGCGGCAGATATAATGGTCCCGACCGAAACTCCCGGAATCGCTCCAGCACATACGCACGGGCTTCCGGAGAGATGTTGGTGATGAGATCCTCGGTAAATCCCTGCACGGCGTAGATCAGTGATTGGGGTGGAAACGGCTGGGTAGGCCAGGTCGCTTCTCCCGGAATATCTGACTGGGGAACCGGACGTTCCTGGATGGGAAAAACCGGTTCCCCGGTCTCCCGGTTGAACACGAACAGGTGGCCCATCTTGGTGGGCTGGGCCACGGCGTCGATCTGTTGGCCGTTCTGCCGGACGGTCACCAGCGCCGGCGGGGACGCCAGGTCGTAATCCCAGATATCGTGATGCACCGCCTGAAAATGCCAGAGACGCTCGCCGGTTTCGGCATTGAGCGCCAGCAGACAGTTGGCAAACAAGTTCTTCCCGGGCCGATCCCCGCCGTAATGATCGTACGTGGCGGATCCGGTGGGCGCGAACACGATTCCGCGGTCGGTGTCCACCGTCATCCCGGCCCAGGAGTTGGCACCACCTGCCCATTTCCAGGCGTCCGGTGGCCAGGTGTCGTATCCGAATTCACCGGGATGGGGAATGGTATGAAAGATCCAGCGACGCTCCCCGGTGCGGACGTCATACGCCCGGATGTGTCCCGGCGCGGCGGGACGCGGCCCCTCACCCACGCTGCTGCCGGTAATGTACAGGTTCTTGTAAATCACTCCGGGAGATGACGCGGTAACCGACAGGTCTCCGACATCCCGATCCAATCCCAACCGGAGGTCCACCTTCCCGCTGTCGCCGAACGCCGGGATTAATTTTCCGGTCATTGCATTCAGGGCGTGGATATATGGTCCGGCTGTCATCAGGATCCGGCGATCATTTCCGCTCTCCCAGTAGGTTACGCCCCGGTTCACGCCGCTTGAGCGACCGCCGGCAAAGGGATCGTAGCGCCAGATCGCCTGTCCGGTGGCCGCCTGGAGCGCCATCACCTTCAGACCCGGTGTGGTCAGGTACATGATGCTGTCAACCACAATCGGAGTGCACTCGATGGTGGACGGCGGATCTCTCCGGCTGTCGCCCGTTTCATAGCGCCAGGCGACTTCCAGCTGCCGCACGTTGGATCGGTTAATCTGGTCGAGCGCCGAATACTTGGTTCCGCCGGCATCGCCCCCGTATACCCGCCAGGCGGCGTGATTGTCCGCTTCAGGGGGACCGCAGGAAACAACAACATTTATCAGTATGAAGAGGACCAGGTGAATCCATGCAGGTCTTGTGCTATAAATATTATACAGGGATATCATTACGCGCAATCTCCGTTTCTATCTGGGATGTCATGAGTGTGAAAGAAAAAAATAGAGAAAAACCGGGATGGAATCCAGTGCGGGGAAACCGTTAAAAAATCTGAGACAGGATTGACAGGATGAACAGGATAACAACAAATAGAGGACAAGTTCTGGGAATAGCGATTGAATAGGCAATTGACATTACCCCAAGTTCGTGAGACCACAGAGAAAACCTATTACCCTAGCATACCACGTTGAGGCTATGGGAGTCTAGCCATGATTCTAGCGCACTCACTACTTGAGTATTAGGTGGGTGCGGTGGGGGGTCTATCCCGTGAATCCTGCCCCAAAAGGGTCCCCTTGGGATTAATCCTGTCGAAAAAGGAAGAATGGGAATATCTTGTGATGGCCATGAATAAAGCCGGCGAAGGCGAACCCAGTAACGTGGTGATGGCGGTGTTGTGATCAGGAGGCTCCCGGATCACACCGGTCCGGGAGCATTCCTTTCTCTCCGGGAGGGATCTCTCATCTTTCACAGAGCACTGTATAGTCGTGTATGCATCTGTAACCCCTTATCTTCATTGGAATTAGAAAAATTCTGCCTCTGGCCTGTATAGTTAGGTATCCGATCGGCCGGGATCCAACATTGTGGTGGATCTCGCCTTTTCTCTGTTTCCATAGATTCCCTTCCCTTTGAACCCCCTGTCATTTCAACCTTCCGGGGCTTCAGAGGTCATTAATCAGATGTTATAATCCGATATTGGCACGGCGTTTGTATGATCACTGGGAAAACAAATGAGTAAATAACCGGAGTTCCCCGTGAGGAAGCACACGCTCATTCCAATAGTCTTTTTCCTGATGATTCCCGGTCTGGTGGTCTCCCAGCAGACCACGGAGGAGTACTTCCGGCAGAACTGCTACAGCTGCCACACCATCGGCGGGGGGCGGATCACCGGTCCGGATTTGAAGAACGTGACCGACCGCCAGAGCCGGGACTGGCTGGTGGATTTTATCATGAATCCCCAGCAGGTAATTAACAGCGGAGACCCTTATGCTCAGAAAATTCTGCAGGAAGCCCGGGGCGTGGTGATGCCTGTCCCCCAGGGGATAACCCGGAATCGAGCGGAGGCACTGCTGGATTTTATCGCCGAGGAATCCCAGAAGGAGGAATCGGAATTTCAGGGAATGCAAATCAGCGATCGGCCGCTGACCCAGGCGGATGTGCGGCGGGGACGGCAGCTGTTCCTTGGAGAGCAAACGCTTCAGAACGGCGGGCCGACATGTATTTCCTGTCATACGGTGAACGGCTACGACGGGATGCTGGGCGGCGGGACCCTGGGACCGAACCTCACCGGAGCTATCGCCCGGCTGGGAGGCCGCAACGCATTGTCTTCCTGGCTGGTGGCCCCGGCCACGCCGACTATGCGTACGACCTTTCAGAATGCGCCACTGGCCCAGGAAGAAGTGCTGCCCCTGGTGGCCTATATGCAGGCCCAGGCGCAGCAGAACCAACAACAACGGACGGCCCCGTTTGTGAATTACCTCCTGTTCGGTGTCGGCGGCGCGGTGCTGCTGCTGGTGTCGTTCGATTTTCTGTGGGGGCATCGGTTCCGGGCGGTGCGGAAACCGCTGGTGGAGCGAAGCAAAAAAATCCGACAGGATTTACAGGATTGACTGGATAACGACAAATGAAACCACGAATGACACGAATTGACACGAATAAAAAAGGAAAAACAGTTACGCATGGAGCGGCGATGACGGAGATGTGGAGCGGAGAGAACTCACCCCCTCGATCCCCCTCTCTTAGTTCCTCCCCCGACCTCCGCAGCCGCCCAAGGGAGGGGGAGGCGGGTGTCAGAACCGGGGGAGCGTTAGACATCGGGGCGCTGCGACACCCATCAGGTATATTGCCAAAATCTTTAATTGCAAGCTTACAGTACGAAAATGAGTCATTACTTACCGCTTCCCGTCCCCCCTTTCTCTTGGTAAGTCGAAGATCCCGATACAATCGGGGAGAAAGGGGGACAGGGGGATTGAGTCCCGGGGAGAGGCGGGGAAACTATCCTGTCAATCCTGTTAATCCTGTCAAAAAGTAGTTGAAAGGATACAACATGAGCAAGAATAACCATTGGATACGCGACGATGTGGCGCCGAAGCAACGGTCCTGGGAGGAGTTTTACCGGAACCGCTGGCAGTATGATAAGATCGTCCGCAGCACCCACGGCGTGAACTGTACGGGGAGCTGCACCTGGAATATCCACGTGAAGGACGGCATCGTTACCTGGGAGATGCAGGGACTGGATTACCCGGATCTGGAAGCGGGTATTCCCCCCTACGAACCCCGGGGATGCCAGCGGGGGATCGCGTTCTCCTGGTACCTGTACAGTCCGCTGCGGATCAAGTATCCCTACATCCGGGGCGCACTGCTGGATCTCTGGAAGGAGGCCAGCAGCGAGTACGACGATCCGGTGGAGGCGTGGGAATCCATGGTCTCGGATCCGGACAAGCGTGCCCGTTGGCAGAAAGCCCGTGGAAAAGGCGGCTTCCGGCGGACGGACTGGGATACGGTGCTGGAAATCATGGCGGCGGCCAATATTCACACCATCAAGAAACATGGACCCGACCGCATCGCGGGCTTCTCGCCCATTCCGGCCATGTCCATGTTGAGTTATGCCTCCGGCGCCCGGTTGATGCAGCTATTGGGCGGGACTTCCCTGTCTTTTTACGACTGGTACTGCGACCTGCCGCCTGCCTCGCCGGAAACCTGGGGCGAGCAGACGGACGTGCAGGAATCGGCGGACTGGTACAATGCCAAGATGCTGGCGGTGATGGGCAGCAACCTGAATATGACCCGGACGCCGGACTGCCACTACGCGGCCGAGGCCCGGTACAACGGGACCAAGATGGTGGTGTTCTCGCCGGATTACAGCCAGGTCTCCAAGTACGCCGACGAATGGATGGCCATCAACGCCGGCCAGGACGGCGCCTGGTGGATGGCGATGAATCACGTGCTGCTGACCGAGTATCACCATCAGAAAAAAACCCCCTATTTCCAGGGATATCTGAAGCGCTACTCCGATTCGCCATTTCTGGTGGAATTGAAGCATGATGGCGATCACTATGAAGCGGGCCAGCTGCTCCGGGCTCACCGGCTGGAGAATTATCAGGATGAAGAGCACGGCGACTGGAAATTCCTCATGTGGGACGAAGCGGATCAGCGGCCCAAGATGCCCCAGGGAAGCATGGGCCATCGCTGGGGCAATCAGAAGGGCAAGTGGAATCTCGTGCTCGAAGACGGCGTCGACGGCAGCGAAATTCAGCCGGCATTGACCCTCCTGGAGGAATCGGACCAGGAAGCACTGGTGCGATTCGATGACTTCGGCAAAGGGGAATCCTTCACCCGCGGTGTGCCGGTGAAAACCCTGCAGACTGCGGATGGCGAAGTCAAAGTCACAACAGTGTTCGACCTGTTGATGGCCCAGTTCGGTGTGAACAGAGGATTGGGCGGCGAGTATCCGACAGATTATACCGATGAAGATGCAGCATACACGCCGGCCTGGTCCGAACAGTATACCGGGCTCTCCCGGGAGGACGTGATCAAGTTTGCCAGAGACTGGGGCCGCACCGCGGAGAAGACCAACGGCAAGTGCACCGTCATTATCGGCGCGGGCGTCAATCACTGGTATCACGCCAACCTGATGTACCGGGCGGCTATCAATGCCCTGGTTTTCTGCGGCTGCATCGGCGTGAACGGCGGCGGGCTGGCCCATTACGTGGGACAGGAAAAGCTGGCCCCCGGAGAATCCTGGAGTTCGATAGCGTTTGCCAAAGATTGGAACGACGGGGCGGTCCGCCTGCAGAATTCGCCCTCCTGGCATTATGTGCACTCGGATCAGTGGCGGTATGAGAAGGATTTCACGGATTACCACACCGTCCCGCATCAACAGGATAACCACTCGGTGGCGCAGGGCCATACAATGGACCGGCAGATCCAGGCGGTCCGGAATGGCTGGCTGCCTTTCTATCCGCAGTTTCAGAAGAATTCCATCGATCTGGTGCGGGAAGCGTTCGACGAGACCGGCTCGGAGGAGGAGCAGGATGTCATCGATTACGTGGTGGATCAGCTGAAGAAGCGGAAATTGCAGTTCTCCGTGGAAGATCCGGACGCCGGGGAGAACTGGCCCCGGGTGTGGTACATCTGGCGCGGGAATGCCATCCTGGCCAGCGCCAAGGGGCACGAATATTTTCTGAAGCATTATCTCGGTACCCATCATAATGCTATTTCCAATGATGAATTCGCCCGGGATTCGGTGAAGGAAATCACCTGGCACGATAAGGTCCCCACCGGCAAGATGGACCTGGTGGTGGATCTGAACTTCCGGATGGACACATCGGCCCTGTACTCGGATATCGTGCTGCCGGCGGCCACCTGGTACGAGAAGGACGACCTGAACTCCACCGATATGCACAGTTTTATTCATCCGCTGACGGCTGCGGTGCCGCCCTGCTGGGAGTCCAAAAGCGACTGGCAGATCTTCCGGGAGATCGCGAAGAAGTTCTCCGAACTGGCCGGGAAGCACTTTCCCGACCCGGTGCCGGATCTGGTGGCTAAACCGCTGGCACATGATTCCAGAGATGAGATCGCCCAGCCGTCCATCCGGGACTGGATGAACGGCGATGCGGAAGCCGTCCCCGGGAAAACCATGCCCCACTTCAAGATGGTCTATCGCGACTATAAGAATGTTTATAACCAGTTTATCTCCTATGGTCCGCAGGCCAGAGAAGGCGGACTGGGAGCGCACGGCACCCATTACGACATCAAGGACGTGTACGATGAGATGACCGAAACCCATCCCGTGGAGAAATGGAACGGGAACGTCTTTCCTTCCCTGAAAAAGGACCGGGACGCCTGCAACGTGATCCTGCATTTCGCCACGGTGACCAACGGTGAACTGGCGTATCGCAGTTACAAGAACATGGAAGAGCAGGTCGGTCTGCCCCTGACGGATCTTGCAGAGAAAAGCCGGAACGTGCGAACGAATTTCGAAGAACTCATCGCCCAGCCCCGGCGGTTCGTGAACAGTCCCATGTGGTCCGGACTGCTGGAGAACGGACGGCCCTACTCGCCGTTCACATACAACACCGAAAAGCTGGTCCCCTGGCGCACGCTCACCGGACGGCAGTCCCTGTACCTGGATCATCCAGGCTATATCCAGTTCGGCGAGCACGTGCCCACCTATAAACCCAAACCCATGCCTGCCCAGTACGCGGAAACCCTGTTCGACGAAGATCAGGAGCAGGCGTTGATGCTGAACTTTCTCACGCCCCACGGGAAGTGGCACATCCACTCCACTTACGGAGATAACGAACGCATGACCACCCTCTCACGCGGCGTGGAGCCGTTCTGGATCAGCGAGCGGGACGCGGAAGCCCTCGGCATTAACGATAACGAATGGGTGGAAGTGTATAATGACAACGGTGTGGTGGTGACCCGGGCCTGCGTGAGCGCCCGCATTCCCAGTGGAATCTGTATTCAGTACCATTCACCGGAACGCACCTACTCAGTACCGAAGTCACCGTTGCGCGGACGAAAGCGCGCAGGCGGACACAATAGTCTCACCCGCACCCGGCTGAAGCCGAACCTGATGCTCGGCGGGTACGCCCAGTTTACCTATCACTTCAACTACTGGGGACCCACCGGGAATAACCGGGACACCCATATTTACGTCCGGAAACTGCCGGACCTGGAGTGGTGACAGGGGATAGCACGCAGATGACGCAGATTGTGCAGATTTTCGCAGATAAATACAAAAAAGAAAAACGAAAAGTAAAGTGAAAAGAAGACGATGCAAGAGTTTTGCTAAAATCAATAGACAGGATATACAGGATGAACAGGATAACAACAAAAAAAATATTTCATACTAAATAAAACACACAAAACATGGATGGCACAGATTTTCATTGATTATTATGGTTTCAGTTATCTGCGGTCATCAGTTCAATCTGCGTCATCTGAGTGCCATTATCTCAAACTCAAAAGGTAGACAATGGATATTCGATCACAGATTTCGATGGTATTTCACCTGGACAAGTGCATTGGCTGTCATACCTGCAGCATTGCCTGCAAGAACGTGTGGACGGACCGGGAGGGTGCGGAGTATATGTGGTGGAACAACGTGGAGACCAAGCCCGGCACGGGATATCCCACCAAGTGGGAAGACCAGGAGGATTATCGCGGGGGCTGGGAGGTGAAGAACGGGAAGCTGCGGCTGCGGTCCACCGGCAAGGGCCGGGTGATTTTCAATATTTTTCATAATCCGCACCAGCCCAGCATGGACGATTATTACGAACCGTGGGAGTACGACTTCGACCTGCTGTTCAATTCCCCGGAAGGCACGGATCAGCCCACGGCAATCCCGGTCTCCAAGATCACCGGGGAATATATCGACGTGGAAGCCGGTCCCAACTGGGATGACGACCTGAGCGGGTCGCCGCTGTATGCCAGAAACGATCCCAATCTGGAAGGGTTGAGCAGAGAGCAGCAGCACCAGCTGTTTGAGATCGAGAATCTGGTCTTCTTTTACTTCCCCCGGATCTGCAACCATTGTCTGAACCCGTCCTGTGTGGCCTCCTGTCCCTCCGGGGCGTTGTATAAACGGGGCGAGGACGGTATCGTGCTGCTGGACCAGAACCGGTGTCGCGGCTGGAGGTCTTGTGTGGCGGCCTGTCCATACAAGAAAACCTATTATAACTGGAAGACCGGCAAATCCGAGAAATGTATTCTGTGTTTTCCTCGGGTGGAGACCGGGCAGGCCCCGGCCTGCTTCCATTCCTGCGTGGGACGGATCCGTTACCTGGGCGTGCTCCTGTATGATGCAGACCGCATCGAGGAAACGGCCCTGAAAGAGGATCGCGAACTGGTGGACGCTCATCGGGATATGATCCTGGATCCGTTCGATCCGGAGGTGATTCGGGAGGCCAAGGCCAACGGCATCCATCAGAGCACCATCGATGCGGCCCAGGAGTCGCCGGTCTATAAATATGTGAAGCAGTGGAAGCTGGCGCTGCCGCCGCACATCGAGTATCGAACGCTGCCCATGCTGTTCTATGTACCTCCGATGCTGCCGGTGATGTCCAGCTTCGACGGCAAAACGCTTAAAAATTTGTCCAACGGAGTGTTTCCGGACTTCGAGAAGGCGAGAGCCCCTATTCAGTATCTGGGCAACCTGTTCGCCGCCGGGAATAATGCGAAAGTTCGCTACGCGCTGAAGAAGCAGATGGCGGTCCGGACATACCGCAGGGCGCTCACGGTGGGTGATGTGGATGAAGAGACGGCGGAGAAATTATTGACCGAGGCCGACTGTACGCGGGAAGAGGCGGAAGCCATCTATCGGTTGTCATCGCTGGCCAAACTGGACGACCGGTATGTGATTCCGCCGGCCCACCGGGAAGAGGCGGTGGAGATGATGGAAGATCCGCTGGACCATAAGCGGTCGACCGGCTTTGGGTTCCGGGAAGCGCCGGAGCGGGGAGCGTGAAAAAACCAGACAGGATGAACAGGATTTACAGGATAACAATAAACGAAACCACGAATGACACGAATTGACACGAATAAAAAAGGAAAAACAGTTACGCAT
>CAYPST010000025.1:0-15288 GCA_964413425.1 uncultured bacterium
ATAATAACCATAAGTTAATTTTAGCATCGTGCATCAGGCTCATGTTTTCTAAACAGTCTCATTATAGTGATACATGTTTGCTATTCAAAATGAATTTTATTGATATAACCCTTTTATTATCGGATGATTGCAGCAATTCTTTATTTTACAGGCGGGAGAAATATTTTGTCTCTGGTCTGGAAGCGGGGGAATTTTTGGTGGCGCGCCGACGTCGAGAGTCCGGCGTCCATTGTCCGTCTGCACTGGTTGTGTGCCGTATGGCGGGAGCCGGGATCACTGATCCCTGCGGGAAGGTTACGCCCCTTTTCTCAGGGGGAGTAATTCCGGCCGGGCCTCACCGTTGACCACGTCCTGGGTGATAATACACTGGCCGATATCCTCTTTTTTATCCGGCAGATCGAACATCACATCCAGCATCACCGACTCCATCACGGATCGCAGGCCCCGTGCGCCCATTTTCCGGGTCATCGCCCGTTCGACAATAGCACTCAGAGCCTCGTCTTCGAAAATGAGTTCGATACCGTCCATTTCAAACAGCTTCTTATACTGTTTCACGAGCGCATTCTTCGGATTCTGCAGGATAGCCACCAGCGCTTCGTTATCCAATTCGCTTAACGCGGTAATCACCGGGAGGCGTCCTATCAGTTCCGGGATAAACCCGTACTGCAGGAGATCCGCCGGTTCCACCTGGGCCAGCAGCTGGGTAATTTCAGACTCGCCCTGACCGGAATCCCGGAATTCTGTATGAAATCCCATCGATTTCTGTCCGACCCGGCGCCCCACAATTTTGTCCAATCCATCAAATGCGCCGCCGGTGATAAACAGAATATTTCTGGTGTCGATGTTGATCAGGTGCTGCTCGGGATGTTTTCGGCCCCCCTTCGGGGGCACACTCGCCACGGTGCCTTCCAGCATTTTCAGCAAGGCCTGCTGCACCCCCTCGCCTGAAACATCACGGGTAATCGAGGCATTGGCATCTTTCCGGGCAATTTTATCGATCTCATCAATGTATATTATGCCGCGCTCGGCTTCTTTGACGTCATATTCCGCCGCCTGTAATAACCGCACCAGAATATTCTCAACATCCTCCCCCACATAGCCCGCTTCCGTTAAAACAGTGGCATCGGCAATAGCAAACGGCACCTCCAGGAACCGCGCCAGCGTCTGTGCAATCAGGGTTTTTCCGGTGCCGGTGGGACCAATCATCAAAATATTGCTCTTTTCCAGCTCCACCTCGTCGAACGCAATGAAATTTTGCATTCGTTTATAATGGTTGTAGACGGCCACCGAAATGGATCGCTTGGCCTGTTCCTGGCCGATGACGTATTTGTCCAGCTCGACCTTGATCTTCCGGGGAGTCGGAATGGTGACGCGTTTTGTGGAATGGGAGGATCGCAGCTCATCTTTAATGATATCGATGGCATGCAGCACACAGTGATCACAGATATATACATCCGGACCGGAGACTAAGGATTCCACTTCAGAGGCACTGCGGCCGCAAAAACTGCAGTGATATTGTTTTTCTTTGGAGGAATTTTGAGATTTGTCGGAAGTCATATACCTTTCCCGCCGGGTTATAACTCTGTTTTTACTTGCCGCTTGGTCAGTATATTGTCAATCAGACCGTATTCTTTGGCTTCTTCCGCATGCATGAAATAATTCCGGTCCGTATCTTCAGCGACTTTCTTGAGGGGCTGGCCGGTTAATTCCGCCAGAATTTTATTCAGTTTCTGCTTAATCCCCACAATCTCCCGGGCATGGATCTCGATGTCACTGGCCTGGCCTTCCGCTCCGCCCCACGGCTGATGGATCATGACCCGGCTGTTGGGAAGCGCAGATCGTTTCCCTGCTGTTCCCGACGCCAACAGCAGCGCACTCATACTGGCCGCCTGTCCCACACAGATGGTGGAGACATCCGGCTTGATATATTGAATGGTGTCGTAAATTCCCATCCCGGCTGTGACGCTGCCGCCGGGGCTGTTGATATAGAGATAGATGTCTTTCTCCGGCTCCTCTGCCTCCAGAAAAATCAACTGCGCAATGACCACACTGGCCACAGTATCACTAATGGGATGGCCTATGAAGACAATGCGTTCCTTCAGCAGCCGGGAGTATATATCATACGCACGCTCGGTGCGCCCGGTCTGCTCAACTACCATAGGTATATACATGTACTTCCGCTCCTCTCGCTTCGGAGACCCCTGTCTCCTCACATTCCGCTATTGAGGCTGGCGCACTGCTGATTCCGCAGCTTCTCGTGCTTGTGCCTCCTGTCTTAATTCGGTCGTAGTTTTGGTCGTTTCCTTTATATCGGCAAAAGATCTGATATGTTCCAGTACCTTTTCATCAAGCAGGTCTTCACGTAATCGCCTCTTGTACTGCTCATTTCTATAGAGATTCTGAATCGCTTCCCGGTTCTCCTCGGGATAACTCTCCGCAATCTCCTGTATCCTGGCTTCCAGATCCCCCTCGTCAACGTCTAGGCCTTCTTGTGCAATAATCTGTTTTTTAATAAGTTGCCACTTCAAATTATAAATGGCATCCGCCCGATAATTCTGTCTGAAGACCTGCTCATCGATATCCGGGGGACTCCCGCTCTGGGAGGCTTGCCGGCGTTTCACATCTTCCATGAGCATCTCCAGGTAATTGTCGATCATCGAATCGGGTAATTCGGTTTCACACTGAGACACGAATTTCTGTGCAATGCGTTGGGAGAGCTGTGAATTGGCATCCTGATCCAACTGGTCCTGAATGTTTTCTTGCAGCTGTTCACGCAACTCTTCGTACGTTTCCGCCTCACCCCGGACTTTTTTCGCGAACTCATCGTTCAGCTCCGGAAGATTCTGCTCTTCCACCCTTTTCACTTCCACATTATAGTATTCAATTTCATCTCCCTCATCCTGGGGCTGCACCACAATCTGCCTAATATCACCTTTTTTCGCCCCTCTGAGGCGTTCCATATTCTCACCGCCAAACAGTCCCTCCCCCACCCTGATTTCCCGATCTTCCACTTTCTGCCCGATAATGGGATTACCACTCTGGTCCACCCGCTGCAAATCAATGAGCAACAGATCGCCCTCTTCCACACCGTCGTCTTTTTCGTTGACTTCCGCATGCTGTTCCCGCAGGTCCTCAAGTGCCTGATCCACATCTGCCGGTGTCGATTCATACACGGTATGTTCCACCTCGAATCGGTTCTTGTAATCAAAGATATCCATGTCAGGCTCCGTGTCGAACCGGGCCGTGAACTTGAGCGGCTCCCCTTCGGCAAATTCCAGATTTTCGATGGTCCCCCTGTTTACCGGGGCCTCCTCGATTTCGTCAAGCGCCTGCCGGTAATACTCATCAAGGGCATCACTGGCAAATTGATATTCCAGCTGAGTCCCGTATTGTTTCTTGATCACCTTGACAGGCACCTTCCCCGGACGAAAGCCCGGCAGCTCCAGATCTTTGCGGAATTCCCGCAGAGATTTTTCATACTCCTCCTGCACATCCTCCCAGGGAATCTCCACCTCTAATCTTTTCTGATAGGGTTCCTCTTCGGTTGTAACGTCGACTTTCACGAGCCTGACTCTCTTTCTTTCAAATATTTCCGGATCATATGGATTGAAAATTAGAGAACACCCCCTGCAAGATCAATTGCTAATTAGGGGTAACAGCAGATCACGCAGAGAACGCCCCAATGGGATCCCTACGGGACAAAACGCCGCGAAGAACGCGAAGGTCGCCAAGAAAAAATACCGCCTGTATTTCGCAACCCGCTCAGAAAGACGGACCATGGAAGATTCAGAGGGATTGGAACATGGGAGAAAGGGAAATCACCGGGGCTTACCATCGCTCACCCCTCGGTCCCCCCAAGAGAGGTGGAGACGCACCACCACACGTCTGTATCTGACTCTTCGTATTTAACTCTTTTCTCTTTCTTGTTTTTTCTTCGTGTTACTTCGCGTCCCTTCGCGGCTGATTTTTTCACGTAAGATGGTAGAGCATAAGATAGACCAGCACACCAGTGACGGAAACATATAGCCAGATCGGGAGGGTCCACCGGGCGATTTTCTTATGGAGAGCGAACCGTTCCTTTAAAGCACGGAAAAGGGTTATGATGGCGAGCGGCACAATGGCAGCCGCCAGAATAATATGCGTGATTAAAATGAAAAAATACACCGGTCGCATCCAGCCCTGGCCGGTGAAGGACGTGGATCCGGCCTGGGCATGATAGATGAGATAGGACGCAAGAAACAGCGCCGACACCGCAAACGCTGCGATCATCAATCGTTTATGCACCTGCCTGTTCCCGCGGCGAATGAACAGGTATCCCAGGGATAACAAAATCGCGCTGATTCCGTTCAGGGTGGCATTGATGGTGGGTAATATTTCTATGGTAATCATGGCCGGAAAAGGGCTAGTCTCCGGTTTCCCGCCGCCGGGTGACGTATAAAGCGAAAATAAATGTCAGCAGCGCGAATCCGAGGGTGACTCCCCAGGAGATAAGATCAGCCGGTTGCCCGGAATAGAGTGCATCCCGCACCAGGTTCATCCCGTACGTGAGGGGATTGATTACGATAATCCAGGACAGCCATGCCGGGAGTCCTTCCGCGGGGAAAAACGCTCCGGAGAGCAGCCACATGGGTATCAGCAACAGATTCATGAGTGAATGATAGCCCTGGGTCGAATCCATGGGCCAGGCAATAACGTATCCTAATCCTGTCAGGGCGAAACCAATGACGAACAGGATGACCATTAGTTTTCCCAGTATCAGCGTACTCACCGGCAACCCCAAAAAGGGAAGAGCAGTCAGGAGCAGCACTGCCTGGAGCATAGCGAGCGTGGTCCCGCCCAGGATCTTCCCGAGCACAATCCCGCTCCGGGGCATCGGCGCCACCAGCACGCCCTGCATAAACCCGGATTTCCGATCCTGGATGATGGAAATAGTCGAAAAAATGGCCGTGAACAAGACGATGAGCACCAGAATGCCCGGAAACAGATATTCCAGATAGGATACATTTCCCAACGATTCCGGCAGCCGGAACATTCCGCCTAATCCGGCTCCCAGGAGCAGCCAGAAGATTACCGGCTGGCCCAGCGCACCGAATACCCTGCTGCGGTCACGCACAAAGCGCAGGATCTCCCTCCACCAGAGCGAATAGGTAGGCAACAGTAATCCCACGGATGAAGCAGCCTTTGGTTTCCCGTTCATGCGTCCTCCATCCGATGGCCGGTGAGATGGATAAACACGTCTTCCAGGGTGGGCTTTCGCACGGTGATTTCCTGGATATGTTCCCGGAACCGATCCACGATTTTGGGCACCAGGTGATGTCCCTCCTCCGAGTCAAATCGCACCGTATGGTTGAATACAGTGACGGTGATATCAAAGATGTCTTCCAGGCCCTCTGCAAGCAGCGCGGCCTTCTCGGACTGGATTTCCACCACTTCCCTGCCAATCCTGTTTCGCAGTGCCGCCGGGGAATCTTCCGCCACTATTCCACCGGCATCCAGAATCGCCACCCGGTCGCACCGGTCCGCTTCATCCATGAGATGCGTGGTCGTGATAAAGGTAATGTCTTGCTGCTGAGTGATTTCCTCGATGAGATCCCAGAAATCCCGGCGCGCCCGCGGATCCAGTCCGGTAGTGGGCTCATCCATCAGAACAATCTCCGGTTCGGAGAGCAGCCCTTTTGCAATCTCCACTTTGCGCCGCATTCCGCCGGATAAGATTTCTACCCGGTCGTTGCCCCGGTCTTCCAGACTGAACCGGTTGATCATATCATGAATGGCCAACTGCAAATTCCCCCCGGATAATCCATAGCAATACCCATGGTGGCGCAGATTTTCCACTACGGTCAATTTCTCATCCACGCTGGGTTCCTGAAACACGACCGCTATCCGGGAGCGCACGGCATCAGGATCGCGACAAATATCGAATCCGCCGACCAGCACCTTGCCGGCGGAAGGAAGCAGATAAGTCGAGAGAATTCGAAACAGAGTACTTTTCCCGCTCCCGTTCGGACCCAGCAGGCCGTAGATACCGCCCTGAGGGACCTTGAAAGAGACTTCCCGCAGCGCAACCAGCTTACCGAATCGGTGGGTCAGACCGGAAACCTGGACGGCAGCATCACCTTTCCCGGCAACATTCGCGTTTTCTGCAGAAGTGATAACGTTCAATTGATTATGCATGGATGCTGTCGCTTTTTCCGGATGATTCATCAAATCAGATTCTATCGTTATGCAAGTTGGTGTAGAGCCGTTTCATGGAGGCTGTGTGAGAATGCCAAGTCAATGATGACAATTTTCTTCATAGCCGTGTTATTCTTCGTGTTCCTTCGCGTCAATTCGTGGCTTTGAGAGCAGTATCATCTCTCCGTTCGACTCTTCATAAAGCAATCTTATCCGCCATCATTAACATTAGCAGCAGCGGCAGGTAAATAATGGATGCCCACAGTGATCGCTTCGCATTGACATTCGAAGCAGATATCACCATAAAGATATTCACTCCCAGAAAGAGGAGACCGATAAGAAATGCGCCAACCAGATACAACTCGCCGGTCAGTCCGACGGCGGAGGGGATCAGGCTCACCACCAGCAGGCCGGCGGAGTAGAGCATCATCTGGTATCCGGTGAACTGCTTCACCTCCTGGAGCACCGTGAGCATGGGAAAGCCGCCCTGTTCGTAATCTTTGCGACAGAGCCAGGCAATGGCCAGGAAGTGCGGCAGCTGCCAGAGAAACAGGATGGCAAACAGAATCCAGGCCTCGTAGGCAATCTGTCCGGTGGCGGCAGTCCACCCCCCCATGGGTGGGAGCGCGCCGGGGATGGCCCCGAAGAGTGTTGCCAGCGGGGACACCCGTTTCATCGGCGTGTAGATAAAGACATAGCTCACCCAGGATATCACTGCCAGGAAAGTGGTGATTCCGTTCACAGTTAAAAACAGATACACCAAGCCGCTGAGAGAAACGGCGATTCCGAAAAGCAAGACCTGGCCGGGCTGCATGCGGCCACTGGGGAGCGGCCGGTTCCGGGTGCGCTTCATCCTGGCGTCCGCCTCCCGCTCCAGATAGTGATTCAACGCCCCCCCGCCGCCGGCAACCAGTCCGGTTCCAATCAGCGTGTGAATCAACAGCGGAAGATCCAGCGCCCCCGAAGACCCAAGATAAAATCCGGCCAGCGCCGTGACCATTACCAGCGTGGTAATACCCGGCTTCAACAGTTCTTTATAATCCTGTACTTTTTGCCGGACGGCCGGGATTGGTAGTATTTTTGTATTTGTTTGGATGCTCATGAAAATTTATAAATCCTTCATCACTTCAAGTCTTACTGCGACCCAGGATATCCCTTTGTAGTCTGGCTATCCTGATTAATTCAAAAAAACAGCACGCAGATTAACACAGAAAAAACAGATGACCGCAGATTCCTCCCTCCATTCCATGAAAATATAAAGAACATAGACCTAAATATAGTCTCCGGATAAAGAGTCGTGAGTTTATACTGGCATTGCCCCGTCGTGATTACCAGTTTGGACATCGAAGATACTACCTGCCTCCCCCCTCTCTTTCTATGACAAGATGAATTTGTGAAGACCTCTTTACTCTCTATGCTGAATTCGATCTTGTCTTTTAAATCTGTGGAAATCTGTGCTTTCTGTGTCATCTGTGTGCTATTGTTTTTGTGAAGGTCTCAGGTTCCCTGGTGCGCCAGTGCCCGGATATCATTCCGCAGCACTTCGATACTGGTATCCTCCAGACTGCTGTAATAGCCCCGGATTCGATTGTGCGTATCAATCAGAACAAAGCGGGTACTGTGTCCCATGGGGAAATCGCCCCCCAGCATAAATCCGTCAACGGAAAGATTCCTGACCTTCTCGATGGGTGCCCGCAAAAAATTCCACCGCTGGTCGGTCACCCCGTATCGATTCCCATAGGATTGCAGCGCAGCCAGGGAATCCCGTTCGGGATCCACTGAGATGGATACGAACTGTACCACCTCCGAAGAGCCATATTGATCGTAGAGTTCGGACATTTTCGTGCTCATCACCGGGCAGGGACCCTGGCAGTTGGTGAAGAAGAAATCCAGCACCGTGATTTTCCCCTGCATATCCGCACTGCCAAAGGGAATACTGTCCTGATTGACGAACGTGAATTCCGGCACGGTTCCATAGACCGGGAGATCGGCCCTGGATTCCTGTGCCTGCCGGATAACGACCGCCGCTGCCACAGCCAGAATCGCAACGGCTGCTCCAATCCAGAGGAATATCTTCGGAAATTGTCTCTTATTCTCCATAATTAACCATCCTGTACTTCATTGATGAATACAATATTAATAATACTCCAATAAATAAACTTGCTGTCCACAGATGATATAACTGCATCAAATTCGGAAGCCCGAATCCTACCAGCACTCCCCCGATCACAATTTGTGCCGCCACCACAATAACCATGATTTTGCTGCCGTATTCAACCAGTGCAGACGGATTCACACTCCGTTTCCGGATTTGGTCCGCCGTCCACCAGGTGAAGGCTGCCACCAGTACACCGAACAGCCCATGCAGAGAACTCACCGGATCCGCCTGCTGCAGGAGCTCGTCTCGCGTAAACAGGGGAAACTGTGCGGCGGCATGTTCAATCTCCGAACGCACCTGCGTCCCCAGAATGATCTGGAAGATTGTTATGCCCCAGAGAGCCCCCACCAGCTTGCGCAGGGAATCCGGATACCAGGCATTCCGTTCCATGTCAGGACTCTCAAGATAATAGGCCTGCAGTGCGGTGTAGATAAGGAGGCTCACAATAACGAATGCTATCACCATATGCAGGGAAACGATCATCGGCTCCAGGCCCGACGAGACCACCTGGCTTCCCTGCCAGCCCTGAAACGCCACCAGCAGAGCGGCGGCCAGGGAGGGATACAGAATACGCTTCTCCCGCCGCAAATCTTTCAGGGCCAGAATGGCAACCCCGAGAATCAGGAACCCGATCACCACGCCGATCAGCCGGTTGATATATTCAATCCAGGCCAGTGTGAAATTGAACAGCGCGGGATCAATGTCCGCCGGGAGCTGGCTGGCCGAGGTGGGCGGAATCCACCGGCCGAAACATTTCGGCCAGTCGGGACACCCCAAACCAGCGCCGGAGACCCGCACCAGTCCCCCGACAAATATAAGGAGATACGTTGCGACGATCGCAATTACATTGAATCTGAAATATCGTCTTGCTTTCGTTCGTATGGCCTGTTCATTCACGTTCAAATTCACTGAATCTCTATAACGGATATCTGTTAAAATATTGATCTTTGGCAAGAGGAGCTGCCATTAGTGCTCCGCCTGCTGCGAAGTTGCCGTGGAAGTGTCACTTTCTGCAGCCTGCCCTGTCGCACTGCTCGTATCGGTGCCGGCTGTTTCCACAACCTGAGGCTGCCCGCTGTAGGGTCCGGCAACTTCCTGATAAATATCACCGCGCCGCAACGTATCAAACAAGGTGAGTATGATAAAAAAGGCCAGCATCAGGATCGCCATGAGGAAAATGGTGAGATACAGTTTGTTATCATAATACAGGTGCATAAAGATTAACGCCACCAGAGAAGCTTTCAGCGCCGCAATGCCCATTGCCACAATCAGGTTAAACGGGCCCAGATGTACAAAGGAAACCGCGACAGTCAATCCGGTAAGGACGAACAGCGCCGCTCCCACTGCAAGATACGTTTTGACGGATACAATATGTTCGTTACTCGCTTCTGCGCCTTGTGCCATACGATCACCCCACTAAATACAGTAATGGAAATAAAAAGATCCAGATAATATCAACCAGATGCCAGTAAAGGCCGGTCATTTCGATGGGCGTATAATACTCCGGTGAGAAGTGGTTCTGCGTGGTCCGGTACAGCGCCCATCCGATAACAAGCATCCCGGCCAGGACGTGCAAACCATGCAGACCGGTCATCGTAAAATACACACTGAAAAAGATATGCGGATTGGTGCCGGCGATACCGGTATAGGAGTAATATTCCCCCGGGAGTTGTCCCAGATGAAATTTATGTGCGTATTCGAAATATTTTATCACCAGAAATACCGCTGCGAGGGCAATGGTGGACGCCAGAAACACGATGGTCTTTTTTCGCTCTCCCACCCGGATGGAATGAATCGCCAATGCTACCGTCACCGAACTGGTGATCAATACCAGGGTATTCACAGCTCCCAGGGTGGTATTCAGATGCACATGGGCGTTATAGAATATCTCCGGATTCCACGCCCGGTAGAACACGTAAAAACCGAATAAGCCACCAAACAGGAGAATTTCCGTCAGCAGGAAAATCCACATTCCCAGCTTGGCGGATTCCCGCTGCTGCTCGGCGTCGCTGAAATGATGCTGTAAATACGACGGATGCTCTGCTGCTTCAGTTGCGTTGCTCATGTCACTGCGCCTGCTCTGTCTGGTTTGACTAAAACTTTGTCGTGGTCATACGGACCATATTCAATGGTCGGATTCTGTTCAAAATTGTGCGGGGGCGGGGGCGAATCCACCATCCACTCGAGCGTAAGGGCACCCCAGGGATTCTTCCCGGCTTTTTTGCCCCACTTGATGGCATGAATCAAGACCACCGCCATAATCAGCAGTCCCAGTCCGAGAATCCAGGAGCCGCCGGTGGACAGCACCTGCAGTATCTGATATTTTTCAGGATAGAGGAAATACCGCCGCGGCATGCCCTGGGTGCCCATGATGAACATCGGGAAAAAGGTGAAATTAAATCCCAGGAACACCAGCAATGCGGAGGCCTGCCCCCAGGTTTCATTATACATGCGGCCCCAGATCTTCGGCCACCAGTAGAACAATCCTCCAAAGAAAGCCATGATGGTCCCGCCCATCATCACATAGTGAAAATGCGCCACCACAAAGTAGGTATCGGTCACATGCACGTCCACCGCCGTGGCTCCCAGGAATATTCCGGTCAGCCCTCCGATGGCGAACGTAAAGAAGAAACTGAGGGTAAACAGCATGGGTGTTTCAAAGGTGATGGCGCCTTTGTACATGGTGGACACCCAGTTGAACATTTTCACGCCCGAGGGAATCGCCACCAGAAAAGTCAGGAATGAAAAGATAAGAGTCGCATACTGGGACTGTCCGCTTACAAACATATGATGCCCCCAGACGCCGAAACTCAGAAAGGCGATGGCGATACTGGAATAGGCAATGGGCTTGAACCCGAAGATCTTCCGATGGGAAAAGGTTGAGACCAGCTCACTGATGATTCCCATCCCTGGGAGAATCATAATATACACCGCAGGATGTGAGTAGAACCAGAAAAAGTGCTGAAACAGCACCGGATCGCCGCCCATGGCGGGATCAAAAATACCGATGCCAAATGCCCGCTCCAGGATGAGGAGAACCAGGGTGATTCCCAGAACCGGCGTCGCCAGCACCTGGATGATTCCCGTGGCATAGATCCCCCAGACAAAGAGCGGCATCTTGTACCATGTCATACCGGGAGCACGCAGTTTATGAATGGTTGCGATAAAATTTAACCCGGTGAAGATAGAGGAGAATCCCAGAATAAAAACTGCAAATACCATCGTGATTACTGCGCCGGTGGTCTGGGTACTATACGGTGTGTAGAACGTCCATCCGGTATCCACCGAACCAGCCAGAATGGCATACACTGCTAATCCGGACCCCACCATGTAAAAATACCAGCTGGCCAGGTTCAACCGGGGAAAGGCGACATCTTTGGCTCCAATCTGGATGGGCAGCGCAAAATTCCCCAGAATCGCCGGGACGGAGGGAATAATGAACATGAAGATCATGATCGCCCCGTGCAGGGTGAACAGCTGATTATAGGTTTTCGCCTGAATTAAATCAGGTCCCGGACCGAGGAGTTCAATACGGAGAAACAACGCCAACACTCCACCGAACAGGAACATGAGCATGATCGACCAGAGATAGAGAATGCCGATACGTTTGTGATCCAGGGTCAGCAGCCAGGATTTTATACCACGGGTGACGTTCAAATAGTTGACTTTTTCTTCCCCATGGGCTGCAGTAAGTGTTTCTGCGTTCATATCGGTTTACTCTGCCAGTTGTTGTTCGTCTTCAATCTGTTCAACTTCACTCAATGACTTGAGATACGCCACCAGGGCATCCAGCTGCCGGTCATTCACTAATCCCTGAAATGTGGGCATCACCGGCTGGAAGCCCTGGGTGATCTTCGCCTGCGGATTCAGGATGGATTCCCGGAGATAATTCTCATCAGCCATGACGGTACTGCCGTCGGATAACGTGACCTCATGTCCGTATAGATTTTGAAGTGTCGGCCCCACATTGGCACTCCCATCCACCGAATGGCAGGTATTGCATGCCCGGCTTGTATAGAGCTGTTTTCCCTGGGCTACCAATGACTGGCCGTCAGGGGCCTCACCAGCGGGGCCGCCCTCCAGATACGAGGCATAATCATCCCGGGAAACCACCCGCACTGTGCCCAGCATCTCGGAGTGCCCATCTCCGCAAAATTCGGCACAGTAAATATCGAACGTTCCGGTACGGCTGGCTTCAAACCAGGTGATTGTATACCGGCTGGGCACCACATCCTGCTTGATCCGAAACTGGGGCACATAAAAACTGTGTATCACATCGTCCGAGGACATCAACAGCTTCACCGGCTGATTCACCGGCACCACCAATTCATTGATGCTGTTGGATCCGTTGGGATAATCGAACACCCACATCCACTGCCTGCCGGTGACTTTGATTTCCAGCGCATCCCTGGGGACAACCTGCAGTTTCATAAACGTGTTGAACCCCCAGGCAAACACAATAATCACCAGGATAATCGGTACCAGCGTCCAGACGATTTCCAGCTTGACATTGTACGCCACGTGCGACGTGGCATCCGGACGATCCTCCCGCCGCCGGTACTTGATAATGAAATAGACCGATAATCCGACAATCAGGAGAAAAAAGAATACCGACGCCCAGAGAATGAAATAAAACAACGCATCGACTTCACCGGCGACCGTTGAACTGCCTTCCGGCATCCAGAATGTTCCAGTCGTGTCCATGACCTGTACTTCCTACCCGACTCGTTCGCTTATGACTTTTTCTTCTTGTGCGTTTCTTTCCACCAATAAACTCCCAGCACAGATCCCAGGATCACTACTGTGAACGCGCCACCGATCTTCATGAGATTTTCCGCAAACAGGACATACCCCTCGGCATCTGGATCATACTGATAACAATATAAAAGCAGCTTATCGGCGGCATTCCCGACCGTCCCCTGCGCTCCTTCCAGAAGTGCCAATCTCAAATTCCTTTGTTGATGGTCAATTCCGTACAGATAGCGAGTGATTTTTCCGTTTTCAGTCAGCACGTAGGAGACCGCCGGATGGGCATAAATGTCATTCTCTTCCACGTAATAGTATTGAAAACCCAGCGCTTCGGCCAGGGCACGGGACTGACTCTCCTCCCCAACCAGGAAGACCCATCCATCGCCGCTCACCTGCTTTTCCATGCTGCCCAGATACGCTTCGTGCTTTGAACGTGCAAGCGCCGCCGTTTCGCGCGGATCAATACTGACCGCAACCATCTGATATTCTTCTCCGGGCGTCCAGGCCAGGCTGTCCACACTTTTCCGGAGGCCGTTGAGCACCAGGGTGCACAGCATCGGGCATTCATAATACACCAGCGTTAACAGCACCGGTTTGCCCTGTTGAAAGTATTTTCGGAGCGCGACCTGTTCGCCGTGATGATTGGTAAATTGCAAATCCAGCGGTATGGTATCACCCGGCTGCTCATTGACATTAATTTTTTGCAGTGACTGTGGATTCTGATCTGTTGTCTGTGCGAAAATGGTCGTATTTGTCATAATTATGGCGATAAAAAAAATGATAGCACGCTTCATCATCTCATATCCCGGTCTTCGCTTTTGCATATCTTTGTATGATGTTTTCATGGTATCAATGTTACAGCATTTTTCTCAGCTTTCAAAAAATACGGCTTAATCGATGGCTTGTTCCTCACTTTCTCGCACCCGGCCGCGAAACGCTTCCCGGGCTTCCAGGCGCATGGCACGCTCAACGGGAATGCGGTAGATACCTGCAGAGGAATCGATGATGCCATAAGTATGAAGGCCCTGATCCTCTCGTTCCCGCAGCTGCTGCAGCGCTTCCGATTGGGGCTCCAGCACCTGCTGATAGGTGATCCGCTCCTTGCTGCTGATGAAGAAACTATTTAAAAAAATAATCGCAAGCACCAGAAATACTGCAATAATTGCCACAATGATTAAAATGCGCCGGACATTGACATCGCTGAGTTCGTATCCGGCCGCGATATCTTCCTGAGTCGGATGTTCATCTTTAGCCATTTTGAAGACTCCTTTGAGCCGCGAAGACCCGCTAAGTATTTTTTATGACTTTTTTTCAATTATGCACTCTTCTATTCTGCTTTTTCTTCGTGTTTCTTCGCGTTCTTCGCGGCAATGCAGTGTTCTGCCCGTGGGCCGCGAAGTGACGCGAAGTACCGCTAAGTTTATTTTATTTATCGGTATCATACCAATTATCATTTCCTTTAGAATAAACAAATCTTTTCCATTCAAGCTTCGGATAACTGCCAAAATTTATAAGCAAACCAACCTCTAAATTTGTTGCCTTTAAATAGTTAATCATTTGCGCCTCTTCTCTCCTCGTTAATTTTGGTATACATTTCAATTCCACTAACACTTTATCATAACCAATAAAATCCGCGATAAATTCTTTATTGAGCTGCTGCCCCTTATATTTGACAAGTATTTTAACCTGAGTTCTATAAGGGATATTCCTTTTTTCGGCTTCCAAGGTCAATGCTTCTTCATACACAGATTCCAGGAATCCGGGACCAAGTTCAGTATGCACCTCCATAGCCGCCCCAATAATTTTGTACACCTCCTCCTTATAAAGCAGATCTCTCTTCATTCGCCGTTGATTTATCAATTTATCGCAATCTTTCTTCGTGTTCCTTCGCGCCTCTCCGCGGCTGCCGGGTTATTCCTTTAAGCCGCGAAGAGACGCGAATACTCGCTAAGTTTTATTACGACTATTAAGCACAATCAGTTTGTGAGAAGTAGAGGGACGCCTGAATGCACTTTGACAGATGATCTTCTCCTTCTCCCCCCCTTCGATAAGGGAAGAAAGGAAACCAGAAACACCATCACCAGCGGAGACACCCTCTCCTGAGCATAATTAATAGTCATATATTTCACTGGAATTTTTTCTTTTTTTAATCTTTCTTCGTGTTCCTTCGCGCCTCTCCGCGGCTGCCGGGTTATTCCTTTAAGCCG
>CAYPST010000025.1:15388-40170 GCA_964413425.1 uncultured bacterium
CTCCTGAGCATAATTAATAGTCATATATTTCACTGGAATTTTTTCTTTTTTTAATTTTTCTTCGTGTTTCTTCGCGGACCTTCGCGGCTGCCTATTGGTTCACAAAGTTTACCGATTCCTCCAACCTGGGATCGTTCACCGGTATCACCGGCCGGGCCGTCATTTGTCGCCAGAAATACCAGAGAAAAATTCCGCCGACCCCTGCCAGCGTTGTCAGATCCATCCATGAAATGTGGAGGCCGTGATTATATGACGGCAGCACGATCCAGTACAAATCGAGAAAATGAATAACCAACAGCCAGATCGCAGTTGCGCGCAGTACACGAAGGTTCCGTTTTGCTGCCCGCGTAATTAACGCCAGGAACGGGACAATAAAATGTCCCACCAGGAGAATGACACTGATGACCTGCCAGCCCGGTTCATCCCAGCGATGTTTATACCACAGAGTCTCCTCCGGGATATTGCCGTACCAGATCAGCATGAATTGCGAAAACGCGATATACGCCCAGAAGATGGTAAACCCGAACATCAATTTCCCAAGATCGTGATAATGTTCCACAGTGATGGTCTCAGTCAGGATTCCGTGATCCCGCAGATACAGCGCCACCAGCGTCACAGCCGCCAGGATCGCGAGCAGGCTCCCCGAGAACACGTAGACCCCGAAAATGGTCGAGTACCAGTGTGCATCCAGGGACATCAGCCAGTCGAATCCGGCGAAACTCAGGGTAAACGCGAACAGAACCATCCCCGGTGCGCTTAACCGCTTCATCCGGGAGGTGATGGATTCGGTGTGCCGTGCGTCCTGATCCGTGGAGACCTTCAACAGCCGCCAGGCAAAGAGTATCCAGATCCCCCCGTACACGGTGGTTCGAACAATGAAAAACGGGGTATTGAGATATGCCGATTTGTGCTGCAGTGCCGCATCCTGGGCGACGGCTTCGGGATGACTCCAATGATAGAGGGCGTGAATACCGAACAGTACAGGTATAAACAACACCATCGCTACAGGGAGAACAGCCATAAGATTTTCGGTGAGCCGCCGGACCACAACGCTCCATCTGGCGCTGACCAGGTGGTGCAGCATAACGAAGAACAGTGCGCCCACGGCTATTGTAATCCAGAAGACGGCAGCGGTGAGATAGGAATAGAAAAATCGTTCGGCATTGAAGAGCAATCCGAACGCACTCAGGGCCAGTCCGATAATCCCGGCAATAAGCGCACGCCTGCCCACATTTTCTTCGTCTGTCAATCGATATGTATTGCTGTTCAATCGCATACCACCACTCTATTTCAATTGACTTTGTCTCTCTTCGGGCACATCCGACAGCGAGGCGTGCTGGCTCCGTTGAAGCGCTCGTATATACGCCACAATCGCCCAGCGATCGGTCACCGTTATCTGATGGGCGTAACCGGGCATATTGCGCAATCCGTTGGTAATCACATCAAAGACATGGCCATCCGGGACATTGCGGAGCCGTTCGGAATGAAAGGAAGCCGGCGGAACATAATTATATTCAATCATGATGCCACGGCCGTCTCCAATTCTGCTATGACAGGGAGCACAGTAAATATCATACTGTCGCTGACCCCGCTCCAGCATTTGCATATCCACAGTCATGGGATTCTCTGCCAGCGGTTCCCCACCTGGTCCCAGTCCACGGTACAGAGAGTCACTAACAGGCAGCTCCCCCCGCGGCACCGTTCCGTACACCGGTGGACGCATGGTCATGTTATTTGCAAAAAATTCACCTTCACTCTGGGACCTATATCTGGGCTGCAGATCCATATCGGGAATGGGGTGAATCGGCGGTTTTTCCTTCGGCTGCCCCCGGAAACACGCCGCAAGCGAGACAGCGGCAAGGAGTAATATCATGGAAACCGGTAACCACTGCTCTCTGTTGAACCACAGCATTATTTTACCCAACCTCATTCATGCGCCCCTTCTTCGCTTCCCGCAAGATCGGGTTCCGGCTCAAAAATTATTTCCGTATACAAGCTTCCTATTTCTTTCAGGAATGACTGCGTCTGGTCGGTATCGAACTGGTCATCTTTGGCTTCGATACTGATGAAAAACCCTCCATCGGTGACCCGTTCAAATTGATCCGAATAAAACAACGGATGGTACAGCTTCGGTAGTCGATTCAGGAATAACATCCCGAATACCGCTCCGAATGCTGCCAGCAAAATTGTAAGTTCGAACGTAATTGGTATAAAGGCCGGGAGGCTGAAAAACGGCTTTCCTCCGACCACCAGCGGATAATCGACGGCACTGGTCCACCACTGCAGCAGCAAAGCACCTCCCCCTCCGACCAGTCCCAGCGCTCCCACAATCCAGCCGAGAGGCGACCGGCGCTCTCCCATGGCGTCATCCATGCCATGAATCGGGAAGGGAGAGTGGGCATCAAACCGGGTATAACCGCCATCACGCACTTCTCTGGCAGCTTGCAGCAGCGTCCGGGGATTCTCGAATTCTGCGATAATGCCGTATGTTCTTTTCTCTGCCATAAATATTCTCTCCATACCCTCAATGCGTTTCCGACTGCGGCAATATCCCCTTGACCTCGAAGGCAGCAATCATGGGAAGCCACCGGAGGAAGAGCAAAAACAGAGAGAGGAACAGTCCGAAGGAACCGATTAGCATAATGACATCCCAGACAGTCGGCACGAAGTAACCCCAGCTGGAGGGGAGAAAATCCTGGGCCAGTGAGCTGACCACGATAATAAAACGCTCAAACCACATCCCGACGTTGATCAGTATGGAGACAACGAACATCACCGGGATACTCCGCCGCAGTTTCTTCACCCAGAATATCTGCGGGACAACGACATTGCATGCGATCATAATCCAGTACGCCCAGGCATAGGGGCCGGTCATCCGGGTCATGGCGATAAACTGCTCGAATTGATTGCCGCTGTACCAGGCAACAAATAATTCCATCACATAGGCATACGCCACCATCGAGCCGGTGACCAGCATAATGATATTCATCTTCTCCAGGTGATCGATGGTAATGAAATCTTCCATGCCATAGACTTTTCTGGTGATCACCGCCAGAGTCATCACCATGGCGAATCCGGAGAAGATGGCACCGGCCACAAAGTAGGGCGGGAAAATCGTGGAATGCCATCCCGGGATAATCCCGATCGCAAAGTCAAAGCTCACCACACTGTGGACCGAGAGCACCAGCGGCGTCGCCAGACCTGCCAGAATTAAGATGGACAGTTCATAATGCTTCCAGTTTTTGTGACTGTTTCGCCAGCCCAGCGAAAAGATCCCGTACACCAATTTCCGCAGGCGCCGTTTCGCCCGGTCGCGCAGCATGGCCAGATCCGGCACCATCCCGACGTACCAGAATAACAGTGACACGGTGAAATAGGTGCCGACCGCAAAAAAGTCCCACAGCAGCGGACTGCGAAAGTTCGGCCAGATCGCCATTTGGTTGGGATAGGGAAACACCCAGTAGATCACCCAGGGCCGGCCCACGTGGATTGCGGGAAAGATCAAGGCGCAGATCACTGCGAAAATAGTCATCGCCTCTGCGAACCGGTTAATCGAGGTTCGCCAGGGCTGGCGGAAGAGCAGCAAAATCGCGGAAATCAGAGTACCGGCATGACCAATCCCTACCCAGAAGACGAAGTTGGTGATCGCCCAGCCCCACCCGACAGGAATTTGCAGCCCCCAGATACCGACGCCTTTATAAAACAGGTATCCGATGGAACCCGCGAACATCAGCGCCAGAAAGAAGGTCAGGCTGAATACCAGATACCAGGCCTGCGGAGTTTTCTGCTCCGTGACTCTGCTGATGGTCTCGGTAACAGACTGGTACGTCTGGTCACCTGAGATTAATGTATCCTTAGTGGTGGCTGATTCGCTCACGAGATCCTTATCACGTTTTCAGGTTGATTCTCCGCTGACCACTCTGCGGTCTTCCAGCATCGGATTAGGGTTGCGCAACTTTGCCTGGTAGGTGGTCCGCGGTTTGGTGCCCAGCTGCACCAGCATAGCGTAATCCCGGTTCTGGCGCTTCACCTGGCTGACCCGGCTCTCCGGATCATTGATGTCTCCGAAGACAATGGCATCGGTGGGACAGGTCTGCTGGCAGGCGGACACCACTTCGTCGGATTGCAGTCTGCGGTCTTCCCGTTTGGCCAGAATTTTCTTGCGGTTGATCCGCTGCAGACAGTAGGTACACTTCTCCATAACCCCTCTGGACCGTACGGTCACATCCGGATTCTTGCCGATTTTCTGCACTTCCGGTGTGTCGTGAGTATAGTTAAAAAAGTTAAAACGGCGGACTTTATACGGACAGTTATTGGAGCAATACCTGGTTCCGATGCAGCGATTATATACCTGGACATTTAATCCCTCGTCATCATGCACCGTCGCATTCACGGGGCAGACTGTTTCGCAGGGGGCGTTTTCACAGTGCATGCAGGTCACCGGCTGCACCACCATATCCGGTTCCGCCGGTGTCCCCGCGAAATACCGATCCACCCGGATCCAATGCATCTCCCGGCCCTGCGCCACCAGATCTTTGCCCACCACCGGAATATTGTTTTCGCTCTGGCAGGCAATAGTACAGGCGTTACATCCGGTGCAGACATTCAAATCAATGGCCATCCCCCACTGATATCCTTCTTCATACGAGTGCTCCTCCCAGAGAGGATCCAGATCCGGGTGCTCCACAGCTTCTCTGGCAAATTCGGGATGCTCCCGGTACTCCTGCATGGTGGCCTCCAGGAGCAGGGGGCGCTCTTCCATACTCCAGTGATCCTGGGTGCTGGCCAGCTTATATCGCCCCCCGGTCTTTGAGATCGTTCCCCCGAGTCCAAAAGAGAACTGCTGTGAAGAACGTAATGGATACGCGTTAAATCCGGCAGCATTCCCCACCCTGCCGGCAGCCTCTCGTCCATACCCCAGTTCAAGCACGATCATGTAATCTGCAATACCGGGGACGATCCAGACAGGGGCTTCCAGTTCGCGGCCACCATAAGACAAAGCCACAATCTCTTCGTTCTGCACGCCCAATTCCCCGGCGGTGCGGGGACTCATTACCGCTGCATTATCCCAGGTTAGTTTGGTGACGGTATCCGGGAGCTCCTGGAGCCAGCCGTTATTGGCAAATCGTCCGTCATGCACGGATGGAGATGCCTGAAAAGCAATCTCGAGGTTATTAATGCTGGCAGTATCGGCAGATGGAGTATAATTCTCAATCAATCTGCGAATGGCGGTGTGTTGTGGTTCCGGGCTCTCCGGTTCGGCAGCACTGTTGCGCAGAACACCATCATGCACCACTTGCCGCCATTGTCTTTCAAAATTGGCTCCGGTGAAAATTCCACGCCAGGTTTCCCGCACCACATCATAATCGCTGGCCTCCTCTCCGGTGGCCATCAGGTGAAATATCCCGGTCCGGGGATGCCCCTGAAAAAGTGGGGCAATTAGCGGTTGAACGACACTCAGTGTCCCGTCCACCGCCCGGGTATCTCCCCAGCTCTCCAGAAAGTGTGCCTCCGGAATGTGCCATTCCACTGCCTCAGACGTTTCGTCCACATGCGAACTCAGATGGAAGGAATGTTCTACGTGTGTTAATGCGTACCCGAATTCCAGGTTTGCCGGCGCATTGTAGACCGGATTGCCTCCCAGAATCCACAGGGTTTCCACAGTACCGCTTTCCATCTCCGCAACCAGATCACGAAGCGCGGCGATCTCAGACCTCGCATCCCCCTGGGCACTCCGATACCATACCGTTTCTCCGGTGTTTCCCAGCGCGGCGTTCACTGCGTACACCAGTGCATGAACTACCGGCGGCTGGTTCCGCCCGGCAACCAGTACTGACGCTCCCTGATTCGCCATCAAGTCCCCGGCAGCGGCTGCTAACCAGGTGCTGTCAAAGCTTGCATCTGTCAATTGCAGCCCGTCCGCCGCGGGGATATTGAGGCCCTGACGTCGAAGTTCATTAACCAGAGCGAGGGTGAATGCGCCGATCTGACTGCTCCGGATCTGCAGCCGGTGATCGGCCATGCCACCGGTGACAGTGTACCTCCCCTCCACGGCATACAGCCGGTTCATGCTGTCATCTTCCGTTTCTACTCGTCTGGCCCCGGCAAAATCCCGGGCATTGCTTACATTTTCCTGTTCCGCGTGCAGAAAATCCGCATCCAGGGCAACCACCACGTTCGCATGTTCATATCGATATACCGGAAAATAGGAGCCACCTGTCGCACCATCTATCCCCTGAGATATATTCTCATCACTCACCGGTTCATACACAATCCACCGGGCGTTGGGGAATGTCTCCAGGAACCGGTCGCGCAGCCGCTCCAGCGTCGGCGAAGCAAACGCCTCGCTCACCACCGCCAGCCCTTCACCCTGGTTGTCGAGATACTGCGTGTACAATCGGCGCCAGGTGGAAACGAAATCGGAAAATTTTCTCTGGGCTCCGTGCCGGAGCACCTGCCCGGATCGATCAGGATCATAGAGATTCAGCAAAGCAGACTGCATGAAAACATTCGCTTTTCCCCGGGATGACGGATGGAGTTCATTGCCTTCAATTTTGGTGGGGCGGCCCTCGTGGCTCTCTACCAGAATACCATACGCACTGTTTTGAAAAGGCATTGCAGTGGCATAGTAATTCGGGACGCCGGGGAGTACTTCTTCCGGCTGCTCAACGTATGGGATAATTTTCTCTACCGGTTTCCGGCAGTTCGCCAGTCCGGCGAAGGCAATGGACGCTCCCATCAGAGATAAAAATTTTCGCCGGCTCATCGAATCGTTCAATTCGGAGGCACCTTCCGGAAATTCGCGGTGTAAAAACTCCCGAAACTCCTCCGTCTGCGCCAGTTCGTTTAAACTGCGCCAATAGTTGTGTCCCCGTCCGTTCACTTCAAAGTTCATCGATGACATCCCGAACAATCAGTTGGCGGATTAATATTTCTCTCCTGCATCATCCTCACCGCGAATTCCATCCGGTTCTGCGGCGGAGTCCATCCCATGGTGGTGACTTCATCGAGCGGCCGCAGCTGCCTTGCCGGATTCCGATGGCAATCCAGACACCACCCCATACTCAAAGTTTCTCTCTGTTGGACGACATCCATCTGGGCCACATTTCCGTGGCAGCTCTCACAGCCCACCCCCGCTGTCACATGAGCGCTATGGTTGAAATATGCATAATCCGGGAGCATGTGCACCCGGATCCATTCAATCGGCTCTCCGGTTTCCCAGCTTCGTCGCACCGGCGCCAGGTTCTCACTGTCCGGAAGAATGAGCTGATGGCAGTTCATACACGTCTGGGTTGGCGGTATATTGGCCACCGGAGATTTCTCCACATTGGTATGGCAGTATCGGCAATCAATGCCCAGATCTCCGGCATGCAGTTTATGGCTGTAGGGGACCGGCTGTTCCGGCCTGTATCCCACATCTGTATATTTCGGAGAACCAAAATACCACAACAAGAAAATAATCAGAAGGGCTGCGAGTATGGCGCCAACCGTTAAATACAGCGGAACTTTATTCGTCCACTCTGGAAAAATCTGTGCCACGCGAACATCCTTTATCTACAATTTCACCCCACAATTCACAGAAGAACTCCACCGTTTATTTCCTACAGCCTGAAAAAGTAATTGGCAGAATTATTTCTATCAAGTAAAAAATATGAGTAGGATGGTACTCTTAATTTTCCGGCGATATGCCGGCAGGAAATACTGGTGCATCTATTCGACTTTACCTGCTGATGCAAAAAAAAATACATGCAAAAGAATAGAAGCTGGCAGAGAATAAAGCAAGCGAAGAGCTGTGGGCGAGGGGGGACTTGAACCCCCACTCCCTTACGGGAACTAGATCCTAAATCTAGCGCGTCTGCCAATTCCGCCACCCGCCCGGACTACATGAACAAAGTTAGATTGAGTGCAAGGGAAAAACAATGGGATATTTCCTGGCATCCCAGACGATATCGGGGGTTGACCGCCAAAGATTATACCGCATGGAACCATTCCGCTCAATCAGCGTCCCGACTTATTCCGATTCCAGATCCTCAAGGCTGATCTCCTCATCCTTCTCCACCAATCCCAGCCGTTTTGCCCGGTCCTGCCACCGCTGCCGCGCTAACATCTGCATATCCCGAATATTATCAGCCTCATCAATAATTTCCATCCCCAGCAAGGTTTCGACAACATCCTCCATGGTTACTATCCCGGAGAGGCCGCCGTATTCATCGACCAGGACCGCAATATGTTCCTGTTTTTCCAGCAGCCGTTCGAACAGGTCCGCGAGTTTTAACAAATCAGGCAGGATCAATACATCCCGTCTGAAGTCCCGTAACGGACGTTCGGTTTCATCCTTTGCCATGCTGACCAGCAAATCATTTTTCAAGACATAGCCCGTAATATTATCCCGGTTGGATTCAAACACCGGAATCCGGGAAACACGGAGCTCTTCCCGTTCCTCAACAACTGCTTTGACCATCATATCCTCCGGGAACGCCACGACAACGGTACGCGGAGTCATGATATCCCGGGCACGCAGTGATCGGAACCGGATAAGATTCTTGAATATCCGCGATTCCTTCTCCTGAAAAATACCCTCCTCCGTCCCCAATTCCGCCATCGCGCTGAATTCTTCTCTGCTGAACGATTGGCTTTCTCCCTCTCTGGCCAGCAGATTTGTAATCAGGCGGGACAAAACGACAAACGGATACAGGGTTATGATTAAAAACTTGAGGACCCTGCCGGAGATTCCGGCCAGATTTCGCCAGTATCTGGCACCCAGCGTTTTCGGGATAATCTCCGAGAGTACCAGAATCAGCAGCGTGAGTATGATGGTAATTATGGTAACGTACACTTCTCCAAACACAATCTGGGCCTGCGCTCCGACACCGGCAGCACCTGCCGTATGCGCAATGGTATTTAAACTGAGGATCGCCGAAAGCGATTTATCAATATCATCTTTCACCTCACCAAGTATCTGCCCGGTTTTGGGATGCTTGTTTTCCATCATGGCAATGTAGGAAGGCGTGATACTCAACAGCACGGCCTCAAGAATAGAACAAAGAAAAGAGACTCCGATTGCCAGGCTCAAATAAAAAATTAATAAACCCATAACGAACCAACTATTAAATTATACTCTCTTCAATAA
The DNA here is from genome assembly GCA_964413425.1 of uncultured bacterium. Taxonomy (GTDB): domain Bacteria; phylum Fidelibacterota; class JAANXI01; order JAANXI01; family JAANXI01; genus DATFLS01. Next base: position 24,519 of record CAYPST010000025.1, read on the forward strand.
TAAAGAAAATTCTTCATCAGTCGCATCACAAATTTCTGCGGGCTCCTGCCCGCCTCAGAACCAATAAGCCTGCAGCTTCATTCAGCCTGGGAGACCTATTTAAGATCGGGCTCACTCCACTCTTCAGAATAAATCCTCCATAGTTCTGATAGTCATATCGCCTTAGTAAAGCCCACTCGCACACTTAACGCTTCAGTCTCTCTGCGAGAAACAATAGATCCCGGAGGCCACATGACATTACCGACTAACCAAACAGCGCCCGCAATCCCTGGCGAAACTCCGTGGCGCCCCCATGAGCCGGATGTCGAAGATGCTCACATGTACACCCCAGGTTCGCCAGCTGATGCCAGGCATGTTTTCCCAAAGCCACCGGGGTGCAGTCCCGGAATAATGCAAGAAACATCTCCAGATGAGGCCGCCCTGCCGCAAACTCCTCTCTGGTAGGTGTTCTGTTACTCAACAGTCCTCTCTCAGGATCGTATGGATGCCAGGGGAAGGTATTCCAGAGAATCATCGAATAGGGATCAATACTGTTCCGTATCAACGCCTTCCAGACAATGGTCGCGGTATTTTCCGAAAATCCCCTGGGCTTCACTTCCGGCTTGCTGGTACGCCTGGGATTGATACCATTGAACACATGATCCGGCGTAATTCCCTCAGCCCGTTTATGCCCCAATAGAATCCGTTCCGAGGTCATCGGAATGCCGGAGAAATGTCCCCCTTGATAACCGATCGCTTCACCAATTAACAGATGTGTTGCCTGGTGGAATCGAATCTCTAAGTAGTTATGTAACTGCTTACGGCGTATGCCTGGTGCACTGGAATCCTGATCATGGTCCCTGTCAAATGCATACCAGGGATTAAAAATAGCAGTTTCCGGGGTTTTCTTCAGATGGGCAAGAAAGTTTTGTACCGGTTTTGATTTCTTCACAAAAGAGAATTGAGTTTATCCTGGGCATTTCTATCCGGCATGCTCAGCCGACCTGGTGGGACTGTACGGTATTTTCTATCCATGCCCGCATATATTCCACCAGCGTTTCTTCCTGGTAGATATCTCTGCCTTCCTGCTTGTAATGGAGCAGCTTCCGTTTAATGATCGCTTGCAACATTTCAATCTCATTCTCATGAGAAGCGGCGACCAGCTCAAACTGATGCAGCTGTTCTTTCGTTTCCTCCCGGGACAGTTCGTTCTTTTTCCGGATCATATCCGTCATCTGTTTCGGCGTATATCCCATGGCGAGATGATAAATCGTCCAGAAGAATCCTTCAAATCCCCGCTGATCGGAGTGCTCGTTCATCTCCTCCCAGAGATCGTCGCGGAAATCGCGAATACCATATGCTGCTTCCCCCTGGAGGACCTGTTGTGGCGTAAATTCCCACTGCATAGACATCACCTCCCTATCAGCTGTAAACTCACACTTTCATTAACCTTACTAATCGCAGCCCTTCTGCAAAGCGCAGCAGTGGACCGGAAATCTGAAAATGGAAGAGTTACATCCCCAGTTGCTTGCGTCCATCCGGTGAGATCATACTGGGATTCCAGCGCGGCTCCCAAACAATATCAACCGTCGCGCCGTTCACTTCGTCCAGACTCTCCAGCTTGTCCCGCACCTGCTGATCAATGAGATCGCTCATCGGGCAGCCCTGGGCAGTCAGAGTCATAGTCACATGTACATTGGCATCCTCATCGATATCAACATCATATACCAGGCCAAGGTCAACGATATTCACCGGAATTTCCGGATCGTAGCATTCATGCAGCATATCCATCACTTTGTCTTTAGAAATCATTTTATCCTCCGTGTATATCCGGTCTTTACTTAGTCAATTTCCCTGTCATCTCTGCTAAAGTAACATACCCCAATCAGATTTCATATACTAAATTCTGATCGCAGAGTTTCGAAATTTTACCATCTCCCCACGCCTGCCGGGAACTTCACCTTCCGTTTTAACGGAACTCGCTTCGAATTCACTCGTACTGAACTCTTTCTTCTCCGGTACCCGTCTGATAATTGATGTACCGCGCCATAAGATAGAATAAGTCGGAGAGTCGATTGAGATACATAATATTTAAAACCGGAAGGTCATATTTATCAGCAGTGGCCACCACTCTCCGTTCCGCCCGCCGACAGACTGTTCTCGCAAAATGGAGCAGTGATGCCTGGGAACATCCTCCGGGAAGAATAAAATGAGTTATTTGCGGCAGCTGATCCTGGTAATAATCACATCGATCTTCCAGCCATTCCACATGCGTCTCCCTGAGAGCAGGTACTTTTTTATTGGAGTGCATACTGGCCAGAAAAGCACACTGGGTATGCAAACTATTCTGGATAGTTTTTATCTCTTCTGCCGTTGTCGCAAATTCCGAATTCAGAGCGCTGCGTACCATTCCCAGCAGCGCATTTAATTCATCAATGGTACCATATGCTTCTATAACCGGGTTAGTTTTGTCCACCCTGCTTCCCCCATACACATCCGTTTGTCCCCTGTCACCCCGTTTTGTATAAATCTTCATTGCTCTGCTCAGCCTTATTTAATCCGTGCTTGGTTATCATCTTGGGAATACACCGTGTAAGGTATGAATATTTTCCCAAAAGCAGAATACCGGATTCGACGGCAATGAACGGGCTTATCTTTCGCTATTATCGAATCCGATGATCGAAGATTTCTTGCAAAGATTCCTGTGACCGAAGAAAGTAGAGGCAATTGCGTGTTTTCACCTGGTGGAAACCCGTGGGTATGATGACTTTGTCTGCTTCATATCAGATCTATTTCGCACAGCGACTGCAAAAATAGATGACGATGGTGGAGCCTCCGCCCCGGTCGCTCCCTGGTGCTGGTTCACAATGCCCTACATCTTCCATAATTCCAGACCGATCCCCTGGCCATATTAGAAATCGAGTCCGGAATTTTCAATACTTTCCAACTTCTTCCGGATTCGTTCTATCCGGCGTGTAGCCTGCATACTCTGACAAAACGAGAGGGCTTTCCTCAAGTACTCAATCTGATTCCGGGTATTCCCCTGGGCCGCAGCTAACTCGCTGTATGCCTGATAGGTCTCGGCAAGATTCAGCGTGTTTCCTCTCTCGTTGTTCACACGCAGACTGATGCGGAATTCGGAATCCGCAAGTTCATAATAACCTTGCTTGGTATGTAATATGCCAAATACGCGGTACGCTTCAGCTATCCGTACAGCGTCATGTAGATTGGAAAAGATATTGAACGCTGTCACCAGGAATTCATTCCCTTTTGTATATTTGCCTGACAGAACGCATACTTCAGCCAGATTCACCGTGACAATGCCGATCTGCCGTTGATCTTTCAATTCTTTGGCAATGGCTAATGCCTCTTCCAGGGATTGCCGCGCCTGGGAGTATTCTCCCAAATCTCTGGCGGCCAGCCCCAGGTTCGACAACAGGAGTACCTGCTGATACTTATTCTCCGCACCGGTCTTTTCGATGAAGCGTTCAAAGAGCTCGAAGGCCTTACGATCTTCCCCCTGGATTAAATGCACAATCCCCAGATTCATCTGGATGATTACGTTGAGATTCTCATCGTTGTGGCTCTGCTCGAGCATCCTGGCCTGTTCAAAGTACTCCCTGCCAGCCTCCGTTTGCCACTGTTCGTAAGCAATGATCCCCAAATTATTATACGCCGCGGCTAAGCTTCGTTTATCCTCCAATTCAGAATATAATTGTGCCGCCTGTTGATATTTCTGGGTGCTTCGATCATATTGATTCGAAAGTAACGCAAGCTTCCCCTCCATCATAAACAGTTCAGCCTGCCGCTGTTTATCCTGCTCAGGGATGTTGAGCATGGCAATCAGATGTCTGGCTTTTTCATACTCACCATACCGGAGTGCCAGTTTGATAATGGCGCCAAAGGCCTCAAAGAGGGAGTCAAACTGATTTGCAAGACGATCGTGCAGAAGGGTGACCAGATGTTCGTAATCGATATCCCGGTAATACATCGGCTCAACCCGCTCTCCTATCATCTCATAATCAGCCCACTGTTCGCGCAGATACCGCTCCCGTTCTGATTGCACCAATTTGAATCGCCGGACAACCGATTCATCCGCATACTTTTCGACAATGGACAGGAACTGGTCGAAAAATTCTTTTTGCTGCTGAATGTTGGATGTAATATCCTTCAATTACTCTGCCATCAGTCTATTATTGAGAAAACATTTTGATCAGCCCTTCGGAACCGTACTAACGTCTTGTCTCTGCTTTCCCGGGGCTTCCCGTTGGATCCGTTTTTGACACACGCTCTTCCCGCTGGTCAGAATATCTGTCAGGCCAGCCGTTCCACTGTTTCCCGAATCTGTTAATCAGCCAATACCCATTCGATATTTGAATTCTGGCTGGGATGGGTGGTGAGGTGCTGCGAGGAAAGATACCCCGCGGAATTGCCGTTTGTGACCGTCTGCATTGCTTTCTCCAATACTTTACTCATTGTTCGCTGAACAGAATAATAGGGATTAAACGGTTGGCCCGCGAATGAATTGATTTCGGGCTGATGTTGACCTTTCTTTCTTTGAGCAACTTTAGTATACATATTCATATCTCCATTGTCTATCAATTTTTCGACCTCACCTTTAATCAAGAATCCCCCAGTTGTACGTGGTGAAATGCGGCACTGCAATTTCGTAATCCCCCTGGATAACCTGCACCTCATACTGCTCCCCGGTACCAGCATTAATACCGAGTGCGGGGGATTCCGCCAGCAACTGCTGTTTCACCCGGATGGTGCTCATTTTGTCATCTCGGAAGTAGATATGTTCTCCTTCCGGCACATCCTCTCCCTCAATTATGAATCGAAGCGTATTATCCTCCGTCACCGTGATCCGAAAGACCATAACCATATCTTCTTCCAGCGCTCCTGCCGGGATTTGCACATAATTCCCGTTCATTTCCAGGATTCCGCCTTGTTCCGCAGTAACCAGTGCTTGTGTGCTCGCTCCGGATTTTGCCAATCCCACCGCAGCCGGGGTGGCTTTCACATATTTGATCCCGTGCTCCGGCCGGGCTGACGGTTCCAGAGGATTATTCTGGCAACTCAGGATAAACCCTGTTATCACTATGAACCCACTTAACAGAATGAAACCTCGCAAAACTTTCATGACAGCTCTCCTTTCTAATTGGTTGAATCACGAACCGAGATCTCAAATAACTTGGTTCAAACATTATGCCACGGACCTGCTCAAGATGATAATATATCTCATCCATAATAATAACATTATCTTATGGCTTCTTATAAGCCATTCTTCGAAATGACTGGATCGGCTAATTTCAGCCAATTTATATTAACAAACTAGCTGATTTTAGCCAATTCAGTAATGTATATCGGGTAACTTTAAATATTACTTAAGAAGTCATGTTAAAATCCTAAATTATTTATACCCGAATGGCAGAGCGCCGATACCGTCTTTTTCCCGTCTCCGCTGGGCAGCACGGAATATGGGCCCGGCTCTTATTTCCGGAGGGAAGTGTCCGGAGGTTGTTTGAAAGGAAGTGATCAAAGGCAAATAACTAAAGAAGTATTAGTTGAGGATTTTTACTTCTGAGAATTCCGGATAATCGCCGGGAAATAGAGAGTAATGGTAGTCCCTTCGCCCAGGGTGCTGTCCACTCGCAGTTTGCCCTGATGCTGATTCACGACACCGTAGACTTCAGACAGCCCCAGACCATTTCCACGGGATCCCTTGGTCGTAAAAAATGGGTCGAACATTTGCTCCTGCACCTCGTGAGTCATTCCCCCGCCTGTATCCGACACGCCGATCTCCACCTGTCGACCCAACTGTTGGGTCCACAGACGCAGCACACCCCCGATTTCCATAGCCTCTATTGCATTCAATGCGACGTTCAGCAGCGCACTCCGCAATCGTGCCTGATTTCCCTCGATTTGGGGCACGTCGCGCAAATGCGTTTCCACGGTGATGCGGATTCCGTCCTGTTTCCGGAGCCGATCCGTCCGGGTCATTGCGTACTGCTCCACGTCACGCACCAGGGTATTCACATCCACCGGCGAGAATTCTTCTCTCTCTTCCCGGGACCGCGTCCGGGTGAAATCCTGCAATCTTTGAATGATGTCCGTACTGTCGAATGCCGCGGTCTCGATGGTCCGCAGGCTGCTGCGCACTTCAGGATCTGTGGTTCGCGACTTCAGCAGCTGTACCCGCCCCAGAATGATGGTCAGCATGTTGTTGAAATCGTGTGCGAGGCCTGAAGCCATCTGTCCCAGAGCCAGTAATTTCTTTGTCTGTGCGGTTTCTCCTTCCTGCCGTCGCCGCTCCGAGACCACCCGGGTCAGGATTGTGAAATCCTGCCAGCGCCCTTCGGCTGTCACCTGCGGATAGGTTCTGATCTCCAGAAACTCTCCCAGCTGCCGGTCGTAGTATTCTGTTGGACGCAGGTATCCTGATTCCAGCGTCGCTGGCAGCGGGCAGTCTTCGCACGGCTGCTGTTTTCCCCGCAGTACCTGGTAACACTTCCGTCCCTCCACCGGCTGCAGGCCCCCGTACACCGCCTGCGCCGCCCGGTTCGCCCGCACAATCGTATAGTGCGGATCACACACCAGCAGAAAATCCGTAATTACATCGAACAACTGGGGGGGCGGGGTTGTGATTGCTGACTGCTGATGCACTTCCGCCAGGGGTACCAGACTCACCGGAAGGTCAGCCTCTGCCCTGGTCGGCAGATAACAGAGCACCTGCTTGATTCCTCTGTTGTTAAACCGTGTCTCCGCCGGAATAACGAGTATCCCCTCCCGCTCTAGCTTGCTCTGCACGGCCTTGAAAAAAGAAGTCCGCTCCAATCCGATCAGATACTCATCAATATGTCCCCGCACCCCTGCTCCTACCCATGCCTCAAACGTGGTGTCCGTTGCAGTGATCTCCCCCGTCTTCCGATCCAGCCGGATATGCCCAATAAATGACGCTTTACTTTGTTTATCGATTTCCACCCGATGGTCTCTCCGGGGACGTCACAATGTATATTCCGCCCCATACTATCCAGATGCGCTCACCTGGAGATTCTCTTATAAAATTCTTCCATAAAGCGATTTCATGGAGGTGTGATACAAACAGAAAAAGCCCCGAATTTTGCGAGGCTTCTACGAGAAACCGTCTGCTATAGTTATCTTCCGTGGCACTTTTTATATTTTTTCCCGCTTCCACACCAGCAGGGATCATTCCGGCCCGGTTCATCTTCGACGGTCCGGGGTTGAATTTTGCCCTGTTGTTGTGCTCTTCCGCCGGCCATCTGTTGTTCGGCCGCTACCTCCTGCTGTGCAGGTTCCATTCCCATTCCGCTGGTATCTTCGTGTTGAATCCCGGTGATTTTGGTACGCAATTGAGGCCGGAAACCATCTCGCTGTTCCTCTTCCCTGGAGATCTGGGCGCGAAAGAGAGCCTGCAGGGTCTCCTTATTAATTCTATCCAACAGCTCCAGGAACATCTCATACCCGGCTTTTTTATATTCAATCAGCGGATCTTTCTGACCATAGGCCCGGAGGTTGATTCCCTCTTTGATCTGGTCCATTTCATACAAATGGTCCTTCCAGGAATCGTCAATCACTCGCAGATAGATAAACCGTTCAATCTGCCGCATAATATCGTCTGGTACGATTTCTTCCTTCTGGCGATAAACCGCTTCAGCCTCATCAACAATCTTATCACGCATGGCATCGATATCGAACGTCTCAAAATCATCCAAATTCAAATCGATAGTCAACACGGCTAACAATTCCATGCGGATAGATTCCCAATCCCATTCTTCCGGATATTTGGATTGCGGGGTATATTTCTCCAGGAATGCATCTACATATTCTTCCAGCATGTCCATGATCTCCTCTCGAAGATCTTCGCCGCGCAGCGCATAATTTCGGCGGTTGTAAATCACTTCCCGCTGCTGGTTCATCACATCATCGTATTCGAGGAGATGTTTACGAATACTGAAATTCCGGGCTTCGACTTTTTCCTGGGCCCGTTCGATGGATTTGGAAATCATCCGATGCTGGATGACTTCACCTTCTTCCAGTCCCAATCGGTCCATGACATTCGCGATACGCTCGGATCCGAATAAGCGCATCAGGTCATCCTCCAGCGAGAGATAGAACTGTGATGACCCGGGATCACCCTGGCGCCCGGATCGCCCTTTGAGCTGTAAATCAATCCGGCGGGCTTCATGCCGTTCGGTTCCGATGATATGGAGTCCCCCGACCTCCCGCACCCCTTCGCCCAATTTGATATCGGTGCCGCGGCCGGCCATATTGGTGGCAATGGTCACCGCTCCCTTCTGCCCCGCACGAGCCACCACTTCTGCTTCACGTTGATGTTGCTTGGCATTCAAGACATTATGCGGAATGCCAGTTCGTTTCAGCATCCGGCTTAATTTCTCCGAAACCTCCACCGACACTGTGCCCACCAGCACAGGCTGACCGCGGTTGTGGCTGTCGACAATATCCTCAATGACAGAGTGATACTTTTCACGCAATGTCCTGTAAATCATATCATCCCGATCCTCACGAATCACCGGGCGATGCGTCGGGATCACCGTCACATCCAACTCGTAAATTTCTTTGAATTCCGCTGCTTCCGTAGCGGCTGTACCGGTCATACCTGCCAATTTCTGGTACAGGCGGAAGAAATTCTGCAGCGTAATGGTGGCCAGCGTCTGGGTTTCCCGTTCAACCTGGACATTTTCTTTTGCCTCCAGCGCCTGATGGAGTCCGTCACTGAAGCGCCGCCCCGGCAAGACCCGGCCGGTGAACTCATCGACTATCTGAACCTTCCCATCCTGGACCACATATTCCACATCCCTCTCAAACAGGGTATATGCACGCAGGAGCTGGGTGATGTTATGGATCCGCTCGGATCGTTCACTATGCTTCCGGTGCACTTCCTCCCGCTTCTCCATTTTCTCTTCAGGAGAAAGATCGGCTTCCTCGATTTTAGAAATCTCTTCGCCCAGATCAGGGATTACAAAGGTTTCGGGATCGTCCGGGGCCAGACTCTCCCGTCCTTTCTCGGTTAAATCGATCACATTACTTTTTTCATCAACACTGAAATACAATTCATCATCGATTTCATACATTCGCTTATCACGCATGAAATCATTTTCTACCTGCCGGGCCAATTTTTTCAACGAGGGATCCTCAAACATCCGCATCACCTGCCGATGTTTCGGAAGCCCCCGGGACGCTCGCAGCAGTTCAATACCACCCTGGTATTCGTCTCCGTTCTCTAACAAGCTCTCGGCCTGGTTCACTAACTCGCTGACCAATCGCCGCTGCTTACGCACCAGCTGCTCGACTTTTGGTCTAATATCAGAGAACTTATCCCGGTCATCCTGCTCCACCACTCCGGAAATAATGAGCGGGGTTCTGGCTTCGTCAATCAGCACACTATCCACCTCATCAACAATGGCATAATGGTAACCGTGATGTACCTGATCCTCTTTCCGGATGGCCATGTTATCGCGGAGATAGTCAAATCCGAATTCATTGTTGGTCCCGTAAATAATATCCCGGTTATATATCTCCCTTCGCTGTTGCGGATTCATCTCATTTTGAATGGCTCCGACTGTCAGGCCCAGCCGCTCGTAAATTTTCCCCATCCACTGCGCGTCACGTCTGGCAAGATAATCGTTCACCGTCACCACGTGGGCTCCCCGGCCGGTGAGAGCATTCAGATACAGGGGCATGGTCGCCGCCAGCGTTTTCCCCTCCCCGGTCTTCATCTCCGCGATGTTGCCCTGATGCAGCACGATCCCGCCGACTATCTGGACATCATAGGGAATCATATTCCACTCAATTTCCTGTCCGGTGATCTTCCACCTCTCCCCTACCAGCCGGCGACAGGTTTCTTTAACCATTGCAAAAGCTTCAGGTAAAATTTCCTCCAGGACTGGCTGCTGCTCTTCGTGAATTTTATCCAGCATCTCCTCATACTCGAGGAGGCCTTCGTATGCAGCCCGAATCCGCTTCTCTATATCTCGCAGCCGGGCCTGAAATTCCCTTGTCCGCTCAACCAGAGCTTCCTGTGGCACTCCATCCAGCGTTTCATAGATCTCATTGACTCGTTCGACAGTCGGCCGGAGCTTCTTGATGTCTCTTTCGGATTTGGTCCCAAATATTTTTGTTAAAAATTCAAGCATAGCTCGAAATTACCTCTTTATTTCATTGAAAATTGCAGAGCCGCGCCCTCTCCATCTTCGTATTGAGACGGCACCGGTAAGTAATTTAAATTCATAATAAATACCATCAAGTACTTGCCACGCGTCTGAAACGCACTCCTCCCGGATTTTCATTACTGCCCCTGATATAATCGATATCCCAGTCTCTCCGGCAGTCCCGCATCGAAGATACTTTCTGCTGCTTTATCTATCTCGTACTTTCCACGCAAGAGTTCTACGGTATGTTCCTCGGTATCATACAGCGCACACGCCCAACGCGGATCGCCATCTCTGGGTTGGCCTACACTCCCGGGATTAATCAGATACTTTCTATCATCCAGAATGTCAACCGTTCCTTTAAAATACTGGTTGCCCTCCGAATCATACACCACCTGAATGTGGGTATGGCCAAACAGACAGATCTGTTCTTCAAACGTGTCAAACAATGCCAGCGCCTGGCTGTTACTCATAATGTAAGTCCATTGGATTGGCTGCAATGGCGAAGCATGCACGAGCCGAATTCCCCGGACAACCTTCTCCAATGGCAACTCCGCCAGCCAATCCAGATACTCCTGGTTTAACTGGAACCGTGTATAGGGAATTGCCTCTCTGGCATACACATTAAAATATTCGGGTGTCTCCTTGCCGACAATCACCGCATCATGGTTTCCCAGAACAGCATGATCAACATGAGGTATGGCCCACTCCATCACAAATTGGGGATCAGCACCGTAATTGACAAAATCCCCCGGGGACCATATCTCATCAACCGATTGACGGTCAAGAACCTCAATGGCCGATTCGAGTCCCTGTCTGTTCCCATGGATATCTGATATGATAGCGATGCGCATACTTACTCCACGAAAATCCGCCCTTCCTCCCATAAGTCGTGTAAAAAGGAATCCAGAATACCATTGATGAAACTTCCGCTGTTTTCCGTACTGTAGATTTTCGCTATTTCAATTGCCTCAGAGATACTTACTTTGGGGGGAATTTCCTCAAAATAAAGTATCTCACACATCGCCATCCGCAGGATAATCTTATCAAGGGTTGCAATACGGTGAAAATCCCAGTGCTCTGCTTTCTTCTCGATTGAGGTATCAAACTTTTTGCGATGGACATGCGTTTTGAGCGCTAACTTCCGGGCATATTCCCGGGACTCTTCCGGTAAATCCTCTTTTTCGATAATATCGTTTATGAGAGTCTCAAGACGCTCCTCATTAAATTCGTGGGCATAGAGTATTTTCACTACGCATTCTCGCGCTTCACGGCGACCTCGCATAATTCTTCAGCTTCCTAATCGTCATTTGACGATGAAAAAATTCCAGCTTCACTTGTTGCTTCTCTGCCCTTAAAAAGAACACCCATTTCTTCCTTTTCATCACTCAAACAAGTATATGAAAACATTCCCCAGCAATTCAATTGATAAAATGTTCTCTGCTTAAGAGTTCCCGGGCAATGAATGCCCGCTGTATTTCAGTGCTGCCTCCGTAAATTTCCGCGACTTTTGCATCACGCATAAGGCGTTCAATCCCGTTTTCTCTCAGGTAGCCATACCCTCCATGAATTTGTACCGCTTCATTGGCGGCTTTCATCGCAGTGCCGGTGGCGAATAACTTTGCCATGGAAGCCAGCTTCGGCGCTGTGTTCCCTGCATCGAGACAGGCGGCTGCCCGATAGGTTAAGGATCGTGCCGCTTCAAAATTGGTTCCGATTTCCGCCAGTTTATCCTGAATGACTTCAAACTCTGCAATGGACCGGTTAAATTGCCGACGTTGTTTGGCATATGACACTGATTTTTCCAGGGCGGCTTCCGTAATTCCAAGTGCTTGCGCCGCAAGACCGATGTTATTATATGTCTCCAATTGCGCCGCTATCTGTCCGCCAGCCCCCGCGTCTCCCAATCTGTGGTCGAGAGGGATAACACAGCCCTCCAATGCTATTTTACTTAAACCCGCACTTCGTAAACCCAATAAATCTGTTTGCAGAGCAGCAGTGAGTCCCCTCCGGTCACGCTCCACCATATAGACTGAAACATCGTCGCTGCTCTCTCTGCCCTCCGAACGAGCAAACACGAAAAAAAGATTGACAAATTCTCCATGAGATAACCAGGCTTTCGAACCATTTAATTCATAAGACTCTCCGTTGGTATTTGCTTTGGTAGCAAGACGTTGAATACCGGAGCCACCATACTGATATTCTTGCAATGCATACGACGCCAGGATCTCCCCCCTCGCTAAGGCTGGCAGATACTTACCTTTTTGCTGGGCTGAGCCCCAACGATCCAGTGCGGTTTGACATAATAGACTGTGCGAAATCACAATGAGCGCCATCCCGGCATCGACTTTGGATATCTCCCTGATTACCTCTGTGCAACCGCAGAGATCATGCCCCTGGCCGCCCAGTTCTTTCGGTGTAATGAGTCCCAGAAATCCCGCTTCTGCCATTTTCTGCAGTGCTCTATCTGAAGAGAGTCCATGTTCATCTCGGTATCGGGTTCCATCGGCCAACTCATTTTCTGCAAACGTCCTTGCCTGTTCTCGCATCTCTCTCTGCCCGGGAGTAAACTTCAATTCCATATCCGTGATCCCTTTTCCAGTTCTTTCATCAATCCAGTTTAGCACAATTTTCCTGCAATTTCCATACGATAACATCCTCGATACTTCCACCCGATTGTGCCCCTCCATGCGATACACACCTGACACATCCCACCCGCCCGATGATAGTCATGATGCTCCAAGAAAATGTGTTGCTCATTGGTACGAATTTATAAACTGCAGGGATGTTTCTGTTTTGATCGATCAGCAATCATCCGAAAAATACCCTCAATCATTCGAATAATTGTCATATGCTCGTATAATATCCTTGACCAATCGATGGCGTACAACATCCCGGGGTGAGAGATAGATAAACTTAATTCCATCCACGTTCATCAGGATTTCCTGGCACTGAATAAGTCCGGACTCCTGATGCTCCGGTAAATCAATCTGAGTTATATCCCCGGTGATTATTGAACGAGAATTCACTCCCAGTCGGGTCAAGAACATTTTCATCTGCAGAGGAGTCGTGTTTTGTGCTTCGTCTAAAATTACGAAAGCACTATTGAGTGTTCGACCACGCATGTAAGCCAGCGGGACAATTTCGATGATCTTTTGCTCCATAAAGGTCCGCAATTTTTCCACCGGCAGCATTTCGTATAATGCATCATAGAGTGGAGTCAGGTAAGGGTCCACCTTTTCTTTCAGATCTCCTGGCAAGAAACCCAGACTTTCCCCGGCTTCCACTGCAGGCCGGCATAACACAATTTTTGATACTTCCCGGTTCTTAAACGCGGCAACGGCGATTGCCACCGCCAGATACGTCTTCCCGGTACCCGCAGGGCCGATTGCAAAGACAATATCATTTTCTCTGGTATATTTCCAGTAGAGCTCCTGTCCCTTTGTTCTTGGCTTTATCACATCATTCTTTGTAAAGAGAATAACCGAATCCAGCCCCTCTTCACGGTGGTCCATCTTTCCAGACTTTTCAAACCGGACAAGCGTCTCCACATCCTGTTCGTCCAGAGCGCCTTTCTTCTTCAAAGTGTACACCATTTCCGTAATGACATTTTCAATCTGCTCAACTTCGATCTCAGGCCCTTTCAGATAAATGGTGTTCCCCCGAACGACAATAGAGGTCTCAAAATTATGGGTAAGCACTTTAAGATTTGCATCATTCACCCCCAGCAGCATCAGAGGCTCAGCGCCGATTATCGGAATTTCTATTTCTTGTTCAGGCGGCATTCTTAGTGCTGCACAATTCCCCTTTTAATAAAAAAAAGCCTTCGGCTAATACTAACCGAAGGCTTTTAAAATTTACAATCCTTAGACTCTCACAAAGAAAACGACACCTCAGTTTTGCGGTACGTTTAAGATCATATGCGGATAAATCGTATTGGGATCCATGATGACTCTCTTATTTGCGTCGTACAGCTTCTGCCATTGAAATGGATCGCCATAGACCTCACCGTAACCAGCGATCCTCGCCAGGCTCTCTCCACGCTGAACCACATACTTTCCAGCTCCCAATCGACGGGGAACATCAAACCGCTGATCCGGATAAATCAAATTCGGGTTATTGATCTGATCCCGATTGGCAGTCCAGATCTTTACCCACTGATACGGATCATTGTAAATGTCTTGCATCCCGGAAATTTTCCAGAGATAGTCTCCGCGCATAACCGTGTAGACATCGCTCATTGCTTTCGGCATTTTCGCACGGATCCTCTGAAGCAGATCCTCGGCTGTTGCGATCTTTTCCTGGGCCTGATCCAGCGCTGCAAAAGGATTCTGTTTTAATTGCTCCAGATGTTTGTCGTGTTCATCCACCTCGGCACTTCTCTGGAAGAGCTCTTCAGGGGAGAGTGCCAGTAATCCTTGCAGATCTTTAATCAGCTGATCGAGCTCGGCAAGGTACTTTTGCAGAGCCTGCTTAGTCTGTTCAATACTTTCATACTGCCTGCTCAGGAGTTCCAGTGTCTCCTGGCGAATGCTGGCAATCTGGTCTTCAATGCCGGAGATCTGCTCTTTCAGGCTGGCGATTTCCTGCTCTTCCTGCGTAATACAATCATTGGCCTCCTGCAGCCGCTGCTCCCACTTCTCGAGTTCGGCATTATACTCTTCCATACTCATTTCCGAAGTATAACCATAATCCTGCTGAGCACCAATCTGCACTGCGCAAAGGAGACTCAAAACACCTAAAACCAGACCTAGTGTAAGTATCCGTTTCATGATTACTGCCCTCCTTCGCTAACTGTCCGTTCGACACGGGCTCTTTCAGCTTTTGCACGGGCCAATTCCTGCTGCTTCTGTTCCAGCTCCGCCTGTAAATCCTGTTTCTGCTGCTGAAGTTCCTGGCACTGCTCCTCAGCTGCCTCTGCAGCCCGGCGCGTTTCAATCAATTTCTGCAGCTGCTCTTCAGAAGGACCTCCCGCACAAGCTGCAATCAGGAGGGACAAACCGGCCATTCCGGCCAGTATAATATTTCTGAATTTTTTCATACCTCTTTACCTCCGTCAGTTCAAAGTAAAGTTATTTGACCCAAGGGCAATCAACTCTATATTACTAACCTGCATTATTCTTGTCAAGGTGAGATTAACAATCTGCCCCCATAAACAATTATTTTTTAAAGGTAACGAATATTAGGTCTATGCTTATTAAGTGCCCGCCAACCTCTATTTGGGGATCACTGCTTTCACTTGTTTCAATCGCGCAAAATCACTCTCACGATATAGTGATCATACTAAAATTTATGCAAATGATCCATGAAATATTCGAAAATAGCAAAATATTTTATACATTTCCCTGAAAATCACCCAGGTTTTGTATTGAAATGAGTCTATTTAGCAAACGCAAAGTTCGCAGAGGCCGCAAAGAACGCCTCGAAGAGATCCCGTGACGACGGGACAAAGAAACTAGAACATATCACTACCCAAACCT
>CAYPST010000026.1:0-38930 GCA_964413425.1 uncultured bacterium
AGTGCCGAGGGCGGGATTCGAACCCGCACGACCTGACGGTCACTAGACCCTGAACCTAGCGCGTCTGCCAGTTCCGCCACCTCGGCATTCTTTCAAGGAATAAATATAAGAGCTCCGAAATAGATGTCCAACATTTAATGTTGATATTGGGGGAGTCTCGGGATAAATTTTCTGGCTAAACGGAGGATATATGAGTGAAGACGATGTAAAAATCATCGCCAGAAATAAACGGGCACGACACGATTATCATATTTTTGATACCTATGAAGCCGGACTCGTTCTGAAGGGGAGTGAAGTGAAATCCGTGCGTGAGGGGAAGGCCAGTCTGGCGGAAGCCTACGCCCGGGTGATTGAAGGAGAAGTGTGGCTGATCGGTGCCTATATTAAACCCTATGAGTACACCAGTCTGTATGATCAACAGGATCCTCGGCGGGATCGGAAGCTGCTGCTGCACAAGCGGCAAATCCGGGATCTGGAGCGGCAGACCCGGTTGAAAGGCAACACCATTATCCCCCTGTCGCTGTATTTCCGGGACGGCTATGCGAAGGTGGAAATCGGCGTCGGCACCGGGAAGAAGAAATATGATAAACGCCAGGATATGAAGGAACGGGAAGCCAGGCGGGAGATGGATCGCGCAATGAAAAAGTACAACTGAGGAGAGCGAAGCACTTGACTGAGAGAGTTAGATTTGCTGATGTGGAAACGCAGATGGAGGTGTATCAGCGAGGCGCGGTGAATATCATCCCTGAGGAGGATCTCAAAACGAAGATCCGGGAGTCCCGCGAGTCGCAAACGCCGCTAAAAATAAAATTAGGGCTGGATCCCAGCCGGCCCGATATTCATCTCGGCCACACGGTGGTCCTCCGGAAACTGAAGCAGTTTCAGGATTTTGGCCATCAGGTTATCCTGGTGGTGGGCGATTTTACCGCAACCATCGGGGATCCCAGCGGGCGATCCAGAACACGTCCGCCGATGACGCTGGAAGAAACCCGGATGAACGGGCAAACCTATTTCGACCAGGCCACCCGGATTCTGGATCCCGAAAAAACTCGTATCGTGTATAACTCGGAGTGGCTGGAAACCATGTCTTTCCGGGAAGTGATTGAGCTGGCCAGCCATTACACCGTCGCCCGGATGCTGGAACGGGATGACTTTGAAAAGCGGTACAAGGCCGGTGATCCCATCAGCGTGCATGAATTTCTGTATCCGCTGGCCCAGGCCATGGATTCGGTAGAATTATCTGCGGATGTGGAACTGGGGGGTACGGATCAGACCTTTAATTTATTGATGGCGCGGGATATTCAGGAGGCCTTTGATCAGAAACCACAGGTGATTCTGACCACACCCCTGTTGGAAGGGACCGATGGTCATGAGAAGATGAGCAAGTCCCTTGATAACTACATCGCCATCCAGGATCCGCCGGGCGAAATGTACGGGAAAACAATGAGCATACCGGATCACCTGATCTATAAGTATTTTGAGCTGTTGACCTCAATTCCATTGGAGGAACTCCGGACCATTCAGGCGCAGCTGGAGTCCGGTGAAATCAATCCCATGGCATTGAAGTGGCGCCTTGCCAGAGAATTGGTGATTCTGTATCACGATGAAAAAGCCGCGGAAGAGGCTGAGCAACAGTTCGATCTGGTGCACAAGAGAAAAGAAATACCGGAGGATATCCCCGAATACTCGCCGGAAACGAACGACGAAGGGAAAGCCTGGATCGTGGATCTGCTCACCGGTGCTGATCTGGCCAGTTCAAATTCGCAGGCACGACGCCTGATCCAGCAGGGAGGTGTCCGCATCGATGGAGAAAAAATAGCGGATTTTACACTCAACGTACCCATCAAAGAGCAATTCGTACTGCAGGTGGGGAAAAGAAAATTTGTGAGGATTACACCATGAAAAAGATTCACGCGGTTCTGACCAGTATTGTACTCATTTCATTCATCTTTGTCGGATGTTTTAAGTCGAATGAAATAACCGCAAACCAGGCATCCCAGCCACAATCGGTTATTATAATGATCAGCGACGGTACCGGTATTTCACATATTACCGCACTCCGGTACAGTGAAAACCATTTCCAGTTTCCTCGATTTCCGGTGGTCGGGCTGTTTACCGCCCATTCACTGGACAGATTGATCACCGATTCGGCGGCAAGTGCAACGGCATATGCTGTCGGAGAAAAAACGAACAACGGGATGATTGCCATGCTGCCGGACGGCACGAAACCCAGAACCGTTCTCGAACTGGCAGAAGCCGCCGGCAAAGCCACGGGATTGGTCGCCACCAGCCAGATAACCCATGCCACCCCTGCCGCGTTCGCAGCCCATGTGGAATCCCGGGGAAACGAAATGGAAATTGCCCGCCAGATGGCCCGGCAGGAAATCGAAGTACTGCTTGGCGGCGGACAGCAATTTTTTCTGACCAATGATGAATCGGGGAACCTGGTGAATGAGTTGGTATCCCAGGGCTACTCGTATGTCGATACCCGGGAATCTCTGGAGGAATTAAGCACTGATAATACCGAGAAAGTTATCGGATTGTTTGCCGAATCGGGGATGATGCCGGCAACGGAGGGCCGGATGCCGCTGGAGCTTATGGCACAGAAAGCAGTCGAAATTCTCGATAATGATCCGGACGGTTTCTTCATGATGATCGAGGCATCCCAGGTCGACTGGGAGTCTCATGATAACGATGCGGAAGGCATCCTTGCTGAAATGAAAGACATGCAGGGAGCGCTGCGCTGGATTCTGGATTATCAGCAGGATCACCCGGAGGTGCTGGTGGTGTGGATATCGGATCACGAGACCGGTGGTGTTGCGGTAGAAGCCGACAATGATCAGATACAGCTGGATTTCACCAGCGGAGGGCACACCGCGCAAATGCTTCCGGCTCTTGCCGTGGGACCACAGGCAGACCGATTTGGCGGCGTGTATGATAACACGGATATCGGAAAGATTTTGTTATCCCTGTTCAGAAATTAATCGGTGACCGCCTGCATGGTGATTTTTTATCGGACGAACCTGGCAGAGAATTCCTGATCCGTGCGCACAACTACCCTGGAAAACTTCGTTCCAGGAGTCAACGGTATCACTGGGTCGATGTACCAACCATCTGTGCAAAGATAAATTGTCTGGTGCGGAATTACGAAAAAGCCAGCTGCGTTGGCTCATGAAAGTTTAAGTTGCTCCGGAACGCTCTCAATCTGATAATACATAATTCAGCCACGCCTGTCAGCCTTTCCGAGAATGATTTTAATCGCGTTTCTCTTGCGAATAGACAGTGAGAAAGACTCCAACCAGGATGAATACGCCTCCATACGCCGTCTGCGGATAAATTGGTTCATTCAGCAGAATACGCGCCAATGCGGAGGCAACCACTGGCTCTCCCAGGATGGCAATGGCTACGATAACGGCTGGCACATATCGCAATGCATAATTAAATGAGGTATGGCCGATGATTTGCGGTACCACCGCCAGGAGAAGGAACATCAGGTAGGTGGTGGGCGAATACCCGGTCCAGGACAGGTCAGCCGCCAGCGTGATGCCGACCAGAACCACGGCGGCAAAGCCATAAGTGATATACGAGTAGACTGTTGCAGTAATGGATTGCCGGAGATGCCGGCCGATGAGAAAGTAGGCCGCGGCGAAAAACGCCCCCGCCAGTGCCAGGACATCTCCGGTCAGGCCGGTTTCCATCGGGAGCCGGGCTCCGCTGCTCATCACGAACGTGCCTGTAATGCTCAATGCCATTCCGCTCAGGATAGGAAGAGTAAGTTTTTCCCTGAGGAACATCCATCCCAGCAGGGAAACAAACAGGGGATTGGTGGAAACCAGAATCACGCTGCGGGCAACGGACGTGTATTTGAGTGAGGCAATCCAGGTCGCAAAATGGAACGCCAGACACACGCCGGAAAGCACGTTCCATTTTATGGCTGAGATTGTATAAAATTGTCGTTGCCGGCGCACCCGGGGAAGGGCAAAAGGGGACATAATAGCAGTCGCAAGCACCAGACGATAGGCAGCGATAATCAAGGCCGGTGCTTCTGCGGCAAGCCGGATAAAAATAGCCGCAAAGGATGCGGCGATGATACCCACGGCGATGATCAGATAATGCATAGGATTCCCCTTAACTCCATCGGCAATGGTTTGTGAAAAGTAGGGGAATAACTATCACTATAGCAACAAGAACATTCCACCTGAGTGAGAGTTTTTCATTGGTATTCATTGGTCAGTTTTCTATATTTAGGGAATTTGTGAACATACTGTTGCCTGAAATGATAGGTAAATGAAACGGAAAGGAGACCGTGCAGTTATGAGTATCCGAGTAGGATTAAACGGTTTTGGACGGATTGGCCGCACAATTATGCGTGCTGCAAAGCAGAGCAATATTGATTTTGATTTTGTGTTGATTAACGATCTCACCGATGCCCAGACTCTGGCGACCTTATTGAAATATGATTCGGTTCATGGACGATTTCCCGGCGAGGTTTCAGTCAGTGGCCAGAACCTGGTGATTGATGGTGAAGAAATCTCCGTGTCAGCGGAAAAGGATCCGGGGAAGTTGCCCTGGAAAAAACTGGATGTGGACGTCGTCATTGAAGCGACGGGTGTGTTCCGACATCGGGAGCCACTGGAGAAACATCTCAAAGCGGGCGCGCCCCAGGTGGTATTAACTGTCCCCCCCAAAGATCAGATCGATGCCATGATCGTACTGGGAGTCAACGATGATATTTTAACCGGATCAGAACAGATTGTTTCCAATGCGTCCTGTACCACGAACTGTGCTGCACCCTTGGCAAAGGTGTTGCATGACGCTTTTGGAGTTATGCAAGGCTATATGAGTACGATTCACGGATATACCATGGATCAGAACCTGCATGATTTTCCGCATAAAGATATGCGCAGGGCGAGAGCGGCTGCGCTGTCGGTGATTCCCACCACCACGGGAGCAGCGAAAGCCATTGGCGTGGTGATACCGGAATTGGCCGGCAAACTGGATGGCATGGCTTTTCGTGTCCCGGTCCCGGATGGTTCCGTTGTGGATCTCGTCGTGCAGGTCGAGCAATCGGTATCGGAAGCGGATGTCAATGCAGCATTTAAAGAAGCAGCTGACGGCGCTCTGAAAGGATATCTGGGCTATAACGAGGATCCGCTGGTCTCGGCAGACATCATCGGCGATCCCCGTTCCTCTATCTTTGATGCACCACTGACCAGAGTAATCGGTGACAATTTTGTGAAGGTCTCCGGATGGTACGATAATGAATTCGCGTATTCTTTACGGGTCCTGGAGCTGGCGGAAAAGATGGTGAATCTGAGAAAGTGAGAACCTTCTATCGACCTATGGGAGTAGCCTGAACTCGCACTCAGAAGAGGATGGTCCGTAAGGGCCATCCTCTTTTTTGTTACAGCAATTCTTCCACCAGATCCATCCGACAAGTCATCCCGACCGGAGCGAAGACGACTCACGCCCTCGGTCCCCCTCTCTTACAACTCCGCCCGACATCCGGAACCTTCCAGGAAAGGAGGAGCGCACAATGACCTCACCCCTCCCGGCAGGGATCCCTGTGGGAAAGCCCCTCTCCCTATCAAGGAGAGGGGCTTTCACGGTGCTTCTTTACGTTGGAGAGGTCACCCGGACGGCCATCTGTTTCTTTTCGACGTCGCTTAATTTCCTCGCGGATGTTGCCGGGGAGAAGAGCGGGGCGGTCATCCCTCTCCTTGCGAAGGAGAGGGAACGAGGGTGAGGTAAATGAGCGTCGAAGAGGGATAGCAGGTAAGGTCATTCCCCCTTATAAATCCCACCTGGTCAGACCATGACCATTCATATCTCTCAGCGAGCCCACCTTATGCCGGTGACCGCTAACAGGGACCTCCAGCGCTGTCGGCAAAGTACAATTCCCCATCCCCTCATCAAGTGGGAAGGCTATTGCATATGTACCCTTTTATCGAAACCGGGTGCAGGGCTGGTTGTCCCTCTCCGTTTCCGGTAGGGCGGCGAGGAGATACTTCATCATTCGACATTCGACAATTACGCGGTTCTGCGGTTCACCGAAAATGTCGAATAGGGAGAATCTGTCAATAAAATCTCCGTGTTTATGACGAGACCGCCCCGGCCAGATCTTCAATAAGATCCACGTAATACCGGGAGTGATTATATCGCCAGATGACGGTACGCATTTTTTCCCGGGTGATGGTGCCCCGCCAGCCGTTCCGATATAAATAATTGGACACCGAAGCAATGGCATCTTCAATGGTGTAAATATCGATTGTGCCATTCCCATCGCCGTCCACGGCATACGCTTCAAAGGAGGTGGGAACGAATTGCGGGATGCCGAATGCTCCGGCCCATGAGCCTCTCACGCGTTCTGATTCGATACGGTATGAGTGTCGCAAACGCAATAAGGTGTTGAGTTCATCGTATGCCCAGTTCGCTTTGACACGCGCTCGTCTCCGTATCCAGGCGATCTTTTCAGCACGCTCCGCCGGTGTAAGGTCTGGCATTTCCCCGTCTAATTCCTCGATCAAGTGCTTGATGTTCCACTCCGTCGGTGCCAGCGCCATAGAACTTAGTACGTACAGGACCAGATTATCACCCGACGATTGACCGAACCTGGATTCAACAAAGAGAATAGATGCAATCACTTCACGATCCACCCCATATTTTTGCTCACATATATTGAAGATCTCTTCATGGGCGGCCAGGAACTCACGAATCGATTGCACGGCCTGCTGACTGTACATGCGCCTGTAGGGCTCGGCCCGCTCTCGTTGAACAATGTTGATCTTTGTGAGACGCTGATAGAATATATTCTGATCCGGAGCGTATATCCGCTGCAGATAATTCTGATCATGACCTTCCCGGATCAATTTTTCCATGAGATCGGCATAGACGCCTGAGGAGGCGTCATTTAGCCGTGCAGGCGGGTTCGGAGCAATGATTCGCTGGGGACCAGTGAAAACCAGTAATCCGAGTAAAAATCCAATGAGACCTGCTTTCGACGAGTACTTCATACGGCACCTTAGTTCGTTTCGTATATAATGATCCTATCCAATAAGTTGCCATGGAAGAGAACCGCGTTACATTTTTCTGTTATACATAGTATATTATCGGCTAAGATAATAATTTAATGAATGTCGAAATTCAAGTAATTATGAAGGTTTACAGGCGGTTATGTGATGTTATATCTGGAGCTGGCGAATTATAGATTGCATTTCTGTCAATACGGCAGTGGGCCGCCTGTCCTCTTTTTACACGGATTGTCATTCGACAGCCGGATGTGGTCTGCTCAATATTCCTTTTTCAATGACGAATTCATGGCACTCGGGATGGATTTTCGCGGACACGGGTTCTCAGATGCTCCCGATATCGAATACTCACTGGATACCTACGTCGCCGACGTTTCTGCTTTGCTGAATTCCCTGCATCTGCCATCCGTTGTGCTGGTAGGGCTCTCGCTGGGCGGCGCTGTGGCCATGGATTTTACCCTCCGTTACCCGCAACGGGTGAGTGCACTGGTGCTGGCATCCAGTGCACTGAATGGCTACAACTGGTCTTCTGCCTGGCAGGAAGTGATGCGCCGGGTGAGAACAGCCGAATCTATGCAAGCCCTGAAAATAAATCTCCGGGAATACTGGTTTAAAGATCCCATGTTCGAAGGGATCCGGCGGCGGACGGAATATTCGCAACTCCTCAAGTCCATGGCTGCCTCGTTCTCCGGGAAGCCTATAATGCAAGGAGATCTGCAGAGTAACACCTATTTCGGCAATCCGGAAGGTATCCGGCAACTCACGTGTCCCGTCTGTGTGATCAATGGCGAGGAAGACCGTTCCGATTTCAAGCAGATTGCCCGGAAATTAGCCTCGGACATCCCCCGGGTCGAATGGCATCAGCTCCCGGACGTGGGACACATGGTGAATATGGAAGCCCCGGATGAGTTCAACCGGATCGTCCAGAGTTTCCTCTACCGGGTGGAAGCGGAAGGCATGTGAGGTGAGAGAATCATGCCCGGGGAGATACCATCTGTCACATCATACACGTCTCCCAAAACTGCTGCCTGCATACGACTACTCATTTTTTCCCATAGATTAAGCAGCCGGGTCAGAGATGCTTGTACTGAATATTAGAAGTAATGAACTTCTCCGGATGTGAACATTTCTGCGAAGGATTCCGGGATGAGCGGTTCGTGTTTCCTGAAATCATGGAAGGCAAGCAACCGGAATATGTTGGGCGTGGCAAAGGGTATGATTTTTGAATCGAATTTCTATAAATTTTATCGTTCGCAATGGAAAGAATCTTAGGACGCAGATGACACAGAGACCACAGAATCCCGCAGATGGAAATTATAAATGCCTGTTAAGACAGCTCAGGAGAGCAATGCATTCGGGGCACGCCTCTTACAAATAGCGAACGTCAAACCTCCAAAGGCAATTATATGCCCCATCTTCTATCTATCTCTCCTATGTGCATTGCTCGCGAATTTTGTTTTGAAATCTGTGGTCATCTGGGGTTTCTGTGTTCATCTGTGTGCTATTCTTTTGAATTATTCAGACTAAATAAAGTCAATCGTATCAACTGGCAAAATAAGGGATAATACTATGGCGTACCTGGAGAATGTCGAATCACAGCAAATCAAACTGACCGAGGCGGAATGGCCGCTGCTGGCGCTGGGGATTTTCGAGGACAAAGAACTCTCCCCGGATCAGCAGGCACTGGATGATGCATTGAATAATATCATCACCTCTGTCTTGAGCAATGAGGATTTCCGGGGAGAGAAGGGACAGACGGAAGTCATACTGATCGGTGATTCCAAGCCGGTCAGACGTCTGCTGTTAGTGGGATTAGGCGCACGGGATAAGTTCAGCATCGATGAGGCCCGTCAGGCGGCCGGGACAGCGGTCCGGACGGTGCAGAGCCGCCGTATCCGCGACTTCGCCGTCGAATTGTTCGGCAAGGAGGTACTGAGCGAACCAATCGCGGATCAGGCCCAGGCGGTGGCGGAAGGACTGGTGCTTGGCTCGTATCAGTTTACCGAGTATAAAACCCAGGAGAAGGACAAGCTATTTACCGCCAGGAAAGGCACCATCGTGGCGGAAGAGGAGGTGTCCGATGCCGTGAGGAAAGGCCTGATCGTTGCCGGATCGGCGGTTTTTGTCCGGGATCTGGCCCACCATCCCGGCAATATCATGACCCCCACCCGGCTGGCGGAGGAAGCGGAACAGATCGCCAAGTCAGGCGGGTTCAAGTGCCGGGTCTATAACCGGGACGAGTTCGATAAGATGGGTATGGGCGCACTCGCCGGTGTAGCCAGGGGCACGGATGAACCTCCCAAGTTTATCGTGCTGGAATATTATGGAGGTAAAAAGGGTGATACGCCTGTTGCGTTTGTCGGAAAGGGGGTCACTTTCGATACCGGCGGCATTTCTATCAAACCCTCCAAAAAGATGCACGAGATGAAATACGATATGTGCGGAGCAGGCGCCGTCCTGGGAATCATGCACGCCGTGGCCCGGCTGAAGCCGTCCATGAATATTATCGCAGCAGTGGCCGCCACCGAGAATATGCCTGGCGGCAAGGCGTATAAACCCGGCGACATTCTGACGGCCTATAACGGAAAAACCATCGAAGTGCTGAATACCGACGCCGAAGGCCGGCTGGCCCTGGCCGATGCCCTGGCCTTCGTCAGGAAGGAGTTCGCGCCGAAAGCCATGGTGAATTTTGCCACTTTAACAGGTGCCGCTATCGTCGCGCTCGGTCACCGTGCATCGGCCCTGATGGGGAACAGCGAGTCTGTCATTCGTCAGATACTGGACGCCGGGGAGCATACCGGCGAACGCTGCTGGCAGCTCCCGTTGTGGGACGAGTACAGCGCGGATATCAAAAGTGACGCCGCCGACGTCCAGAACATCGGAAACCAGGGCGCCGGGACCATCATCGGTGGCGCCTTCCTCAAAGAATTCGTGGACGACACCCCCTGGGCCCACCTGGATATCGCCGGGACCGCCTGGTGGTCCGAAGACCAGCCCTACATCCCCAAAGGCGCCTCCGGCGTTGGCGTGCGCCTGATGATCCGGTGGCTGGAGATGCTGGCGGAGTAACGGCAAACAGCAACCACGAATTTCGCGAATTTTCACGAATTGGTTGAAACGCTCCAAAGGAGAGCCTGTGGCTCAAAGGCCGCAGAGGGCCGCGAAGAACGCAAAGACCGAAAAAGCCACGAAGGACCGTGAAGAACACAAAAAAAAGCACCTCTATCTTGTACGACGAATCAACGTCGGGATGGATATCATTCCTTATCTCCGGTATTATACCTGGGCTTTAGGGGCTATTTAAAAGAAGAAACTTCAAAACAAAGGCCAATGCGAAGCTCCTGTCATCCTGAACGGAGCGCAGTACAGCGGAGTGCTCCGAAGGAGTCCTTACGGGAAAGGATCTCCTCAGAAAGGCTCATAAGCAACCGGAAACCCTTCACACTCTTCGTCCTGAACAGCCACGCCACCCAAAGCCGTCGGCTGCGGCGAGTGTAGGAATAGCAGCAGGTGTGAAAGAGGGGGATCATTTCCCAACAGGAAGTCTCTTGCACGATTCGTTCGGGATGACAAATCTCCCCAGTTCTACCGATCTTCGCCAATTCCAGCGTTCACACCGGGGGTATATCAGGGTTGAACCCGTAAATCCTTGCTGGGGATTCACGGGCTTGTTTTTACCGATCGGGAGTTTTTGTCTTGAGCGGCAACAATTCAGACGTGGCCTTCAGCTGCAGACCTTCGCACAATTCACGCTATCGGAAACAAGGAACCCGAAGGTGGCCAACTCGATAACAACTTCTGCCACAAATGCAGCCCCATCCGTTGCCAGAGCCGCCACAATCGTTGCCATAGCTGTGGCCCCATACAGTGCCGCGTAGTACCAGGTCAAGCTGCCCAGAAATGCAGAGAGTACGGCTCCCAGGCATTGTCCGGACCAAATCGTCTTCAGGATGTCGAAGACCCCCCAGGCTAAATCCGATTTTGACGCTTTTTCGGCGGCCATTTTTGCAATGGTGGTTTCCAGTTTGGAAAGTACGGGTTCAGCAGCCTCCGCCACGGCTTCAGCGGCTCCCCTGTTTAAACCGGAGCGTAGTCCCACCCCGCCAACGGCCAGACAGATCGCATCAAAAACGACGTAGCCTATCCACAGTTCACAATCTGAAATCGCAACGGCAGCCTCGAAATCACTATGTGCGTCCTCAAATCCGGGGGGATTCGTCCAGTCTACCATGCCGCCGTCTGTTTTTTTTATCAGCTCCTCGAGTGTGAGAGCCTGCAGTTTTTCATCATCCGGGAACTCACTTTTATAGTTCTCCCACTGTTCCTGCGTGAGAGTCTTGTGCTTCGTAATAGTGAGACGTTGCATATTAGTAATCTCCTGGTTGGTGTTTATTGTGCAAACTAAAGTAGAGTTGGAAATGGTAAGGGCTGTTTCGGAATTTTCTATCCGTTCATTGGTGCGCCTCCTTGTCGTTTGCTACCCAAGTGCCGACTTACTATTACTATCCATTACAACGTTGTAACACGGAAATTCGCGTGCGTATTAAAAGAGTTTTTCTCTTTGTCTCCCATTTCTGTCTTCACATACTGCCTATAAAATTCAACCCGAAGATTCAGTCCGGAGGTAAAAAAAAATACCACGAACTACCCTGAGAGAGGGTCTCTTTGGGAATATTAGGGCATCGGGTTTGGTATTCTTGCGTATGTTATATAAAACCCGGTAAAACCACAATCATTAATTGTAAGAAAAAAGGTCATCTATTCATTGGACGGCCGCTCGGGAGGAGCTGGAGCGATTGTTGGAAATCCATGGGGTGGAACGGGCGTGAATGCCCGCTCTGTTTTTTGTATTTTTTAACCCAGCCGTAAACGGCTAGGCCAGACGGGGCAAAGAAGGTCAGTCAATATTATTAGCCCCACTCTTCAGGGTGGGGATCTGGAAGCTATAAAGAACTAACACATCTCTCCCAGCGGCACTTCACGCACCGTTCACAGCGCTCCCAAAAAAAATCCAGTAAATTGACCGTTTTGTAATATTTATCTGTCCACCTTAAAAGGTAGAGAGAAATACTTCAGGACTCGTATTGTTGAATATTATATCCATAAACCATCAGTTCGGATCTTAACCGGTTAATTGTACCGGGAGATTCGAGCAAACATTATTTGATTGTTATTTTCTAGTTATTTCCGAATTTTAGAAGAAACTTACTTGGGTTCTGCCTGGTTAAGCGTGTACATTCTGTGGTAGAATCACAAAATCATGTTAGTTATAGTAATTGGAACACAAAATTGATGCATTAGTCGCTGAATTGTTCGGTATTAATGCCAGAAATCTTGAAGCGATTAGAAAGGAGCTGAATTATTTGGAGGAACTATGAGCCTTGCCACATAACGTCAGTTTGAATAAGCCGAACGAATAATTAAATATTTATCATGCATTTTCAAGAAAACGACACCGTAATATCTCAGAACCAGCACCTTCACCCCTACGGCAAAGCCCGCATCCTCCAGATTAAAAATGGCAAGGCCAAGGTAGAGTGTGTCCCGCACGTGTTCAGCCGTCCCCTACTGTATGCGCATATCAAGTTCCTGAATATTAACAATAATTTTTTAATTCATATGTAAAAGAGTATCTTTATAGCTATGATGGAAGAACAGAAAACATACGGAGCTCAATGGTATCGTTGTGATCTGCATGTACATACACCCTTCGACAAAGGGAAAAGCTTTCCGGTAGATCTCAGGGGCGTGATTGACGCTTTTAAAAAAGAGGATGATCCCCGGTTGCGGGAAGTGGCGCAATCATTTATCGAAGCCTGTGATAAAGCGGATGGTAAAGAAGGGCTGGATCTGATTGCGATAACTGATCATAATAGTATCGAGGGATACAAGACCCTGAAACCGTTCTTTGATGAAATTATTCAAGAGAAAAAGAAAAAAGGGCAACATTACACAGCCATCTTGCCTGGAGTTGAACTATCCGTTGGAAGTGAACGTAATGTACATTTCCTGATTATTTTCTCTCAAAAAACCGAAGCTCGAAATATTGAAGGCGTTATTAGTTATATATTCGGCAGCCGGGAGCCGTTTGATGAAGATGGCAGACCTCAGCCAACAGGCAAGTCTATTTCCGAATTCTTATCTGCTCTTTCCGAATGGTGCCATCCACCAACAGGTGACCGGGATATTTCGTATCTGGTCATACCTGCGCATTCCGCTTCAAGTCAGGGAGTTGCTAAAGAAACAGGCTCTTATCAAGAATATTGGAGAAGTGATCTCTGGGAAGAAACGCAGGGTAAATTACGGGAATTAGCGATTAACCGGAAAGAGTGGCACGGTTTTCAGACCAAACGACCGTTCGAAAGACTGCCCGAAGCGTTTCAAGAGAACATCTGCAGGTGGTACGCTGCCAGGAGAGGATGGGACTGGGATAGTATGGAAAAAGAGCGAAAGGATGAAATACGGAAGAATAAACACTGGCCTTTGTTAGAGGCATCCGATCCGAACGATTTTGAAGGTATTGGCACCCGGTTTTCCTGGCTTAAACTTGAGAACCGCGATCTCGAAGGTATTCGTTTAGCCTTGTTAGATCCCGAATCACGATTACGGCGTATGAATGAGGGGCATCCCAGAAGCGACTACCCCCTCATAAAGAGGATACAACTTCAGAACACCGACTTTTTTGAAGATGTTGAAGTATGTTTTAATCCGTCACTGAATACGTTAATTGGTGGACGCGGATCGGGGAAATCCTCGATTCTGGAAACGATTCGTCACCTGGCGGGGAAAGACAGGAAAAGCGATTTTATCATAAAAGATGACAATTCCACATCAGAAGAAGAAATATATGCTCAAGTAGCCAGTATGTTGCAAGACAAAGAGGAAAGAGACCTCGGAGAGACTCCCGGAATTTTTTTGAACGATTCAGTCTTCACGGTTGATGTTGTCTCGAATGGCATTACCTACAGAATGAAAAAAAGCAGAACGGAGCAATCCTTCCACAAGATTGATGAGGATGCGGAAACTCAACCTATTCCGTTCGAAGATGTTAAAAGCATCCTTGATCCGACCATTCTGTCACAGCAGCAAATTGCGTCGATAGCAAAAGACCCGGCTGCACAGCGCAGGGAGATTGATTTGCTCATCGATGCTGACAAACGTGAGAAATTCCAAGAACAGAAACGAGATATTATTCGACAGATAAAGACACTGCAAAATAAGAGAGACCGATTAATTGAAGAGCAGTCTTCACTCCCGTCAAAACGAACTGATTTGATAAAAACAAAGGAAGATATTGCTTATTTAGAACAGGAGGGTAATACGCAGATTCTGGAGAATTACCAGCAATTACAAAAAGAACAGGAGTGGTTAGAAAATAATTTTACAGTAATAGACGACATCATTGAACTGTTGACTGACACTCTTGAAGATATAACATCAACGAAAACAAGGTTGACTGAACCGGAGGAAAATGCCTCTGGCGTATTACTGAAAATATCAGAAAAAATTCATGGCAATTTTGAAGAACTTACAAATGAAATTGATGAATTGATTACAAAATGGAATGGATTCAAAAAAGAAATAACTAATTTGAAGGACGAAAATTGGGAGCCACAAAAGGAGGTAATAGAGGAGACCTATAAGGATTTACTACAGGAACTTGAAGATAAAGGGATTCCGTTTGACAAACATGAGAAAATGGTGCAAAGACGTGCACTGCTGAAAAAAGAAGTAAATCGTTTGGAGAATCTGACGGATGAGATTAAGCAAACGGACGATGAAATAAAGGAACAGAGGAAAAAGCTGATTGAACTTCATAATGAGAGGATCGAAGACCGAAAAAGCATTGCACAATATCTGGCAAAGGAAGACGCTGACATACGGTTCTCAGTTATTCCCTTTAACGATAGAAAAAGTTTAGAAATGAAATGGGAAGGTTGGTTCAGAGGCACAAGAATCCGTGAAAGTGATTGGAAAACGCTGGTGGATTTCTGTTTTCAATCTGAAGAAGATGTCGAAAAACGACTCCATACGTTATTCCAACAGATTAAATCGGATATTGAGCTCTCTCAGCAAAAAAAGGATCGAATATCTCCTGAGGAATCTGAAGTCGCCGACCTCCTGTCAAAACATGGTCTTGATTCTTTAACTGGATATTATTTTAGCGCTCTCGAAACTCCCGAACAGTTTCGAATTGATGAGATGGAATATTTTTTACCCGAAGATGAAGTGAAGACACAGGTCAGGACACCCGGAGGCGAATTTAAACCTATAAGCCAGGGTTCCATTGGTCAGAAGAGCACTGCTATACTTAGTCTTTTGCTTTCTGCAGGAGATCAACCGCTGATTATTGACCAGCCCGAGAACGATTTGGACAACCAATATATTTATGATGTGGTGGTCGATTTGCTCAGAAAGAAAAAGTTTCAACGGCAAATTATCATTGCAACCCATAATGCGAATATCCCTGTAAACGGAGATGCCGAGCAGATTATTACCCTGGAGGTCAATGACAAACAAATGGGAGAAGTCGGTGGAATGGGAAGCATTGATAAAGATGAAATTAAAGAGAAAGTAAGTTTGATTATGGAAGGGAGTCAGGAAGCGTTCCGTCTGAGGAAAGAGCGGTACGGATACTAATGGTTGAAACTATTGAAGAATTATTGGAACAATTGGAAGTGGGCGAAGACTCTTATCATGAATTCAAAGAGTTAGAAATCCGTGGTACCAGAGTGAGATCGCCAAATACCGAAAGCATGGCTGGAGAGATTACAGCTTTCGCTAATGCGGAGGGAGGAAAGATCTGGCTGGGAGTGGATGATGATGGAATTGTTCAAGGAATATCAAAAGATGATCTGGATCTTGTAGAAGAATGGATTTTGAATATCGCTTCAAATAATTGTGAGCCTCCCGCCCGTTTAACGCTGCGGAAAAAACTGTTACCGAATCCCGCAGAAGATGAAGTACCGGTCATGTTTGCCGAGATTAAACCAAGTCCTTATGTTCACCAGACCTCTGGCGGACGTTGGTATATCAGAGACGGATCAAAAAAACGAGATTTGTCCGGACCGGAGTTGGCCCGGTTATTCCAGCAACGGGGAAAGAGTTTTGTATATGATGAAATGGTGGTTTCAGATTCTGATATAGAAGATATTAATGTGAAAAAATTGAAGAGAGTCTATGATAATGAATTTTCCATATCCATAGAAGATTTTATGAGAAATGTTCGGATTCTGAGCGAAGACGAGGAAGGGAACCTGAGACCGACTATCGCAGGATTATTAGTATTCGGAGAAGAACCACAGGAGTTTTTACAATCCAGTTTTATTGAAGCAGCTGTGTATCGGGGGAAAAAACAGGATTCCGATGACCTTGTAACAAGCCAGAAGATTGTGGGTACCATTGACAAACAGATTGACGAAGCAGTAGAATTCGTTGACAGATTCATGTTAAAACCGGCTAAAAAGGATGTGGGGCGCAAAGATTTTCCTCAGTACAATTTATCGGCTGTACATGAAGCAATAGTAAATGCAGTAGCACACAGAGATTATTCCATTTCAGGTTCTAAAATCCGCCTTTTCTTATTTAATAATCGTCTAGAACTGTATAGCCCCGGAGATTTGCCAAATACTATTACACTGGAGTCACTTCCTTACAGGCAGTTTACAAGAAATCAATTGTTAGTATCCTTCTTATCAAAAATTAAGAGTGAAAAAACCGGAAGGTATTATATCGAAGAAAGAGGGGAGGGTGTGAAAAGGATTCTTACACTGAGTGAAGAGCATTCCGGCAGGAAACCGGAATACCAATTGCTTGAAAATGAATTGTTGTTAACTATTTGGGCTAAAGAAGAACAATAGAGAAACTATGCCCTTTCGTGAAAATGATACCATAATATCCCAAAATAAATACCTCCACGCCTACGGCAAAGCCCGCATTCTCCAGATCAAAAACGGTAAAGCCAAGGTGGAGTACGTTCCACACGTCTTCAGCCGCCCCCCGTTGTATGCACATACCAAATTCCTGAACCTGCAGGAAGCGGAACGCATCCCGTCTCCGCTGGAAAAATTCGCATCTGAACGAATCGATGATCCCTGGAAGTTCGACCTCCGCCAGATGGCGGCCCGGTTTCTCACGGAGAACAAAGGGGGGCAGCTCTCCAATACCCGAACAGAATTACTTCCCCATCAGATTTTTACCGCCTATGAAGTGGTGAAGAATCCCCGGCGGCGCTTCCTGCTGGCGGACGAGGTGGGACTGGGAAAAACCATCGAAGCCGGAATTATCTATCAGGCGCTCTATCAGCGCGGCGTGGCAAACCGGGTGCTCATCGTTTGTCCCGCCGGTCTCACCCTCCAGTGGCAAGAAGAGATGGAGGAAAAATTCGGGACCTTTTTCGAAATATTTAACCGGGATTTCCAGACCATCAATCCCCGGATCTGGGATTTGAAAACCACAGCCATCGCCTCCATCGATGCCCTGAAGCGTCCTGAGCATAAAGCGAAACTCCTGGAAAACCGGAAGTGGGATCTGATTATCTTTGATGAGGCCCATAAACTGAGTGCAAGAGAGTACGGCAAGAAAATCGATAAAACGGAGAATTACAAACTTGCCGAAGATCTGAAAAACTTCACCGATGCGTTGCTGCTGCTTTCCGCCACTCCTCATCAAGGGGAAGAAAACCATTCCCGGTTTATCAACATGGTGAGTCTGCTGGATGAGAATATCGATTTTTCATCCCTGCTCCATTCCGATTTGCCATTATTCCGGAACCTGAAAGATGATTCAAAAACGCCCTACTATGAATATATCCTGCGCACTCCCAAAATGCAGGTCACCGATGCCTCCGGCCATAAAGTATTCAGGGGACGGAATACCCATTCCTATGCTTTCGAGATGTTCGATGATGAGAAACGGTTTTATCAGGAGGTCCGCCACTACATTAAGCGCGGATATTCCTATTTGGAACGTGTCACCGACAAACGCTCCAGACTGGCGCTTGGCTTTGTATTATCTACCTTTCTGAAAATTGCCGCCAGCAGCACCGCAGCAATAAAAAACTCCCTTCGGAATCGAAAAGTGAATCTGGAACATAAAAAACAGATTATCCAGGATCGTCGTGATGAATTTCAGGATGAGCGGTTTGAAGGAGAAAACGCCGAACGTCAGCTGGCTTTTGAGTACGGTGATGTCTTTCTAAAAAATGAAATCCAGGAAATAGAACGGTTACTGGATATCCCGGTTGCAAAGGACAAGAAGACCGAAGAGTTGACTCATTTCATCGACCGGATCTTCCAGGAATTACAGAATCCGGAAGAACGAAAAATTGTGATTTTCACCGAATATCGGACAACACAGACACATTTAGTATCCCACCTTGAGCGATTATTTGGCAGTGGTTGTGTGACCATAATAAACGGCGATCTGGATATTGACCAACGAAGGGAAAACCGTCTCAAATTTAAAAATGACGATACTGTGCACTTTCTGGTCTCCACCGAATCCGGGGGCGAAGGGATTAATCTGCAGTTCTCCCATATCCTGTTTAACTATGATATGCCGTGGAATCCCATGCGGGTGGAGCAGCGGATTGGCAGAATCTATCGGTATGGCCAGAATAAAGTGGTGCAGATCTATAATTTCCGTACCAAAGATACCATTGAAGACAAAATTTATAATTACATAGAGAAGAAGGTGGAGCGTGCGGCGAAAGCCATTTCCAGGGTAACCGGAGAAGAATGGCAGGAAATAGCAGCAACCATGTACGGGGAAATGGAAAACGAGATCGATTACGAGTCGATATATCAGAGAGCATTTGTCGAAGGGGATATAGAAGAGACTAAAGCAGAGATCGATCTCGGCGTGAAACGCGCAAAGAAGGCATACGAGCTGGCGACGGAAAAGCTGTTCAGCGACGTGTCAAGTTACTCATTCGATGCCTACGAGAAGCACCTGAAAACGGAATTAACACTGAAAGATCTGGAAGTCTTTACCAGAGAATTTTTAACACGTCGCAACAGAAGAATTAAAACCAAAGATGGCCTCCTCACTTTCATTACACCCGATGATATCACGGAAGATGAGAATGCATCAGCCATAGAGGACCGATATCAGAAGGTGACCTTTAACAGAGAACAGGCCATTGACGATCCGGATCTGGAATTTTTCGGACTCGGACATCCCTTTGTCAATGCCATGATCCACGCTTGCGGGGATGTCAGCTTTGGCGGGTTTACAACGTTTCGTCGAATAACAAACGAAACATCCGCCGGAACCGAGGGTTTTCAGTTCAATTATATTGTCCGCTCCCGCATTCAACGGGAAGCCGAGGAAGAATTTCTCTTTGATATGTACACCATCTTTGTTGACGAGAACTATGAAATCAGAGACGACCTCGCTCAAATCTGCCAGCGCAGCTACTCTGATAACGAGGAAATTCTTGATACTTCATGCAGTATGGATATTCATAAAGCCAAAGAAATCGCCAATAATTACCTGCAGGAGAATGTCGACATCCTCTGGGACTGGGAGGAAGATGTGGAGTTATTGAATATGGCGTATGTGCGGTTTATCTCATCAACAGGCTGAGGACACCCCAGCCGTAAACGGCCGGGCTCACCCCCGCCCCGCAGCGACATGCCGCCGCCGCGGGGGAGGGAGGAAGGAGTGGATGGAACGGCTACCGGAGGTCCTTGATAGTGCGGACGGCCTGGTACTGGTTGTAGAAATGGGAATCTCTTGTGCGGAAGGCTTCCATCAGGGGATCGATCTGCTCGTAGAGGAGCTCGCTCACGTCCCTGAAGGCGTCGGTGAGCGCCTGCCGGGCGGCGGTTTTCTCGCCCGAGACCGTTTCCCTGGAATCCAGGGCATCCTCGTAGGCGTCGATCCGATCCTTGAATGCTGTGAGCATGTCTTCGGTGATCCCGTAGCCTGCCAGATCGGACAGATGTTCCTCTATCAGATCGTGCAGCGACCGGACCCGGCCCAGCAGCTCCGTATCCCGCATCCGCGTCAGTTCCGACTCGGTGATTTTGAAGCGGGCTTTGAGCTTCTCATCGCCCTGCGCTGCCGCATAGGAATAACTCGTTTTGCACAGGGAGACCGCGTCATCGATCAGCTCATCCTCTGCGGTTTTCTTATGGGTGGACGCGCCCTCGGCCACGGTCTGATGCTCATCCTGCCGGGCGTCGATGGCTTTGATCAGTTCTTCATACTGTTCCACCAGCGAGGCGAACACCGGAATCACCGCCAGTTTTTCCAGGCTGTTCTTCAGGAAATTCAGCACCGCCCGGTACATGGTTAACTTGTTCTCTTCTCTATTGGTCATGAGAGACCTCCTTGCTGTGTATGGTACTCGGTTTATGTTGCCCCGGAAGGAGCGATACCATCGATCGCTTCCGGGATGCGACGCGGGAAACCGGACGTTCCGGAATCCCGCGAATTTGGACGGGACACCCCACCCCGAATGGCGCACGGATGGACGCAGAAAAAGATGATGTACACGGATTTAAAAACTTTGAAAAGATCAATGGCAAAAGGCAGAAGGTAACAGTGACAAGTGAATTCTGAAATGAAAGGGACAACAGAACAATCAGAACGGAACACGGAAGATGAAGAACTGTCACCAATGCACCTTCCCCCTCTCTTGAGAGGCCGGTGACGTTGGGTAGGGTAATAAGAGAGGGGGACCGAGGGGGTGAGTTCCCCCGGCCTGCCCCCATGAAAACAGGCCACAGATTTACACAGATGGGCACAGATAAAGAAAAGGCAAACGGCGAAAGGCAAAAGTGAGAAGCAAGTGCTGGGCGACATTGGAGCCATAAGGTAAAGAGGGGAATTCTGTACTTAAGTCGGGCATAACAGAAAAGGTTCGCGGTCAATTGTCAACCGTTAATAGGGAAGGATCGATTTTGGACGCAGGATCTGTGGGTACTGGGAAGAAGTGTGTGGGGGGTAAAATTCCATGAGGACACAGGATCACCAGAATAAGTATCTGTGGTTATCTTCCGATGAATCGGGACAAGTTGTGCCGATCTGTGGCTGTTCGTACTTTCGAATTTAACATTGTATCAGGATCCGGATATGGCTAAATTAATACGAGGTATGGAGGTGTAGTCCTAACTGGTAAGGCAGCGGTCTTGAAAACCGCCGGGTTTACGCCCTTGGGGGTTCGAATCCCTCCACCTCCGCAGTTGAACATGCTCGGGGGAAAAGCCGCCGGGCTTACACCCCTGGGGGTCCTCCCAGAGGGATCCGGTGGGGAGAATGCCTCCACCTCCGCCATTACAAATGCCCGGGGAGATATCTCCGGGCTATTTCGAAATTATCGATTTCATGTTGACAAGGACATAATAGTATAATAGATTTAATCGATATTGAAAATCATTATCAATAAGAGAATGGGAGTTATTGGTAATGGGAGCTGCCGGATGAAGAGAGGGTCCTCAGGAGAACAAATGCGCAGACAGAAAAACGATCGTTTTATTACTGGTATGGCAGCTTCAAAGATGACTGCGACTCTGGCACTGAGCGATAGCATTTGGCGGAAAAAAATTTTATTCTGATATGATAATGATTATCATTAACGGCAAAACAGGAAGCCGGAGCAGAATAACGGGCCGTATGGCTGAAAGAGACCGAGAATTGAAGGGAGCGGGATCATAATCAGTGAACAATGGCTAGGTGACCTTGATTGCAGGAAACAGAACGAACTACTACAGTAACCATTAAGCGAAAAGGACTGTTCACATGAGACGATACCCCCTCCTTGTTGTGTTGTCTCATGGACAGAAGCACCCCGGTGATACCTGCCGGGTGCTTCACATTTTATGGAGGTGTTCCTCCTATGGAACGTGTTTTCCGGTGCTCTCCAATCTCTGCTTCCAAATTTTTCCCTGGCGTTTTCCTTGTTGTTTCTTGAATCAAGATCCAGAAAGGGAGGATGAACGTGCTCTACACCATGAATCATCGTATCCGGTATGGCGAGGTGGATTGGCATTTCCGGTTTCAACTGGGTGCACTCTTTCGACTACTTCACGAAGCGACGGTCGAACATTGGAAACTCCTGGGAACCGATACGCGTGAACAACAACGTTCAGGGTATGCCTGGGCAGTGCGGAAGACCGCCCTTCGGTTATCGCGTTTTCCGGAGTATGATGAACAGCTCGATGTTTCTACCTGGATACACCGGTTCACGAAGATTACGATGAATCGAGAGTTTGAAATCACTGCCGGGGGGAAAGAGGTGGCAGCGGCATCGAGCGAATGGGTCTGCCTGGATTTATCCCGGCGAAAATTAAGCCGGAACCATCCGCAGATTCCTGAAAGTTCTCTGCTGGACCGCACCACCGGGATCGATCACGAGTTACACCAATTGACAAGTCCCCGGGAAATTCCTGTCGAATGTACAGTTGAGGTCCGCGTGCGATCCTCCGATTTCGATTCCAATGGCCATGTGAACAACGCCACGTATTTTGAGTACCTGGAAACTTTATTGCTGCATTGTGAAGAACATATTCCGATTCCGCTTAAACTCTGTATGCACTTCACCAAAGAGATCACTCCGGATATTTCTGTGGTAACAGTGGGGCTTCAGCCATCAGAGCAGATCCGGTATTTCAAAATCTCTGATGCAGATTCAGTCTATGCATTGGGGGAAGTATCCATCTTGGCAGAGGAATTCTCGGAGATGGCACTCTGATCCTCGGTAGAAAGGGCGTATTCCTTTGAGTGTTCATGCAGTCGGCGTTGTCCCGAACGAAAGCAGCACGGCTAAGAAAATGCAGACCACAGTGGTAGAACAGATTAAGGAGTTCCGGGAGAAACGTAAGGCGATTATCCTTGCCCATGTTTACCAGCGAGATGCAGTTCAGGCGCTGGCGGATTTCACGGGGGATTCCCTGGCTTTGAGCCGGAAGGCAGTGGAAACCGAGGCGCAGGTGATTGTCTTTTGCGGGGTGCAGTTTATGGCAGAGACAGCAGCGATTCTCAATCCGGATAAGACTGTTTTACTCCCGGTGAAAGAAGCCGGATGCGAACTGGCGGATATGGCCACAGGTGAGGAAGTCCGGGCCAGAAAAAAGCAGATGCCGGATGCCACGGTAGTGAGTTATGTGAACACCACAGCCGAAGTGAAGGCGGAAAGTGATATTTGTTGCACATCGTCCAATGCGGTAGATGTTGTTCGATCAGTTGGAGAGGGCCCTGTGCTTTTCATCCCCGACCGGAACCTGGGTGCCTATGCCGCTTCGGTTTCCGGCAAGGATATTCATCTCTGGGATGGATGGTGCTACGTCCATGAAAATATCCGGCCGGAACGCATTCAAGAATTACGCAGGGAGCATCCGGAAGCGAAGGTTATGGTGCATCCGGAATGCACGCCGGCGGTGATCGACCTCGCCGATTACGTGGGGAGCACGGCCCAGATGATCGCCTATGCCAGCGAGTCGCAGGCAGAGTCGTTTATCGTGGGGACGGAGGATGGATTGCTCTTTCCATTGAAGCGAGACAATCCCGGGAAAACATTTTATCCGGTCGGAACCATCTGTCGCGGTATGAAGACTATCACGCTGGAGCGTGTTAAAGATGCATTAGTACAGATGCAGTATCCTGTCAGCATTCCGGAAGCCATCCGGGTGCGGGCGAAACGCGCTCTGGACCGGATGCTCGAACTCTGAGGGAGGAGAGGCCAATGCGGTGGTATTTACGCAGCAAAATTCATCAGGCTACGGTGACTGATGCCAATCTTCACTATGCCGGCAGCATCACGATTGACGAGATATTACTGGAGCACGTGGGAATGGCTCCCGGCGAGAAAGTGCATGTATGGAATGTGACCAACGGTGAACGGTTTGAGACGTACGTCATCCCGGGCGCCAGGCATTCAGGAATCATCGGGTTAAACGGGGCCGCAGCCCGACATGTGATGCAGGGCGATACCATTATCATTGCCGGATTCGAGTTGGCGAGTTCGCGCATCTCGCCCAGGATTGTCCTGGTCGATGAAAACAATCGGATTAAGCATACCATCACAGAATCGAACGGTTCCGATCAGAGAGAACATTCTTGAATTGATGCGGATATTCCGGAAGAAGAATCGCGGTCAAAACAGAGTAGAAAGATATTGCCCGACAATAAAGAATGATTTCGGTCAATCGCGGAGGTTATGAATCATAGAATAGAAGGCAAGGCAATAATTCTCAATGAAGGAGTGTGATAAGAATGTTTGGGAAGTTCCAAAACAGTCCAGGACGTGGGTCGGGTCGAGGAAGAAGACGGGCAACCGATTCAGGTGGGAGGAACCAGCGGCAGCAAGATCAATGGCAGGCCATGGGTCCAACCGGACAGTGTATCTGTCCTAAATGCGGGACAACTACTCCGCATCGGCGTGGCACTCCATGTCAGGAGGCGTCCTGTCCTTCCTGTGGGTCTAAAATGCTCCGGGAAGGGGGGTATCATCATCAACTCCTCCGGCGGAAGCGCAATCAAAAGTAGGGGAGTTGTATTCTCAGCTGGGAAGCGGGGATCGACTGATCCTGGATCCGGGGGCCATAACGTCTGTCGAACTCCCGGAGGACTCTAATTGCTGGCAGGAAAACGACGCCAGCCGGATTCTCACTGGCTGAACTTTCGGGATGATACAGAAGGTGCTCTGAGGCAGTATCGCTGGGAAAATGGTGAGAGAGTTTCCGGC
The DNA here is from genome assembly GCA_964413425.1 of uncultured bacterium. GTDB lineage: Bacteria > Fidelibacterota > JAANXI01 > JAANXI01 > JAANXI01 > DATFLS01. The sequence goes on from CAYPST010000026.1 coordinate 24,721, forward strand.
AGCAACCAAGGGATGAGCGTGAAGAAAGGGACATGGGATCGAGAGAAAAATATCGAGGGTGAAGTACTATGGAAAAGCAGCAGCAAGCACAGCGGTATGAGGAGCTGGAGGAGCAAGTTCGCAGGAATTTGGCGATGATTCCTCATAAAATAGTGGTATTCAGCGGAAAGGGAGGTGTGGGAAAAACCACGGTAAGTGTGAATCTCGCCTGTAGTTTACAGAAACACGGTGTCAACGCCAGCCTTCTGGATGCGGATGTGACCGGCCCCAACGTCCCGAAAATGCTCGGTTTACGCGGGCAGCTGCTGGCGCAGGAAAAACGGATTGTGCCCCTGGATTATCACGGGGTCCGGGTGATCTCAATTGCCAGTCTCCTGACCGAGGATCAGCCGGTTATCTGGCGGGGCCCTATGCGATCCCGGTTACTCGCCCAATTTTTAGGAGAGGCCGATTGGGGTGAGACCGGGTATCTCATTGCGGATTTACCACCCGGTACCGGAGATGAAGTGATTACCATGACCCAGCAGATGCATCCCGATCTGGCGGTGATTGTGACCACACCCCAGGAGATGTCCCTCATTGATTCCCGGCGGGCAGTCCGGATGGCCCAGAAGATGGAGATTCCCAGGATCGGAATCGTGGAAAATATGTCGGAATTGGTTTGTCCGGAATGTGGTGCCGTTATTGATTTGTTTGGTTCCGGGGGTGGGAAAACACAGGCAGAGACTCTGGGAGTGGATTTTTTCGGAGCACTACCGGTGGATATTACCGCCCGTCAGCTGGCAGATGAAGGCATTGCGATTGTCTTAGAAAAGCCGGATTCTGCCATGGCAAAAGAAATGGATGCTATTGCCGGGAAAATTATGAGGTTGCTTGGGTAGCAGAGGTAGCATACAACCACAGGCACTGATTATCAGATCTGCCTGTGTCCCTACTCGGAGCACAGGAAATCGAATAGTTTGAGTTACGTCTCAGGCAACGCCATTATGAATTGGAGAAGCTGCTATTGTGCAAGGACACAGTGAATCGCCAGGATTCCCAGAATCCGCAGGATAAAGAAAAAAAATATACGGATCAATGAGTGTAGCTGTTCAACACCTTCAGAATGGATTTCATTTGTCGATACTGGTCTTACCTTATCCGGCAGATGCTGTGGATCGTTTGCGGTCGGGAGATGCGTTGCTGGCGAGCATGTATTGTCCCGTAGGCACGCCCATATCCCGACCGATGACCGGGCATTTTACCTTGAGGAGAAAGAAGAGGGGATAGGTATGATGGCTGAGCGTTTCATAGTTTCCCTGGCCTTTCGCGATAATCAGATCGGACGTGGCAAGGCGTTCCCGAATCGTGTCATTCACTTCCGTGACGAGGGTGCCGGGGGCATCACTGCCATTGCTGATGACCGGGACGAGGTCGTCCAAACCCACCTGTTGAGCGTCTTCAATGGTTGCATCGTTCAGTACAGGCGAACCCCGGACAACGAAGGTGATGGCGGTATCGGAGAGGTTCTGCAGGAGTTCGACCAGCAGCCGGTCGAAGGCAATTTCTCCGGCGTTATCTCCGATGTAGAGGATGGACCTGGCCGAGTTCACCGCATCCCGGAACTGTTCGAGATGGCATCGTCCGAAGGGAGCCGCCCGGGCTCCCTTGATTTCCTGTTGAATATCCATGGATTCATTTTGTGCCCCGAAATCAATGATATTACCGGCGATTGCATACCGAATGGCGATTTCGAGTGGATCGGAGGCTGTTCGGAGTTCATTCCGGAGCGAAGGGAGGAACGCGAGTGCCTCCCGATTGGCCTGCTGTTTAACCTCGGCATAGGGATCACGCTCTCCGGAGAAATTGCGCACCATGCGATGGATGTATTGTCCGATAACAGGGGGAGAGACTCCCGGCGACATATTCTGCAGCAAGGTCATCGCTTGATGCAGAATTGTTTCCTGGGTCGATTCGGTTAAATGTGCAAATTTCGCGGCTTCCAGGGCTTGCTGTAACACACAGGGGTAACATTCCAGATAGGTTTTCATGTGATCTCCGTCATAATCGATAATGATAATTATTCTCAATAAAATAGGATTTCGTCCTGTCTGTGTCAATGTCTTTTCCAAAACTGTTCCAATCGAAGTAGGGTGGAATCGGATTATGTATTGACTTCTGCAGAAAAATACACTATCTTGCGAAAAGAGAATGATAATCATTATCATTTATTATGAGTGATCCCTGGTATACCGCAAGATTGAGGAAGCACAACTTACGAGTCACCACTGAACGGCATGTAGTCCTGTCTGTGCTGGCCTTGAATCACCAGCGGCATCTCACGGTGGAAGAGATTTATCTGCAGGCACATGATGAGAAACCATCTATCGGCATGGCCACGGTGTATCGGGCGGTCAACCTCTTCGTGCAGTATGGGATTCTCCACAAATTTGAGTTCGGGGACGGCAAGGCCCGGTATGAAATGGTCCCGGGGCCGGAGGAACCGGGACACCATCATCATCTGATCTGTAAAAAATGTCAGAAGATTCTGAATTACGATGACTTCATGGAGGCGGAACAGAAATTCCTGGAGATTGTGGAATCCGGGTTGGAACGGCGATATCACTTCCGTATCGATGATCATATTATCCATTTTTACGGGTACTGCAAAACCTGTAAAAATACGGATTCTGGGTGAGTGCTCTATGAGGAATGATACGATGAGTGCGGGCAAGAACGAACTCCGGCTGACGATCGTGTATGATAATGAAGTGGCTCTGGAATCATTGGAAGCCGACTGGGGATTTGCCTGTGTGATTACCGGAGTACACATTCCAACGATCCTCTTTGACACCGGGGCCAACGGGACCATTCTGCTGTCGAATATGCGGCAGCTCGGGATTGATCCGCAGTCTGTTGATGCGGTGTTTCTGTCGCATCACCATTATGATCATACCGGCGGGCTGTCTCACTTTCTGAATGAGAATCGTGAGGTGGATGTGTATGTGCCGATGTCCCTTCGGGGAATACGAGATGTTCGGAAGTTGATTCGTGTTGATGATGCTCAACCGCTCACTGACCACCTTTATTCAACCGGGGAATTGGGAGGGATTGAACACTCCCTGGTCATCGAGATCACCTCGGGTGTCCTGATAGTGACGGGCTGTTCGCATCCTCCCATGAGGGACATTCTAACGGCGGCGGGACAATTCGGTGAAGTGTATGGAATAATCGGCGGCTTCCATGGATTCCGGGAGTTCGACCTGTTCCGGGATCTGCAGCTGATCTGTCCGGCACATTGTACCCGGTACACCTCGGAAATCCGGGAGCGATATCCCGAGACCAGCATGCCGGGGGGAGCAGGACAGGTGATTACGCTTGAATAAATGTAAACGTGTGTATAAGGGACTCATGCATGAATAAAGAATCCTTGCGGTTACGGATTTATCCGGACAGTGCTTTGCGCGAACGGGCGCAGCCGGTAACCATGTTTGATGGTTTTCTGGAAGTATTGGTGCAAGAAATGTCCGATCTCATGTACCGGTACCAGGGAATCGGTCTGGCGGCATCCCAGGTTGGTTTCCTGCAGCAGCTGGTTGTTCTGGACATAGGAGAGGGCCTCCTGGCGCTGGCGAATCCCATAATTATTCAACGGGAAGGGACCGATCAACTGGAGGAAGGATGCTTGAGTTTGCCGGACATTCTGGTCAACATAGATCGCAACTTTGCGGTTACTGTGAAGGGATTAAATCCGGATGGGGAAGAAGTCCACCGTGATCTGGAAGGGCTCGAAGCCCGGGTGATGCAGCACGAGATCGATCATCTAAACGGCCGGTTGATTATCGATCACGCTTCTCCTGTGAAAAAAGTATTGTTGAAAAAACAATTGAAAGAACTGGCACAACAGTGAACAGGTATACCTCAGTGAAGACTAAGCCAAATGTACATGATGTCCCGGCAGGCGATTGGCCGGATGTCTGGGAACATCGGGAAGGGGTGGAATTTCTGGAAATGATCGGGCTGCGTCCCGGAGAGTGGGTGCTGGATTTTGGCGCCGGTTCCGGGCATTATGCGCTGCCGGCTGCTGTGGTGGCTGGCGAGGAGGGAGTGGTCTATGCCGTCGATACGAATCGTACCCGGCTGCAAACTATCCACAACAAGGCGCTTCATCGAGGGATCCGGCCCATTGTCCCGCTGCTTATCAATGGCCAGCTGCCCATTCCGCTTCAGGATGCCTCCCTGGATGCGCTCTTGGCGTATGATGTGATGCATCTGATCGAGGACCGAACGGTATATTATCAGGAATTCCGGCGGCTCTTGCGACCGGGTGGACTCTTCTCGGTCTACCCGAAGCATTGCAAAGATGATCTCCCGCTGGGCCGCCTGGCTGATCGCACCCTCTCTCAGGTGCGGGAGGAAATTGAACAGGCCGGATTTCGATTGCAGAGCATTCACAGGAAGCAGCTCTGTCATGATGAGCAGCCGGTGCAGGGATTTGTGCTTAATTTTCGGAAGTATCTATGAGACTGCTATGGAAACCACGAATTACACGAATGGACACGAATTATATTTCAAATAATATCTTCATAAAAATATAAAATGGTTCAATATAATTTCGGATATCCTCATTGAATAAGCACACAAGCTCTTTACTTTTTAGAGCAAGATCATCTATAAATTGAGAGTGTTTAAAAAACGGGTAAAAAACAGAAAGTAATTGAATGGGCAACTGTTTATTAAATATATGTGATGCCTCCAAAGATGTTTTTCGGTTTGACAGTATGAATCCTTATTATTTCTTTGCGCCCTTTGTCCCGAAGGGATCCCGTTGGGGCGGTCTTTGAGCCAGAGGCTCTCCTTCGGAGCGATCTCTGTCCCGTCGTCACGGGATCTCTTTGCCGAAGGCATCCCTTCGGGCGAGGCGTTTTCTAAACAGACTCATAAATTAGAAAGTGATGGGAAACAGGAAACCTTCGATGACTTATTCTCAAGAGTCTGCACCGGACCTAATGTTCGGACCGGTGCCCTCCCGCCGGCTTGGCCGGAGTCTCGGTCTCAATAACATTCCTCCCAAGATCTGTAGCTATTCCTGTGTCTACTGTCAGGTGGGCCGGACCAGCAGGCTCCGGATCGAACGGGAGCCGTTCTATTCGGTAGAGGAGTTTGCCGAAACCGTGCAGTCAGGAATTGCCCGCCTCAAGCAGCAGGGTGAACCCGTCGATTATTTGACTTTTGTCCCGGACGGTGAACCGACCCTGGATTCGAATCTGGGATATCACATTGAGAATCTGCGTCCATTTGATATCCCGGTTGCGGTCATTTCAAATGCCTCCCTGCTGTGGCAGGAAGAAATTCGGCGGGATATGCAGCACGCGAATTGGTGTTCGGTGAAAGTCGATACCGTGCACGAAGACTGCTGGCAAAAAATCAATCGCCCTCATGGAGCTCTGAAATTGTCTTCCGTGCTGCAGGGAATGCAAGATTTCAGTCAGGAATACCAGGGGGAACTGGTCACCGAAACCATGCTGGTGAAAGGCCTCAATGACACGGTGCCCCGGTTGGAGCAGACGGCCGGATTCATTGCGGATCTGCATCCGGCGGCCGCCTATCTCTCCGTACCCACCCGGCCGCCTGCCGAATCCTGGGTGGAACCCCCGGATATGGAAGCGATGAATACAGCATTTCACGTCTTCCGCGAGGTACTGGACCAGGTGGAGTTCCTGGTAGCGTATGAAGGCGATCAATTCGCCTCCACTCAGCATGTGGAGCAGGATCTGCTCAGCATCACCGCCGTGCATCCCATGCGGCGGTCCGCTGTGGACCGGCTCCTTCGAGAGACCGGCGGCGAGTGGACGGTCATTGAAGACCTATTATATCAAGAGAAGCTGGTGGAAGTGGAGTATGAGGGAGAACGGTTTTATTTACGGAATTTGAAAGGGTAAAGGAAGATCGTGTTCAAGGGAATGTGTTCACCTCTGTCGCGTCGAATTTTTGCCATGGAGACCGTTTTTTCGCCAGAGAAGAAGGAGTGAAGGATAAATCCAAACAATATAAAAAGTAATATATACGCTGATGCTGAACCAATGGAGGTATAGGTATTGTGTCGGTCTGTCTGAAACGCTTGATCTTCTGGCTGCTGATGACCGGGGCATCGATAGCCATTGGGATCGTGCTGGATGTCTCGATGCAGACGACTGCTTTTCCCATCTCTGTCCGGGTCCTTGGATTGCTGGGAATTATCCTGGCCCACTTTCCGTTAAAACGTACCGGCCGGCTGCTGAGTCAGGAAGGTGGAGTCGAGGAGTGGGGCTGTACGACACGATTGGTTACCACCGATATTTATCAGTGTGTACGTCACCCCCATCACCTTGGGGTCGGGATCTTTATGACCTCCCTGGGATTGCTCATCGGACATCTCTGGTCATTCCTGATTATCACTGTCGTGCAGTGGACATGGGTCATCGCTTTTCTATTATTGGTGGAAGAACCGGAGTTAGAGACGAAATTCGGGGAGACGTATAAACAATATCGGGCGCGAGTCCCCAGGCTTCTGGCACGTCCGCGGTGCCTGCGGCAGGTGTTCTCCTCTCCCGTTAAGAGTGCTGCTCTTCCAAAAGAACAGCAGAATTGGTCACGCTCCTGACAATCCTCTTTTTTCTATGTGGAACTCATTAATCATCACAGATATCGAGTCACTGTGTATTCAGTGGATTTTGGTTGTTAAGGTTCTGCTAATGCAGGAGTGTTCGGACTTCTGAAATGTATTCAGTCACATCCGGCAGTATACTCACTTGTAGTGCCAGGGCCTGCCGTACCGGAACTTCCGGTAACTGACATCAATGTTCATATTTGTCGTGAGTCAAATCGGAGCCCGGTCGATGGGGCTCATCGCACATCTTGGCATATCCATGGTTTGATTAGAGGAATCAATACGTCGGTGGTTGTTCTAATATTCGATAAAGAATAACCTCTTCTGGTTAATTGGGCAGTACCACCGTTCCCGTCGGTTTTACAATGTCGGGATTTTCTGAGCTGCGTATTGAAAATTGCTATTGACTACCCGGGTTTAAAGATCTAATTTAAATAAGAATGAGAATCATTATCATTAATACAGGTTTTTTGAGTAGTGATGTTTGGGGCGAAAAATTTTTATAATATATTTGATAATGATTCTCATTACTAATTAGAAGAGAAGGAGGTATAATCATGCCAGGAGGAGATCGTACCGGACCGGGAGGTTTCGGACCTCGAAGAGGACGAGCAGCTGGATTCTGTGCAGGCTATGATGCTCCCGGGAAGGAAGGGGAATGGTACTATAATGGAATGTAATGATCTCGTGATTGGGTTGGTTGGCTCCGGAGGTGATGGGGTTATTACAGCCGGGGAAATTTTAGTGAACGCACACGCCAGCTGCGGATTGTACGCGATTATGCTCAAAAGTTTAGGCCCTCAGATCCGGGGAGGCGAGAGTTCCTGCCGGGTACGCTTATGTGAGAATCCATTCTATTCTCATGGTGATCGGGTGCAGGTGTTGGGGGTATTCAATTGGAAAGATTTTCAGCATTTTAGAGACGAGATGTTGCTCCCAAATTCGGTAGTGGTTATTCAGGATTCGGACGACAGGAGTACTGAGAAGGACATACCACTCGATGGAAATATCCAACGAATTACATATCATATACCTCTCGCCAGGTTGGCAAAAGAAACTGCCGGAACAACACTGGCAAAAAATATGGTGATGTTGGGAGCCTTGGCCGAACTTTTTAGCCTGCCGAAGGAGGAGATTCGGCAAACCATTCAGAATCGGTTCGCGAAAAAGTCACAGAAGGTGGTGGATTCCAATCTGGCTGGATTCTCTGCCGGTAGCGTATATGTGAGAAACCACCTGGAAAAAAGAGATAATCTTACGTTGAAATACACTCCCTCTGCGCCGAAGGTGGTGATGGACGGGAACACGGCCATAGCCTATGGGGCGCTGTATGCCGGGTGCAGGTTCTACGCAGGTTATCCCATTACCCCTTCTTCTGAAATTATGGAATGGATGAGCCGGGAACTGCCCAGGTACGGCGGCACGATGATTCAGTCTGAAGATGAATTAGCAGCCATTGGAATGATCATCGGGGCATCCTTTGCAGGCGAGAAGGCGATGACTGCTACCAGTGGTCCCGGATTTGCCCTGATGACGGAACAATTAGGACTGGCATCCGCAGCAGAACTCCCGATTGTGATTGTGGATGTACAGCGGGGAGGACCGAGTACCGGTATTCCGACCAAAACTGAACAATCGGATTTGCAGCAGGCTCTGTTTGGCACCCATGGGGACGCCAATCGGGTGGTGATAGCCCCGGCGGACGTGGCCGATTGTTTTGACGTCGCAATCGAAGCGTTTTATATTGCCGAAAAATATCAAATCCCTGTGATTATTCTATCGGATCAATACATTGGCCAGCGCATAGAGAGCTTCCCGCCTGACATGTTCCTCAGCAGGGAAAACGGCTTCAGAAAACGCAACAAACGGAAGCTGGCAGCCGATGGTGAGCTGCATGATTTCAAGCGGTTTCGCATGACGAAGACCGGCGTTTCACCTTTTACTTTTCCCGGTATGAAAGGAGGCATGTATCAGGCAGCAGGAATAGCACACGATGAGTACGGGCTTCCCACTTCTAACGTGGAAATCCATGCCAGAATGAACGAGAAACGATTCAAAAAGAATAAATACATTGCCGAGGAATTAAACTTTGTCCGGTTTTATGGACCGGAAGACGCTGCAGTTGGTATTATTGGCTGGGGATCATCGAAAGGTGCCATTGAAGAGGCGGTGCTGCGACTCAATGATGATGGATACCCGGTCAGTGCTGCGATTCCGCAAATCCTGTTTCCTTTTGCACAAGAAAAGATGGAAGGATATCTCCAGCCGCTCAAAACCATTATAATTGCAGAACTTTCCCATGCCGGGCAGTTCTATAAATATTTGAAAGGATTCATGCGGTTTGGAGATCGAAAATTAAAACCCTATGCTCGAAGCGGAGGCGCTCCCTTTAGTGTGGAAGAAATTTACAATACCATCCGCGAGGAATTGACATAATGTCTGAGAATACCATAACAACAGAATACAGATTCAATGATTATAAAAGCACTGTTCATCCTATCTGGTGTCCGGGTTGTGGCAATTTTGGTGTCCTGAATGCCCTCTACCGCGCTTTGGAGCAGTTGCAGCTTCCACCGGAAAAGGTTGCCGTTATCTCCGGCATTGGCTGCTCCGGTCGATTGCCCGGATATGTGGCGACCTATGGATTCAATGGGGTACATGGCCGACTATTACCGCTGGCGACAGGTGTAAAAATGGCGCATCCGGAGATCACCGTGATTGGGACCGGCGGTGACGGGGATGGGTTCAGCATTGGCATCGGGCATATCCCGCACGCGGCACGCCGCAATATCGACATGACCTATATCGTAATGGACAACGAAATTTATGGAATGACCAAAGGGCAGTTGTCGCCAACCAGTCCTGTCGGTGATGTGACAAAAACATCAGCCTATGGAAGTGTTGATCAACCTATTGAGCCGATTAGGTTCATGCTGGGCACCGGGGCATCCTTTGTAGCCAGAGGATATGCAAGTAATCTGAAACATCTTACCGGGTTGATTGTCGAGGGTATCAAGCATAAAGGCTTTGCCTTCATTGATGCTTTGAGTCCCTGTCGTACGTTTTGTGGTCTTGAGCAAAACAAACAACTCAGAGAACAGGTCTATTATCTGGATGAAAAATTTGAATATGATCCCGGGAATAAAATGGATGCGATAGAACTGATCACGCATGAAACCGGTATTGCCTGCGGTATCATATATAAAGAAGTCCGTCCAACTTATGATGAATCACAGGGTGAAATACGAAAAAAGGCACAAGCAAGAGGAATACCTCCAATCGAGAATATTTTCCAACGATACATTCCTAATGGTAGGTCGGCCGTACAGAATGCTTTAACCTCTGAGGATGCATCCTGAGCGCCCGGGATAGTATGATAGATGGAAGGAGATGTTGGGAGATGCACCGCTGATATGAAAAGTCGGAAGATTCACTTATGTCCCGGATACCAGATTTCTCGCGACCGGACCCTCCTGATCCTTGATGAAGCGACCTATTATGGTTCTTTTAGCGTCAGATGATTGAAAGGATATTTCAAATCGGTGATAACCAACCGGATACCGGATACGATCACATAGAGTACTCGAAATATTAATTTCCCCACAGCGCAATTAACTTAGTATGTTAGGTCAAGTCCAGAACAGAAATTCGGGACGTCAAAAAAATATGGTAACCTGCAAATTTTGTCTTGATCCCCCTGAACAAACACTTTAAATTGAAACCAATTGAGAATGTGAACACAATCACAAAATGAGATCCAGAACTATTCCAGAAGAAACTGTCGGTCGACTATTTCTATATTTGCGTGCACTGCTGTGTCTGGCCAGAGAAGGAAAAGACATAATTTCATCACAGAAGCTTGCAGAAACCTGCCATATAAAACCTACCATCATCCGGAAAGACTTCTCTTATTTTGGCGAGTTCGGAACCCGGGGAGTGGGTTACGATGTCAATCGTCTGATCCAGGAAATCCGACATATCCTGAATCTTGATAACCTGATGAAAGCGGCTCTTATCGGGGTTGGGAATATTGGGATGGCCCTGCTTAATTATACTGGCTTTGAAGAAGAAGGCTTCAAGATTACCCTCGCGTTCGACAATAATCGTGACAAGATAGGAAAGAAAATAAATAATGTGCCGATTGAGGATGTGGCTCATTTGGAGAGTAAGCTGCAAACCGAGGGCATCCAACTGGGGATTATAGCCGTACCGGAGTCCGCTGCTTCTGAAGTTGCACACCGCCTGGCGCAGGGAGGGGTCAAGGCAATCTTGTCTTTTGCACCATGCCAGTTGATCACGTCTGACAACGTACAGATTACTTGTGTGGATCTGGCGACTGAAATGGCTCGGTTGGTTTATTATCTGTAAAAGAGTGCCTGGTCTATAATCACTTAATCTGGAACCACACATAATCTCACTAAGGCGAACAGAGAGAGAATGGATACATAGATCTTTTCTCGACCGGTCAGTGAATAAAGCCTGTCCGGGGAGCTGCTGAAAAAATTGGGTATTGCCCACTCAACTGTGAAAGTAAGCAAAACGATTGGCTCTAAACACACTGAGAGTAATCATCATACATGAGGCTGTACTGCATCTTAATTGTTTAAAAAGAGGAATTTTATATGATCAGGATACCCCAGAATGGGACGCACCGCGTCAGAAATTTTTTGTATATGTTTGGGTTGCTGGTCATCGTCTGGCTGGCGCTTACCTCAAGTATCCACTGGCAGGAGCTCACCATCGGAATCCTGTTTAGCCTCATTCTTGCTGTCGTACTCAGCAGCAGTTATGCCGAATTGGGATTGCCTCCCCTGAGCGTCAGGAGAATTGTATATTTTTGTATTTATCACGTTGTGCTGCTGAAGGAGATCATTATTGCAAACATCGACGTTGCGTATCGGGTGATTCATCCAAAAATGCCTATACGGCCAGGGATCGTGGTCATAAAAACCGGATTAAAGCAGGATATTGCCAAGCTGATACTGGCGAATTCTATCACGTTAACACCTGGTACCTTCACGCTGGATATTATCGGTGATATGCTTCTCATTCACTGGATCAACATAAAAGACGAGCATGTTGACCAGGCGACCAGGATTATCGGGGAACGATTTGAGAAGTACCTGAGAAAGATCTTTCACTGATGTCAGGATGTCTGCGGGAGAGCCATAGATAGGAATATGATGTTCGATTTTAGCATCAACGAAAAGGAAGAGATCGAATTATTATGAATGTGGTGTTGATTATTTTCCTGACCTTTATAGGAGTGGGGATCATCCTCTGCTTCTTGCGTATGATGGGGGGACCTAGTTCAGCTGATAGAATGGTCGGAGTTGATACGTTCGCCACGGTGACAGTCGCATTACTGGTGCTGCTGGGATTCATCCTGGAACGAAGGGTGTATCTGGACGTCTCCCTGGTATACGCCGTATTGACCTTTGTCGGTACAGTTGTGGTCGCCAGGTATTTTGAGAGGGGGATATAATGGAGTTAGCAGGGATCATTGTAACCGGATTCGGAGTGGTGTTTCTTTTCCTGGGGAGTCTGGGTGTTTTCAGATTCCCCGACATCTATAACCGATTGCAGGCGGGAACAAAGTGCACAACCCTCGGTGCGTTCCTTACCATCATTGGGATAGGAATAATGGAACCGTCCTGGTTTTTTAAAACATTGATTATTGCTGTTTTTATTCTGATTACGAACCCGATATCTGCCCATGCACTGGGTCGCGCGAGCCGGAAAAGTGGAGTGCCACTCTGGGAAGGGTCCGTCATTGATAAATCCGAAGAATTTGAAGAGTACAGGGAGGAACAGTGATCTTTATTACCTTGCTGGTAGTGCTCATGCTGATGGGGGCTATCGCTGCCGCCATGTTTAAAGATCTGGTGAATGCGGTGATTGCTGCAGCACTGGTGAGTCTGATAGCGGCGATTCTTTTCTATTTTCTGCAGGCACCTGATGTGGCTATGGCGGAAGCCGCCATCGGGGCGGCATTGGTCACTGCCATTTTTATCGTAGCGATACGAAGAACAGAGAGAGTGGAAGAATGAGGAAATTCATAAGCATTGTGTTGCTCGCCGCAGTGGCAGTGGGTATTAGTTTATGCCTGATTAAAATCCCCTTTGGTATACTGAAGACAAAAGTAGGCGCTTACTATATTGACCACGGCAGAGAACAGACCGGCGCCACCAATATGGTCACCTCTGTGGTCATCAATTACCGGGGGCTTGATACATTGGGGGAGGTGACAGTCCTGTTCGTTGCCGCTGTCGGGTTGGGAGCCGCATTGTCCAGCCGCAGAAAGCAAAACGCCTTCCATATCGAGCGGGCCAGCCTCGTTCTCTACACCGGGTGCCGGTTTCTCTTTCCGTTGATTCTGCTCTTTGGGGCGTACGTGTTTGTCCACGGTCATCTTACTCCCGGCGGTGGTTTTCAGGGCGGCGCAATCGTCGCTTCCGCCTATCTTCTGGTCTATTTGGGATGTCGGGGAAGAAGGGTAGCAGAAACGGGGATGAAAACCGCAGAATCTCTCGGCGGATTAATTTTTGTCCTAATTGGCTTGGTCGGGCTGCTGGTGGGGGGACACTATTTTCTATCCAACTATCTGCCGAAAGGAACACTGGGCTTACTGTTCAGCGGAGGGACTATCCCGATTATTTATATCGCCATCGGGTTGAAGGTCGGTTCAGAATTGGCCGGAGTTATTGATAATTTGATGGAGGAAAGCGTGTGATTTTCTTGCAAAACTACATCTATTATATCGGGGCGTTCGGTCTCATATTTATTGGGCTGTACATCATTCTGATCAAGCGCAATCTGATTAAGATAATTATAGGACTCGCTATCCTGGATACCGGAGTGAATCTCTTTCTCATATCCGTTGGATATATCGCGCAGGGGACTGCGCCCATTTTCTCCCGTCCTGGACTGGAGCCTTCCCGCATGGTTGATCCGGTACCTCAGGCACTGGTATTGACGGCAATTGTTATTGGAGTGGCGGTATTGGCACTTGCCCTGTCATTAGCCATTCGGCTGTATCAACACTTTGGTACCCTTAATCTTCGAAAAATACGAGAGCAGAGATGGTAAACCCGATTCTTCTCATTGCTGTGCCGTTAGGGCTTGCTTTTGCTATTCCCTTATTCGGTCTTCTGTCACAAAAGATAGCGCAATATATCCCGGTTATTGCTCTTGGTTTTAATTTAATACTTTCTCTGATCCTGATTCCCAGGGTGATGGAGCAGCCGATCATTATTTTTATCGGAGGTTTTCCGCCCCCGTTCTGCATTAATCTGGTGGCAGGGCCGGTGGGTGTCATTTTTTCTGCGCTCGTCGCTTTACTGGGGTTGTTAGTAGCTGTCTATGGTTTGGATTATATCAGGGAAGGGGCTACGGAAAAGTACCATATACTCTATCTGCTGCTGCTGACAGGCGCTACCGGGGTTGTACTCACCGGAGATATATTCAACCTCTTTGTCTTTTTCGAAATCCTCTGTATCTCCTCATACGCGCTGGTGGCATACCTGGGTGATAAGTCCGGGATTGAAGCGGCAGTCAAATACCTGATCCAGGGGGCCATCGG